>MEWM01000075.1:0-341 GCA_001775355.1 candidate division Zixibacteria bacterium RBG_16_43_9 | reverse complement strand
TCGTTGCTACTGCTGTTAACCGCCGTGCTTGTGTCGGTGGAGATAGCAGTTATTTCCTCAACAGTGCGATCAACAGTTCGAAGCTTCCCTCAAAGTAGCTCACATTATGAAATGCCTCCCGTGCGATTGCTTCTGCAACGGCCTTCGCTTGCTGAGCATCGCGCCCGAATACTACAATGCGAGTGTTGTGGTCTTGCATCGGGAGTCGTCCGTCGTCCTTGGCCGCCTTGACTTCTCCTACATCCTTGCCTAAAAGCACCTTGCTTCGGGGTATGTTCTGGGCTTTAGGTAGAGTAGCCGTGTGGAACTCTTCCGGTTCTCGTGCATCAATGAACACTGCG
>MEWM01000074.1:9619-14498 GCA_001775355.1 candidate division Zixibacteria bacterium RBG_16_43_9 | reverse complement strand
CAAAAAACTCAAGGTTTCAAAGGAGATGTAGCGTCCGGCCTTATCCGGACGAAAGAAGGCTCAAAAGCTCAAAAGTCGGAGAAATCAACAAAACAAGAAAAGAATTGTGCCGAGAGAGATAATCACATTAGCCTGTGGTGAGTGTAAACAGCGAAATTACACTGACACCAAGAATAAAAAGAAACATTCAGACAGGGTGGAATACAAAAAGTTCTGTCCATTCTGCCGTAAACATACTTTACATAAAGAGGTCAGGTAGCTTCGGACTTGTAAGATATAAATTTTCATTTAACAGGTCTGTAGCTCTAATGGCTAGAGCGCCGGTCTCCAAAACCGGATGATGGGGGTTCGAATCCCTCCAGACCTGTAAAAGGTAGATATCTTTGTTTTTTATTTAAAAAAGTTATGCTTGAAAAGATAAAAAATTTCATAAAGGAAGTCAGACAGGAACTGAACAAAGTCACCTGGACATCAAGAGAGGAGTTAATAGGCTCAACCATAATCGTCATCCTGCTATCCTTGGTCCTGGCTCTCTTCATCGGAGGAGTGGATAAGGTCCTCTCAGTTTTCATCAGTTTCATCTTCAGATAAGTATGAGTAAGTCTGAGAAAAAATGGTACGTCGCTCACACCTATTCCGGCCATGAGCAAAAGGCTAAGAAGTACCTGGAGAACGAAGTCGTGAATCGAGGCTTACAGGACAAAGTGGGTAGGATTTTGGTTCCCACTGAGACAGTTCTGGAGATGAAACAGGGCAAGAGAACCAGCAGTGTGAGGAAATTTTTACCCAGTTACATCTTAGTCGAGATGGAGCTTACCAAGGAAACCCAGCATTTGGTCACTTCTACACCTGGAATCACCAGTTTTGTGGGCACCGGAGGAAAGCCGGTCCCGCTTAAGGAACCTGAGGTTAAAAGGGTGCTGGGCCAGGTAGACAGAGGAAAAACCAGGGACTATGAGGAAACACCTTTTAAATCTGGTGATCCGGTAAAGGTAATTGATGGCCCATTTACCGATTTCTCAGGTTTTGTGAGCGAGGTTAATCTGGAGAGGAAAAAACTTAAAGTGATGGTAAGCATCTTCGGCCGTCCCACTCCAGTCGAACTTGATTTTCTACAGGTTCAGCCCGTATAACCAAACATTAAAGACTCAAGGAGAAAAATTGGCAAAGAAGGTTATTGCAACAGTTAAACTTCAGATCCCAGCGGGAAATGCTAATCCTGCGCCGCCAGTCGGGCCAGCCTTGGGTCCGCATGGGGTCAATACGATGGAGTTTTGCAAGGCTTTTAATTCTAAAACTCAGAGCCAAACCGGGCTGATTATTCCGGTCATAATTACAATCTATGCAGATAAAACCTTCACCTTCATAACCAAAACTCCACCGGCTTCGGTTCTGCTCAAAAAAGCAGCCAAGATTGAGAAAGGTTCAGGCGAGCCTAACCGGGTAAAAGTGGGGAAAGTGACAAAAGCTCAGGTCAAGGAGATTGCAGAATTAAAGATGCAGGATTTAAATGCTGGCAACCTGGAAAGGGCTATGTCTATGGTGGAGGGAACCGCAAGAAATATGGGGATCGAGGTTACTGAATAAGTCTACTTCTTAAGGCAGGTGAAATGAAAAGAGGAAAAAAGTATAGAAAAGCTAAAGAAAGCCTGGATAGCACCAAGAGGTATGAATTAAAAGAAGGGATAAAGCTGGTGAAGAGTAACACCTTTGCTAAGTTCGATGAAAGCGTAGAGCTGTCAGTCAGGCTGGGTGTTGATCCCAAGTATTCCGATCAAATAGTCCGGGGAAATGTGCTTTTGCCCCATGGAATCGGAAAAAAGGTCAAAATCCTGGTTCTGACCAAAGGAGAGAAAGAAAAAGAAGCAAAAGAAGCCGGTGCAGATTTAGTAGGGGCGGAAGAATATATAGAGAAAATAAGTTCCGGCTGGGCAGATGTGGATGCAATCGTAGCCACGCCGGATATGATGGGAACCATCGGGAAATTAGGTAAGATCTTGGGACCCAAAGGGCTTATGCCCAACCCTAAGTCCGGCACCGTTACCTTTGATGTTGCCAAAGCAGTTAAAGAGTTGAAAGCAGGGAAGGTTGAATTTAGAGTAGATAAAGCAGGCAATATCGGCGCGGTCATTGGTAAAGTCTCTTTTCCTGAAGAGCAGCTTTATGAAAATGCCAGAGTACTTTTTGATGCCATCTTAAGAGCCAAACCTGCTTCAGCCAAAGGTCAGTACCTGAAAACTGCCGCCATTTCCTCTACTATGGGGGTAGGCGTAAAACTGGATACTCAAATGATCGTCTCTTTATTTAAATAAAAGCTTAAAGGAAAGAAGATGCCCAAAGAAGATAAAACCAAAGTAGTTGACGAGCTCAAGGATAAATTCAGCCGAAGCAAAAGTTTTTTTCTGACCGATTTCACCGGCTTAAACGTAGGAGAGATCACCGGTTTAAGAAAAGACTTCAGGACCAAGAAGGTGGAGTATCGGGTGGCAAAAAACACCTTGATTAAACTGGTGGCTAAGGATTTGTCCTTGGATCAGATGGTTGAGCACCTGGAGGGCCCAACTGGAATAGCTTTCGGTTATGACGACCCTGTCACTCCGGCCAAGGTTCTGTATGAAGTCAACAAGAAATTGAGCAAGCCCAGGATAAAGATCTTCTGGGTAGAGGGGAAGTTTTTCAAAGGGGATGAAATAGAAAAATTAGCAAAGCTACCCTCCAGAGAACTATTATTGGCCCAGATAATAGCCAGTCTGGATAGCGGAATGAGAAACCTGATTGGCACCCTCGAGGGGATCCTGCGAGAGTTCGTAGGTACGGTAGATGCTTTAGCCAAAGCGAAAAAAGATAAATAAAAAGAAAGGACCTTAAAATGAGCGAAGAGGAAAAAAGTTCAGTTAAAAAAACTTCAACCAAAAAAGAAGAAAAAGAAAAAATAGAGGAGGTTAAGGTGGAGAAAGACAGCGTAGAGAAAATCGTGGGTCTGGTCGAGAAAATGACCGTGCTGGAATTGTCCGAGCTTTCAAAAGCCCTGCAGGAAAAGTTCGGCGTGACTCCAGCCATGGCCATGGCTCAAGCCGGTCCAGCAACAGGTGCAGGAGCAGCTCCAGCTGGTGCTGAGGCTGAAGAGAAAACCGAGTTCGCAGTCATTCTTTCCTCTGCCGGGGAAAAGAAGATTCAGGTGATCAAGGTAGTCCGGGAATTAACCGGTCTGGGATTAAAAGAGGCCAAGGATTTAGTGGATGGAGCTCCCAAGCCAATCAAGGAAGGAATTCCCAAGGATGAAGCAGAATCTATCAGAACTAAACTGGTAGAGGCAGGTGCTACCGTAGAACTCAAGTAAAATTTATAATAGCTGGGTTTACGGTGGTAAGAATCCCCGTAGCTTATAACCTTTTGCCGTAGCAAGGAGCGTGATTCCATTGGCGAAGGTAAGAGAAATTGAAAGAAAGTCTTACTCAAAGCTCAGAGAGATACTGGAGGTCCCTAATCTTCTGCAGGTACAGAAGGAATCGTTTCGGGAATTCCTTCAAGCTGAGATCGAACCTGAGAAAAGAAAAAATGTAGGACTCCAGACTGTATTTAACGAGACCTTTCCTATAACGGATGTCCACGAGAATTATTCTCTGGAGTTCGTGAAATATATCCTGGGCACTCCAAGATATAGCATAAAAGAATGTCAGGAAAGGAATATGACCTATGCCGCCCCCCTGAAAGCCACATTGCGTCTGGTCATCCGGGAACCAGGGGGAAAGGATAAAAAGGTCAGGGATATAATCGAGCAGGATGTTTTCTTAGGCGAGCTGCCCGTCCTGACGGCAACTGGCACCTTTGTGATCAACGGGGCTGAAAGGGTGATAGTCAGCCAGCTTCACCGTTCCCCAGGGGTCTTCTTTGATGAGGAGACAAACCCGAGCGGAAAAAGACTTTTTTCTGCCAGGATCATTCCGTACCGTGGTTCCTGGGTAGAGTTTAATATCGATGCCAACGATATAATGTACGTTTATATCGATACCCGCAGAAGGTTGCCGGTGACTACCCTGTTGCGGGCACTGGGGTATTCCACTGATCTTGAGATCATCAAACTTTTTTATGAGGTTGAAACGGTTGAAATCCCCGGAGTTCGGAAGGACAAGCTGGTAGGCAAGTTCTCCGCAGAAAACGTGACGGAAAAAGAAAAGGGGGTAACCCTCCTGCGGGGCGGAGAGACTATAACTGAAGAGCATCTGGAGAAAATAAGAGAGCACAAGATCCCCAGGATTAGAATCCTGGAGACTGACTTAAGCAAAGATACCGGAGTGATCTTAAATACCCTGCATAAAGACCAGACTCTTTCCCAGGAAGAAGCCCTTTTTAAGATCTATTCTGTTTTGCGGCCTGGTGGAGAACCACCCAGCGTGGAAATGGCTCAGCTACTTTTAGATAGGCTTTTCTTTAATTCCAAAAGATATGATCTGGGTGAAGTAGGAAGATACAAGCTGGATCAAAGACTCTCCTTAGATATTCCTCTGGAACAAACCACTCTGGATAAAAAGGATTTTATAGCAATTATTAAATACCTCATAAAGTTAAGCAACGGAGAAGGGGAAGTAGACGATATAGACCATCTGGGTAATAGAAGAGCCCGCTCGGTCGGAGAACTCCTCTCCAATCAGTTTTTAATCGGCCTTACCCGAATGGCTCGCACGATTCGGGAGAGAATGAGTCTGAAGGATGCAGAATCTATTACCCCGCATGATCTGGTCAATGCCCGGACCGTATCCTCGGTGGTCGAAAGTTTCTTCGGCTCCAGTCAGCTCTCCCAGTTTATGGACCAGACCAACCCACTGGCTGAGCTAACCCATAAAAGAAGGCTTTCCGCCCTGGGTCCCGGAGGGCTAAC
>MEWM01000074.1:8764-9590 GCA_001775355.1 candidate division Zixibacteria bacterium RBG_16_43_9 | reverse complement strand
ACCCATTATGGAAGGATGTGCCCAATAGAGACCCCAGAAGGTCCCAACATAGGACTAATCGCTTCCCTTTCTGCTTATGCCCGCATTAATAAATACGGTTTTCTGGACACTCCTTATCGAAAAGTCAAAAATGGAAAAGTGACCGAGGAGATCGAATATCTTACTGCTGATCAGGAAGATAAATATTTTATAGCCCAGGCAAATGAGCCTCTCAGGAAAGATAGCAGGTTTGTCAACCCCTTAGTTAAAGCTCGTTCCCGTGCAGATTATCCCGTTATCCAGCCGGAAAAGATTGATTATATGGATGTCTCGCCTAAGCAGCTGGTGAGCGTGGCTGCAGCTTTAATACCTTTCTTAGAGCACGATGATGCCAATCGTGCACTTATGGGGTCTAATATGCAAAGACAGGCTGTTCCTCTGCTTATCCCCGAAGCCCCAATCGTCGGAACCGGGATGGAAAAGAAAGCGGCTCTGGATTCTGGTGCAACTACTATCGCCAGAAGGAGTGGGGTGGTGGAAAGTGTTTCCTCAGACCTGATAGTTATCCGTCCAACTGATAAACACAAAGATGGAGACGAGTTTCTGGAAATGGACGAATATCAACTGCTCAAATTCAAAAGGTCTAACCAGGATACCTGCATCAACCAGAGACCCCTGGTTGAGCCTGGTGATAAAGTGGAAGCCGGGGACTGCATTGCCGACGGGTTTTCCACTGATAAAGGAGAGCTGGCTTTAGGAGCTAATGTTCTGGTCGCCTTTATGCCCTGGAGAGGATATAATTTCGAGGATGCCATAATTGTCAGCGAAAGGCTGGTCGCTGAGGATA
>MEWM01000074.1:5092-8686 GCA_001775355.1 candidate division Zixibacteria bacterium RBG_16_43_9 | reverse complement strand
CCTAATGTCTCAGAGGAAGCTGTGATGAATCTTGACGAAAGGGGGATTGTCAGGGTCGGAGCTGAGGTAGAGGCTGGAGATATACTGGTCGGTAAGGTAACCCCTAAAGGCGAGACCGAGCTTTCTCCTGAAGAAAGATTGCTAAGAGCCATTTTCGGAGAAAAAGCCGGAGATGTGAGAGATGCTTCATTAAAAGCACCTCCCGGGATGAAGGGAATAGTCATAGATTCTAAAGTCTTCTCCCGAAAGGAGAGGTCCGATGAATCCAAGAAACAGGAGAAAAACGAAGTCTCCAGACTCAAAAGAGCACATCAGAAACAGATTGATAGCCTCAAAGGGACCCGCGATCAGAAACTCAGGGAACTTTTGAATGGAGAGACTTCTAAGACTATACGTAAGACCTCTGACGGTTCGATTATATTCCGTGCGGGCTTTAAGTTCAAAGAAGATTCTTTCGATAAAATTGATTTTGACGATCTTTCAGCCGAAGAGGGATTTATCCAGGATCAAAAGGTCAACAAGCGTATTGAACAGCTATTGTCTAAATACAATCAACTGCTTCAGGAGAAAAGAACTCAACTGGAGATTGAACTGGAAAAAATCTCCAGGGGTGCTGAGTTACCGCCTGGGGTAGTTCAGTTAGTCAAGGTGAATATTGCTACTAAAAGGAAAATGTCCGTGGGAGATAAGATCGCGGGAAGACACGGGAATAAAGGGGTTGTCGCAAGGGTAGTTCCAATGGAAAATATGCCTTACCTTCCAGATGGAACTCCAGTGGATCTGATATTGAATCCTTTGGGAGTTCCCTCCAGGATGAACGTAGGGCAGATCCTGGAAACTCATCTTGGATGGGCGGTAAAGAAAATGGGTCTTTATGTATCCAGCCCGGTTTTCGACGGAGCAACCCTGGAAGAAATTAAGAAGGCTTTAAAACAAGCCGGGCTTTCCGAATCGGGTAAATCTATCCTCTACGATGGGATGAGCGGTGAACCTTTTGATAAGCCGATCACCGTGGGATATATTTACATGATGAAGCTTTCTCATCTGGTTGATCATAAAATCCATGCCCGTTCTATCGGACCATATTCCTTGGTTACCCAGCAGCCTTTAGGCGGTAAGGCGCAGTTCGGCGGACAGAGGTTTGGAGAAATGGAAGTCTGGGCTTTGGAGGCTTATGGAGCTGCTTATACCTTGCAGGAGATGCTCACGGTGAAATCAGATGACGTGTCAGGAAGATCCAGGATCTATGAAGCCATTGTCAAGGGTGAAAATCAGCCGGAGCCAGGGATTCCCGAATCGTTCAACGTGTTAGTCAAAGAGTTGCAGAGCTTAGGCCTGGACGTAGATCTGATTGAAGGGTAAGATCGTTTAGAAGTATGCGTTCTGAGATTAGATGAAAGTGTAGATCTGACTTTTAGCCTGAAACTGTCCTAAGTTTCCCCTACGGGGAAAGGAGGTTTTACATGGCAGAGATGCAAAATAAGAATTTGAAAAAACCCTCTGATTTCTATGCCATAAAAATACAGTTGGCTTCTCCGGAAACTATCAGGTCCTGGTCGTATGGAGAAGTGACTAAACCAGAAACCATAAATTACCGGTCTTTTAAACCGGAAAGAGACGGTCTTTTCTGCGAGAGAATTTTTGGTCCGGTCAAAGACTGGGAGTGCAACTGTGGCAAGTATAAGAGGGTGCGATTTAAAGGAATAGTCTGCGATAGGTGCGGAGTAGAAGTAACCCAATCCAGAGTTAGAAGAGAAAGGATGGGGAATATTGAATTAGCTGTCCCGGTAACTCATATCTGGTTTTTCAAGTCGATACCCAGCCGGATAGGATACCTGCTGGACCTATCCATTCGAGAATTAGAAAGGATTTTATATTACGAGTCATATATCGTAATCGATCCAGGTAATACCCATCTGAAATATAAAGATATCATAACTGAAGAAGAATATCAAGAATTAGAAGGAGCCGGAAAGGAATTTGTTGCCCAGATGGGAGCTCCAGCCATACTGGAGCTTTTAAGGCAAATCGACATCGAGGAACTTTCTATCCAATTAAGGACCCAGGTCAGGATAGAGACTTCAGCCCAGAGGAAAAAAGATATCTTAAAGAGGCTTAGAGTAATAGAATCGTTCAGACAGTCAAGCAATAAACCGGAATGGATGATATTGAGAGTAATTCCTGTAATTCCACCGGATCTAAGGCCTCTGGTGCCGTTGGAGGGTGGAAGATTTGCTACCTCGGATTTGAATGACCTTTATCGCCGGGTAATTAATCGTAATAATCGCCTGAAGAAACTAATAGAGATAAAAGCTCCTGAGGTCATCCTCAAAAACGAAAAAAGGATGTTACAGGAGGCTGTAGATGCTTTACTGGACAATGGTAGAAGAACACAATCGGTCAGCGGTGATACCAGGAGACCTCTGAAATCTCTATCCGACCTGCTTAAAGGCAAACAGGGCAGATTCAGACAGAACCTCTTAGGTAAAAGGGTGGACTATTCAGGCCGGTCGGTAATTGTAGTCGGCCCTGAGCTTAAACTTCATGAATGTGGAATACCTAAAACTATGGCTCTGGAGCTTTTCAAGCCTTTTATAATTAAGAAATTAGAGGAAAAAGGGTTCGTCTCCACGGTTAAGTCAGCCAAGAAATTTGTGGAAAAAGAAAAGCCAGAGGTCTGGGATATCTTAGAAGAGATAATCCAGGACCATCCCATACTTTTAAATCGAGCTCCTACGCTTCATCGCCTGGGACTTCAGGCCTTCTATCCTCTGTTAGTCGAGGGTAAGGCCATCAGAATACATCCACTGGTATGCGCTGCTTTCAATGCTGATTTCGATGGAGATCAGATGGCAGTCCATATTCCACTCTCTTTTGAGGCACAATTGGAAGCCAGAGTCCTGATGCTTTCAGTTAATAACCTCTTGCTTCCCTCTAGTGGCAGGCCTGCGGTAGCGCCCTCTCAGGATATCGTCTTGGGCTGTTATTACCTGACCAAGGTAAAACCCAAAGATAAGGGAGAAGGAAAGACCTTCTCCTCAGTGGAAGAGATTCTCCTCGCTTTAGAGAATAAACTAGTCGGGCTGAATGCACTGATCAAAATCAAGCTGAATGAAGTCAAATCACAGGAAAAGGCTAAGGAAGCGATTTTCGTTTTAGGAAACAAAGTCATTGAAGCGAAGGACAGAGTTGAGATAGGTGAAAAAGATAAAAAGAAGGAAAGGAAATCAGGCTTAGAGACGACGCCTGGCAGGATTATCTTCAATCTGATTATTCCGGATGAACTGGGTTTCTTTAACGATCTGGCTACCAAGGGCAAATTAGAAGAGCTGATTGCCAGAGCATATCGTGAATTAGGTAATTACCAGACAGCGGTTCTTTTGGATAAGATGAAGAATATCGGTTTTGAATATGCAACCTTAGCCGGAATCACTGTGGGGATCGATGATCTGATGATTCCGGAAAAAGAGAAGGAAGAACTGATAGAAAGAACCAGTAAAGAGATAGATAAAATCCAGAGACAGTATGAGAACGGAGTGATAACTAACGGAGAAAGATATAATAAAGTCGTGGATGCTTGGACTCATCCCACCA
>MEWM01000074.1:1243-5084 GCA_001775355.1 candidate division Zixibacteria bacterium RBG_16_43_9 | reverse complement strand
AATGAGGTAGCTGAGGCGATGTTCGAAGGGTTGAAGAAAGCTGAGAATGGGTTTAATCCCGTTTACATGATGGCGGATTCCGGAGCCAGAGGCAGCAAAGATCAGATAAGACAGCTGGCCGGAATGAGAGGGTTGATGGCTAAACCTCAGAAAAAGATCACCGGTCAGATCGGGGAGATAATAGAGTCTCCGATCACCTCTAACTTCAAGGAGGGATTAAGCGTTTTGGAGTACTTCATCTCCACTCATGGAGCCCGAAAAGGGCTGGCCGATACCGCCTTGAAAACTGCAGATGCAGGCTATCTCACCCGCAGGCTGGTCGATGTAGCTCAGGATGTGATCATCAACGAGGTCGATTGCGGAACGATTTTAGGCTTGAACGTCGGAGCTCTAAAAGAAGGTGAAGAAGTCATCGAGTCTCTGAAGGACCGGATTTTAGGAAGGGTAGCCTTAGAGGACGTCATGGATCCGATCACCAGTGAGAACTTGGCTGTGGCTGGAGAAGAGATCAATGAAGAAGCCGCTGCCCGGATTGAGGAGAGCGGCATCGAGACGGTTAAGATCAGGTCGGTTTTGACCTGTGAATCTAAAAGGGGAGTCTGCGCTAAATGCTACGGCAGGAATCTGGCCACTAACAGGATGGCGGATTTAGGCGAGTCGGTCGGAGTAATGGCAGCCCAGAGCATCGGAGAACCAGGCACCCAGTTGACCTTAAGGACTTTCCATATCGGAGGTACAGCAGCTCGAATTACTGAGCAGTCAAAAGCTACTGCTAAAGCCGAGGGGAAAGTAGTTTTTAAGAAAGTTAAAACAGTTGCCAGAAAAGATAGTGAAAAAACAGCGTGGATAGTTTTGAACAGGGATGGCGAGATTAGCTTGGTGGATGAACAGGAAAGGGTCCGGGCTAAATATAATGTTCCCTACGCAGCCATTTTAAGGGTGAACGAGAAGGCACGCGTTCAAAAAGGAGAGGTCCTGTTCGAATGGGATCCTTATAGCAATACCATACTTTCGGATTACAGCGGTAAGGTGGAGTTCGTTGACCTGAAAGATGATGTTACCTTCAGGGAAGAGCTGGATGAAACCACCGGACTGCGCCAGCGAGTCGTTATCGAACATAAAGATAAAACTCTCAGGCCTCATATAACCATACTGGACGAGAAGGGAAAAAAGGTGGGGAATTACTCCATTCCTACCAGGGCATATCTCCTGGTGCACGATGGTGATAAAATTCAGGCTGGTGATTCCCTGGTAAAAATCCCCAGGGATATCTCCAAGACCAGAGACATAACCGGTGGGCTTCCACGAGTGGCTGAGCTTTTCGAAGCCAGAAAGCCAAAGGATTTAGCTATTGTCAGCGAGGTAGATGGGGTGGTGGAGTTCGGCAAGATAGTCCGGGGAGCCAATCAGGTTTATGTGCAGGGAGATCAGGGAGAGAAAAGAGAATACCTGATTCCCCACGGCAAACATTTAAGAGTCCATTCAGGGGACCTGGTGAAAGCTGGAGACAAGCTGTGCGAAGGTCCAATAGATCCGCATGATATTCTAAAGATTAAAGGTGCGAATGCGGTTCAGGAATATCTGGTCAACGAAATTCAAGAGGTCTATCGACTGCAGGGAGTGAAAATCAACGACAAGCATATCGAGGTTATCGTTAGCCAGATGTTGCAGAAAGTAAGGGTGGATAACGTGGGAGATACCAATTTCCTCGAAGGCGAACAGGTGGACAAGATAAGATTCAGGGAGGAGAATGAAAGGGTGATCGCGGAAGGCGGCGAGCCAGCTACTTTTCAGCCTCTGCTTCTGGGTATAACCAAAGCCTCTTTGACCACGGACAGTTTTATCTCCGCCGCCTCTTTCCAGGAGACTACCAGGGTATTGACCGAAGCAGCCATTTCCGGGAAAACTGATTACCTCTTAGGCCTGAAAGAGAATGTCATAATCGGTCGTCTTATTCCTGCAGGAACTGGTCTGGAATACTACAGGAATATTCAGCTTAAAGAAGAAGAAAAAGTTGAGGCTGAAACAAGTATCGTCAAAGAAAATGCTTGACAAATTTTGAATTGGTTTTATATTGAAATTTTATTTTTGCTGGATAAGTGTAACGAAGTACAAACCGTAAGAGTATAGTTCAGGCAGATTAGCCTTAAAGGAGAGGAAATTGCCGACCATAAACCAGCTCATAAGAATCGGCAGAAAGGAAGTCAAAGGAAAAGAGAAAGCACCGGCTTTGCTGGGCTCTCCTCAAAGAAGAGGGGTATGCACCCGCGTATATACCAGCACTCCCAAAAAGCCGAATTCGGCTTTGAGAAAAGTGGCCCGGGTCAGGTTGACCAACGGCATAGAGGTTACCGCCTACATACCGGGGGAAGGGCATAACCTGCAGGAACACTCGATAGTCTTGATAAGAGGCGGGAGAGTGAAAGACCTTCCCGGTGTCAGATACCATATCATCCGCGGCACCCTGGATACCAGCGGAGTTGGAGAGAGGAAGCAGAGCAGGTCCAAATACGGAACTAAAAAACCAAAAAAGGCTGCTTGAAAAGTTAAAAAATGGCTAGAAAAAAAAGAGCGACGAAAAGAGAGCTGTTGCCGGATCTAAAATCCGGAAGTCTGCTGGTTACCCAGTTTATGAATAACCTGATGCACCGGGGTAAAAAAAGTACCACCCAGCGGATATTTTTCGATGCGATGGAGATCATAGCCAAGAAGGCTAATCAGCCAGGCTTAGAGGTGTTCCAGAAAGCTGTCGAGAACGTAAAACCTGTTCTGGAGGTAAAACCCAGAAGGGTGGGTGGAGCTACCTATCAGGTACCGGTCGAGGTCAGGTCAGAAAGAAGGACCGCCCTGGCAATAAAATGGATTATATCGTATGCCAGGTCCAGGTCTGAAAAAACTATGGCCGATAAGCTGGCAGCTGAGCTGATTGCCGCTTCAAAAAATGAAGGAAGCTCCATAAAAAAGAAAGAGGATACCCACAAAATGGCAGAAGCCAACCGGGCTTTTGCACATTTCAGATGGTAAAGTGCAAAATCGAAGAATTAAAAAAATCGAGGAATTGTTAGTATAAAAGTAAACCAAAATACAAAAAATAAGGAGCAATTAGCGTAGATTGAGATTAGGGTTTTACAAGATTTAAAAAATCGAGTAAAAATCTCTAAACGAGGGAACGATAAAAACCTTTCTGACCAGCGGTTGGTCAAGAAAGGAAAAGATAAAATAGGGTTGGAAACATTAAAATACGGATCAGGTCCTAAGCCTCCACTTGCTTAGTGGGATTCCGTGTTATTAAGTTTTCCACTGCGGGAGAGTAGAAGTAGAGGTTTTTTTATGCCAAGGGAATACCCCTTACAAAAAATTAGAAATATAGGTATAATGGCTCACATAGATGCCGGCAAAACCACAACCACCGAGAGGATTCTCTATTATACCGGGAAAACCTACAGGATGGGGGAGGTGGATGAAGGGGCTGCGGTTATGGACTGGATGGAGCAGGAAAAGGAAAGAGGTATCACCATCACCTCTGCGGCCACTACTTGCTACTGGAGAGAACATCAGATAAACATAATCGATACTCCGGGACACGTCGATTTCACGGCTGAGGTGGAGCGGTCCTTAAGAGTGCTGGATGGTGCCATTGCCATTTTCTGCGGGGTGGGAGGTGTGGAGCCGCAATCTGAGACGGTCTGGAGGCAGGCGGATAAATATAACGTTCCCCGTATCGCTTATGTCAACAAAATGGACCGGGTGGGAGCAGATTTCGAAAATACTCTACGGATGATGAGGGAGAGGTTAGGAACTAAAGCAGTTGCCATACAGATACCGGTGGGTCAGGGTGAGA
>MEWM01000074.1:335-1192 GCA_001775355.1 candidate division Zixibacteria bacterium RBG_16_43_9 | reverse complement strand
ATAGACCTGATCGAGATGAATTACCGCATCTACCATGAGGAGACATTCGGAGCAACTTTTGAAGATCAACCGATCCCCAAATCGTTTATGGAAACATCCAGAAAGAAAAGGGAAGAACTTTTGGAGGCCCTGTCAGAATACGATGACAGGTTAATGGAGAAGTTTTTGAGCGAAAAGCCAATCGAGCCGGAGGAGATAAAAAAAGCTTTGAGAAAAGGAAGTCTGGATGCGAAAGTGGTCCCGGTATTATGCGGCGCTTCCTTCAAAAATAAAGGCGTTCAGAAACTATTGGATGCGGTAGTCGATTATCTGCCTTCTCCGGTAGACCTGCCTGCGGTCAAAGGGGTCAATCCGGAAAGCGGAGAGACCGAAGAGCGGAAAGTGTCAGACGACGAGCCTTTTTCCGCACTGGCTTTCAAAATAGTAAGCGACCCATTTATTGGTAAGTTGACTTATTTCAGAGTTTATTCCGGCTTTACTAAAGTGGGGACCGTGGTGTTGAATGGCAACAACGGAGAAAAAGAGAGATTAAGCCGGGTCTTAAGAATGCACGCCAATCAAAGAAAAGAAATAGAAGAGGTTTATGCCGGGGATATCGTCGCAGTTGTGGGATTGAAGAGCGTTTCGACCGGGAATACGTTCTGCGACAGGGATCATCCCATAGTCCTGGAGAAGATGGTCTTTCCTGAGCCGGTGATCGCAGTGGCGATAGAACCCAAGACCAAGACTGACCAGGATAAGCTGACCGAATCGATGACCAAACTGTCAGACGAAGACCCTACCTTTAAGGTGAGCTACAACGAGGAAACCGGTCAAACCATAATCTCAGGAATGGGCGAGCTTCATCTGGAGATTCT
>MEWM01000074.1:0-327 GCA_001775355.1 candidate division Zixibacteria bacterium RBG_16_43_9 | reverse complement strand
ACGTGGGCAAACCTCAAGTGGCTTACAGGGAGACCATCTCTATTCCGGTTGAGGCTGAAGGAAAATTCATCCGCCAGACCGGGGGAAGAGGTCAATATGGCCATGTTAAGTTGAGATTGGAGCCATTGACTTCCGGAGAAAAATATGTTTTTGAGAAAAAGATCTCCAGCGGGTTTATTCCCAGGGAATATTTCTCTGCTATAGAAAAGGGGATAAAAGAAGCTATGAGTAACGGGGTTCTGGCTGGTTATCCTATGGTCAATATCAAAGCTATCCTTTATGACGGCAGTTATCATGAGGTCGATTCATCCGAGATAGCTTTTAAAA
>MEWM01000073.1:8762-13106 GCA_001775355.1 candidate division Zixibacteria bacterium RBG_16_43_9 | reverse complement strand
TTCACCGCTCCGAAGGTATACATAGCGATTAGCCTTGCCGGCAACTTTACCGGAAAAGGAGCAGGATGGCCTCCAGTTCTGTTTACATCTTCAGGATATATATACCAGACCTGTCTGGTCAAATCCATCCACTCCTCCATACTCAACTTACTATACTCTTTAACCTCTTTAGGTATTTTCCTTGGTTCTCCGGGTTTTACTAAAACATTAATAAATTCAATCGTGTTGTTTTCGTAGATGTTGGGCGGATAAGGATAGCTCCCAAACATCTTTTCAGTAGTCTGTTTCTGCCAGATATAGAGGCTGAATCTTTGGAAAGAGGTGTTATTTAAAATTGAGTATTCGATGTCGTTGTTTATATTTTTAATATGGCGAGTATGCTGGTCATTTATGACTTCTTTTTTTATTGGGACTATAGGGGTATTTATGCATAGTTTACCATTCGGAATCAAAACCCGCTCAGCTTCGCTCCAGATATAAAGCAGATCCTGTATATACTGTTCATAAGAACTCTGCCCAATTTGCCCTTCAAAGCCATAATCCACTAAATTCCAATAGGGCGGACTTGTAATAATCAGATGGATGCTCTCCCGCTTGAGCTGTTTCATAATCTCAAGGGCATCGCCGCAGATAATTTGATTGATAAACTTCATAGTTCAAGACCGTTCATTTATTTTACTCTAAAGTAATATTCTATTAGATTGGAGTCAAGATAATTTTAGTTTTGATTCGCACACCAAAATGGCCAATCGTTCTAAAACTACATCTTCAAACTCCAAACGCCAAACTTCAAACTTGATTTTAATGCCGGAGGTCGGAATCGAACCGACATGAGGTTTAAGCCTCACCGGATTTTGAGTCCGGCGCGTCTGCCAGTTTCACCACTCCGGCGGGAAAAGCGGTGGTTAGTGGATAGTGGTTAGTTGTTAGTCCTCCCCACCCCACCTGAAATCCAAAGTATAATTATATTGAATCACCCCCTGTTGTCAAGTTTTCTTTTTTTATATCCAAAAACAAGAACCTGCAATCCAGAAAAGTCAAGGCTGAATCTTCATACCATCTGATTGGGTCTTTCTGATTTTTCACGTCTTTTTCATCTCACTCCTCCCGTCTCACTTTTTTAACTTTAGAGTTGACACCTGCTCCCTTTTTCTGTAAAATTGAAAAGTTGATGAAACCGAAATCGGAGTTTTTCAGTATAAGAAATAAAAAGGTGTTAAACTTTTAATCGGTCGGAGGTTCTATGCGTTACAAAAAGATGCTCTTGTGCTTTTCTTTTTCTCTCTTTCTTCTTTTCTCCTTATTATACGCTCAGTCTGAAACTGGCTCCAGTGGAAAGGGAGGAATTTTCACCACCAAGTTGGACAATGGCCTGGAGGTGATTGTTATCGAGAACCATACAGTTCCACTGGTAACAATCTCTATTGCGGTGAAGAATGGAGCCTATACCGAACCACCTGAGTACAATGGTCTTTCCCATCTGTACGAGCATATGTTCTTCAAGGGGAATAAGGCTATCCCCAATCAAGAAGAATACATGGAAAGACAGAGGGAATTAGGCATGGTCTGGAACGGAGGCACCTCCACTGAATATGTGAATTACTATTTCACCCTGTCAAAAGACAGTTTGAAACCGGGCATGATTTTTATGAAAGATGCCATTGAGACTCCGCTTTTCAATCAGGCAGAGTTGGAGAAAGAACGGGAGGTCGTGTTAGGCGAGTATGATAGAAACGAGGCTACCCCTTCCTTCCATCTCAACCAGGCAATTGGAAAGAAGCTCTGGTACAAGTACTTCAGCCGCAAGAATGTCATCGGGGATAGAGAGGTCATCAAGACCGCCACCCGTGAAAAGATGATGACCATTCAGAAAAGATATTACATCCCCAGCAACTCAGCCCTGATCGTCTCAGGGGATATAGAACATCAGCAGATTTTCAAGCTGGCAAAAGAGCTGTTTAGCTCCTGGGAAAAAGGACCTGATCCTTTTAAGGAATATCCTATACCGGTTCACCCTCCTTTGAACAAAAGCGAAGCGGAGATAGTCAATCAACCGGTCAAAACAGTGACTCTGCAAATCATCTGGCAGGGTCCGAGCCTTTCCAAAGATATCAAATCCACTTATGCCGCAGATGTTTTTTCTTACATCTTGTCACAGGATAACTCAAGTTTTCAAAAAAATTTAGTGGAAACCGGGCTGGCTTTATTCTGCAATCTAAGTTATTACACCCAGGAACACACTGGCCCTATCCAGATCACCGCCCAAACCACTCCGGACAAGCTTCTCCAGCTTAACAAAGCTATAATGCAGGAAGTCTCTAAATTTGACCAGAACGATTACTTCTCAGACGACCTTTTGCAGTATGCGAAAAATAAACTGGCAGTTGACGATATTTACACCCGGGAGACCGGCAGTGATTTCGCCTTGAACCTGGGTTTCTGGTGGTGCAGTGCTGGAATAGATTATTATTTGAACTATGTGGATAACTTGAAGAAAGTCACCCGTGCGGATATAAAGAAATATGTAGACACTTACATCAAAGACAAACCCTCTGTCACCGGGGTAATGCTTTCTTCTGAGAACCAATCCAAGATTAATCTAAAACCGGAGGATCTACTGTGAAAAGATACCTTTCTATCTCGGCCCTTATAATCCTTGTAGTCTATCTACTTTTACCTTCGCTCCTTTTGGCACAGAAGGACGTGGTAAGTTTCGAGTCTAATGGTTTAAAAGTGATCTTCAAGAAAGTTCCCACAAACCAGGTGGTCTCAGCCAATCTATATCTTAAAGGAGGAGCCCAGCTTTTATCCGATTCAACTCAGGGGATAGAGCTTTTGCTCTTGAACAGCTCCAAAAGAGAAACCAGGAACTTTCCTAAAGAGGTCTTGAGCGCGGAACTGGATAGAATGGGTTCGCAGATAGGCGCAGAGGTTTCCAGCGACTATTCTACCTTAACTTTAAGATGCATCACGGACTATTTTGATCGTTCCTGGGAGCTTTTTTCAGACGTAATATTGAATCCGGCTCTTTCTGAAAAAGAGGTCAACTTAGTCCGGCAACAGATGATCAATGCGGCTAAAAATGAGAAGGAAAATCCTGACCCCTATATTCAGCAAATCTCTGAAAGACTTTTCTATGCTGACCATCCCTATTACAACCGCATCCGGGGGACAGAGGAATCCCTTGCCAGGATAAGTCCGGAGGAGCTGAAAACCTTCCATAAGGATAATTTTGTGAATACCAGACTTCTCCTGGTAGTCGTGGGAAATCTGGATGAAAATCAACTCAAGGAAGAAATCGAGAAAACCTTTTCCCAGCTTCCGGCAGGAGATTTTAGATTTAACCAGCCGCCTTATGCACCCAGGGTGCAGAAGCCTGAATTAAGGATGGTTGAAAAGAAACTACCTACCAATTACATCATGGGATTTTATCATGTGCCCAATCTATCCCAGCCCGAGTATGCGTCTATGAAGATAGCCTTATCCATCCTGGACGACCGTCTGTTTGAGGAGCTACGAACTAAAAGGAACCTTACCTATGCTGTAAGTAGCGGGATGAGCGGCCGGCTTTCCAATTTCGGATACCTTTATATAACCACAGTCGACCCGGACTCTGCTATGAGAGTGATGTTGAGAGAGGTAGATAAACTCAAGTCTAATCCGGTTTCCCAGAAAGAGTTACTTGATGCTGTGGATGTATTCCTGACCAATTATTATCTGGGGTTGGAGACAAATCGTGCCCAGGCAGATTTCTTAGCCAGAGGAGAGATTTCCGGAATAGGCTGGCAGGGAAGTTTTAAATTTGTTGACGAAACTAAGAGGTTGACCCCGAAGGATATAGAATCTGCTGCTAAAACCTACATCAGAGATATCCATTTCGGTGTATTAGGAGACACCACCAAAATCGACCAGACTCTTTTCACTTCGAAATGACTGTAGGGGCACAGTCCCGCCTTTGGCGGGATGCCCCTACAACTCCGAAGATTAACAGATTTTCCTTGACAACCTCTCGCAAGTTATTATTATTGTTTTTTTGTCTTTAACCTTGAACCATTTAACTCTTGAACCTTTGAACCTTGTAGTTATGGGGCCGTAGTTCAGTTGGGAGAACGTTTGACTGGCAGTCAAAAGGTCACGGGTTCGACCCCCGTCGGCTCCACTTTTAAAAGATGATTTGATTTAAAAATTGTTTCTGATTAAAGGATTTTAGATTTATCCCGATAATCTTGTAAAAAGCATCGGGGTAAATCCAATCCTAAACAAACACAGATGATTTAGATTAAAACGACATAAAGATTTTTGATTATGGGGATAGCCATTTGAGGTAGCGTTTTCCCTAGCCCC
>MEWM01000073.1:8318-8649 GCA_001775355.1 candidate division Zixibacteria bacterium RBG_16_43_9 | reverse complement strand
CGGGCATAAAGCCCGACGCTACGACTTTTGAGGTTTGCAACTTATCTGATGCTCATCCTCTGAGCATTGAGATCAATAAACCAAAACTCAGCAAAATCAAGCCGATCACCGTTGCCCAGGAGAGGAAGTTATAAACTCTTTTATTGACATAATCTCCCATCAGCTTTTTGTCGTTTATCAAAATTAGGATGAAGATCAAAAGAACTGGTAAGACGATCCCGTTTATCACCTGGGAGATGTACATCACGGGGAAAAGAGGAATGCCGGGCAGAAGAATAATCCCGGCACCAAAGAAAATTAGAAGTGAGTAAAGCCCGTAAAATTGTGGAGC
>MEWM01000073.1:3863-8312 GCA_001775355.1 candidate division Zixibacteria bacterium RBG_16_43_9 | reverse complement strand
GAATTTCTTATTCACTCCGTTCTCCCACCCCATCCCCTCACAGACTACGAAAGCAGTCGAGAGCGGCAAGATGGATGCCGCAAATAAGGAGGCATTTAAAAGCCCGAAGGCAAAAAGGTATGAGCAATACCTTCCAGCTAAGGGCTTCAGAGCCAGAGCCGCATCTGCTGCATTGTTGACTGGAATACCAGCTTTGAAAAGCGTTGCCGCACAGGTGAGGATTATAAACCCGGCTACTATGGTAACAATAAAACTCCCCAGAATGACGTCAGCTCTTGAATGTTTGTAATCCTTTACTTTTATATTTTTTTCTACCACTGCGGCTTGCAGATAAAACTGCATCCAGGGAGCAATGGTCGTTCCGACCAAACCCATAAGCATTCCTAAGTATCCTGCGGAAAATTGCAGACGAGGTTTTATCAGTTCATTTGTCACTGAACCCCAATCCGGTTTTGCCAGGAACCCTGAGATAATATAGGCAACATAGAAAAGACAAGCCCACAGAAACACTTTTTCAACTGACCTGTAAGTGCCCTTCACCACCAGGAGCCAGACAACAAAAGCAGCCAACGGTACTGAGACATATTTGGGAACATTAATAATCTCCAGACTTGAAGCCACTCCGGCAAATTCTGCAATCACGTTTCCAAAGTTAGTCAGGAGTATTGCTAAAAGAAGATAAAAAGTGATCCTGACGCCGAACCTTTCCCGAATAAGGTCAGAAAGTCCTTTTCCGGTAACTACTCCCATCCGGGCGCTCATCTCCTGGATTATCACCAAAACCACCATTATTGGGATTAAAGACCAGAGTAAACCATAACCGTATTTAGCGCCAGCCAGCGTATAAGTCGTGATACCGCCGGCATCATTGTCCACATTGGAGGTGATAATCCCTGGACCCACTACTGCCAGGAAGATTAGAAGGGTTTTCCAGCGAGATTTAAAAAAGCTCTCTCTCATATTCTATGAATTTATTATTTGGAGCTAAAGTTTTGCCTTTCTATGGCGAACCAGGATGGTGTGTTGAAAAAAAAACAACTCTGTCATTCTGAGGGAGACCCCGCCTTCGGCGGGGACGACCGAAGAATCTCTTTGAGCGATATGGAGATTCTTCCCCCGCCAAAGGCGGGGTCAGAATGACACTCTACTGATTACAGTTTTTCAACAGTCCCTAAAGGTTTATACTCCAATCGATATTTCAAAATTCTTTGTATTTCGATTCCACTGCATCACGCAGGGTAATTATGCCGGTCAGATGATTTCCCTCGTCCACTACCGGAATTGCCATAAACTTATATTTCTTAAAGATCTCCTCTACCTCTTTAACGTCCTCGTCCGGCTTGATCATAATCAGATTAGTATTCATCAGCTTGGATAAGGGGGCTTCATTTACGCACAAAAGCAGATGCCTGACAGTTAAAACCCCTACTAACCGATTCTCTTTATCGGTAACGTAAAGATATGCGATCGTTTCCAAAGGATGAGTGGTTTTTCTGAACTCATCGATTGCCTCGCTGATGGTCTTATCATCCTGTATAGAGATAAAATCTTTGGTCATTATACTTCCCGCGGTTCCTTCCTCGAAGGTCAGCAGCTCTTCTAACTTTTCGCGGTGAGGTTTTTCCATGGTCTGGATGAGCTTGCTTTTCTTCTCTTCCGGTAAGTCTGCTAAAAGGTCAGCCGCTTCATCCGGAGCCATCTCCTCTAAGATATCCGAGGCTTTTTCTTCCGAGGCGGACTCGATTAAAGAAGCCTGAATCTTTGGATCGACTTCCTCCAGGGTTTCGGCGGCAGTCTGGGTGTCCAGAGATTTAAAGACCGTAGCTCTTTTCCCCTGGTCCAGATCCTCAATTATGTCCGCCAGGTCAGAAGGATGGAGTTCGTGTAGTTTCCTTAAGGTAACGTTAAGTATCAGATTCTTTTTCTGAGGGTCGCTGGCTAAAGGCTGAACGTATTTCCAGGAGATCATCTTCTCCGGCAACTGATAGGCGAAAAACCAGTTGGTGAGAAAATCCACCATCTTAATCCATCCCAGACGTCTGAAAATCCCCCTCATCCCGAAATCAACATGAACGATCCGCAGCTCTCCATTCGCTATCAGGAGATGGACGTCGTTTACCCTCTCGATCTTTGCCCCATAAGTATCCACCACCTGCTTATCCAGAAGTTCTTCTTTAAGCAGTATCTCCCCCTCGCTCAGCTCTAAAGGTTTGAATTTTTTCTCCGCATCCGGTTTCAAAGTGACTATGTTGCCATTCAAGCTTTCAACTTCAGACCAGTCCAGAGCTAAAGTCTCTTTAGCCCCTCTTTTTCTAACTCTCAAGCTGGTCACCATAGGAAAAAGTTCTACCATCTTGACTTTCAGGTCTACTAACTTACCCAGAGATTTCCCCTCTGAGTCGATAACTGAGCGGCCCAAAAGCTCGGAGAAAAACAAAAACATTTTTAATCCAGGATCTTGCATATCTTTTCTAAATCAATAAACGAGCTTCTTGATTCCCCAGATGATCAATATCAAGGGCCAGAATCTCCAGATGTCACCGCTTAAGTATCCAAAGTTATTTAAGAAAAACAGCAAACCAATCACAATCAGTATTAGCCCGGTAAAAACTGGTCTTTTATTTTCCGACATATAAAACCTCCATTAAATATATCGACTAAATTTTTGCCAAGATATTAACTCCTTAAGAGGATGTCAAATAAAAACTAAGAAATAAAATGACAGATGACTGATATCGGATGACGAATAACAAAATGCTCTTCGTCCGAATTTGGATCCATAGGATTGGTGTCCTCACCAACGAAAAAAACAATCTTCTCTGTTGGTCAGGAGGCCAACAGAGAGCAATGGTCCTATCCCTGCACTTGAACCCTTGAATCCTTGAACTCTTGTTTATTCAAACCTCTTTCACCAGATCGTCTATCTTTCAGCGTGGAGTTGTCTCCGGTTTTTCATCCGGATAACCTATAGGAAGAATTATTATGGGTCTTAAGTCCCCTGGCAAATTCAGAATCTTGCTGACCGTCTCTTCATCAAAAGCACCAACGATGACGCTTCCCAATCCTAAATCTACTGCAGCTAAATGAACGTAGGCTGCGGAGATCGTAGCATCCTGGATAGAATAAAGCTCCGAGCCTCTTTTGCCATATTTACGAGCAGAGCGCTTAGGGTCAATACAGAAAACCAGATTCACAGGTGCCTGAGTAATGGAATCTTGTCCATAAGCAGCTTTGGTCAAAACTATTTTTAGAGCACTTTTTCTGACCAAAATTATCTGATAAGCCTGCAGATCACCAGCCGAAGGTGAAGAGTTCGCCACAAAAAGCAGCTTATCTAATTTTTCTTTTTCTATCTCTTTATTCTTAAAAACCCTGACCGAATGCCTGTTTTTCACTACCTCTAAAAACTCCATAGTGCACCTCTTTCTTTTACCTTTTTTTCTTAGAGCGACTTTGTTAGTTCTCTGAGCACCACTGCTCTTCGCAAGGTCTCTTGTTCCCTGTTTACTGTCTACTGCCTACTTTCTTCCCTGTCTACTACCTACTGCCTACTTCTTTCAATCTACGAAAAAGAAATCAATTGACCAATCATTTTTTCCCAGAATTCTAATTTTTATCTGCCCTTTGTCGATAAAGTTTTCAAGGGTGGAAAAATCTTGACAAAGTATAATCGAATAGTGTAAATTCTTGTTCAACTTAACAATCGAAGGAGGCAGATATGTTTTCCATTAAAAACTTAAAGGCCACACTTGTTTTTTTCACTCTCTTCACTTTGTTAATCAGCACCAATCTCCTATTAGCCCAGCAGGAAAGCTCCACTGAGGAATCGATCTTCGGCAGTGTTAGAGACGAGTTAGCTAAAGCCAGAAACCAGCAAGTTGACATCCTCTCTCCTAAGAATTTCGGAAAAGCTTCTGATGAATATAGCCTTGCTTATGAGAAGTTCAAAAAAGGCGGAGAGCTTAAGGAGATCAAAAGCAGGTTAGGGAAAGTCAAGACTTATCTGGCTGAAGCATATAAGACAGCAGAAGTAGCTAGGGTGCCCTTTGCCTCGGTCTTACAGGCAAGGGAAAAAGCTCTTAAAGCCAATGCCCCGGAATTTGCACCGGACCTTCATGATCTGGCTAAAAAATCTTTTGAGGAAGCCGCTTTGCGGATTGAGGCGGGTGATTTGAACGGCGCCAGGGAAAAAGCTAAAATAGCAGAGGTAAAGTTCAACCAGGCGGAGTTAAAAGCAATCAAAGGGAGCATCCTGGGAGAGGCAAGAAGATTGGTCGAAGAAGCTAAGACTAAAGCTAAGGCTGACAAATATGCTCCTGTGACCTTGAAAAACTCTGAAGACCTTTTAGCTTTAACTGAACAGCTTCTGAATACTGAAAGGTATGCGGCTGAGGATGCTACTTCTAAAGCAGAACAGGCAGCTTATCAGGCAAAACACGCCATATATTT
>MEWM01000073.1:3419-3736 GCA_001775355.1 candidate division Zixibacteria bacterium RBG_16_43_9 | reverse complement strand
AAGGGCCAGAAAAACCTGTTGAATCGATAATCCTGGCAATAGATAATCTAAAACAGGAGAAAAAAGAGCTTCTTTCCGAGCTCCAGCAAAAAGACGAAAAAATCAAAGGGCTGGAGGAGAAGTTAGATGCGTTGGAAGAAAAGGTCGCCCAGAAAGAGGCGGGTTACAAGGAGCTGGAGTTGAAAAGCATAGAGGATGAGGATTTTGTCAATTTGGAGAAGCTCTTCTCCAAAGACGAAGCCAGTGTGATAAAAGAAGGAGAAAATATTATTATCCGACTTTACGGGATAAACTTCCCCAGCGGAAAATCTACCATT
>MEWM01000073.1:3146-3325 GCA_001775355.1 candidate division Zixibacteria bacterium RBG_16_43_9 | reverse complement strand
CAAAGCTGTAACCGCATACATAATAGCCAATATGGGAATAAGCGAGGATAGAATCACTGCCACCGGATATGGGGAGTCCAGACCGATTGCTTCCAATGACACCAAAGAGGGCAGACAACAGAACCGCCGGATCGATGTGGTACTGGTAAAGTAAAAAAACCTTTTGTTCTTTTGAATGT
>MEWM01000073.1:2505-3111 GCA_001775355.1 candidate division Zixibacteria bacterium RBG_16_43_9 | reverse complement strand
CGTATTTCTGCTCATAGCCACTTTTGTATCGTAAAGTCAATGCTGACTGATGTAGTTGGAACGACTACGTCTTACCAAACATCATAAACTATTTACCCCGCAGGTCTTTTCCTCTGGCAGATAAAATAATTCCCGACCCTGACTAAAAGAAGTTGACAATCAGAAGATTGAATGGTATTTTATTCAAAAATAACTTCTAAATCTGGAGTGAAAGAATGGGAAGTCTAAACAAAGTATTTTTGATCGGTAACCTGGGCAAGGATCCGGAAAAAAGGTATACTCCCAACGGTCAGGCTGTAACCACTGTTTCCTTAGCCACCGCCCTCCACTGGAAAGATAAATCCGGCCAATTTCAGGAGAGGACTGACTGGCATAATTTAGTTATCTGGGGAAAGCAGGCCGAAAGCGCCAAGGACATATTAAAAAAAGGCGACCAGGTCTTTGTCGAGGGCAGGATCCAGAACCGTTCCTATGATGACCGCAACGGCATCAAGAAATATGTCAGCGAAGTCGTAGCCCTCAGGGTAATGAAATTAGGCCGAAAAGAAGCAGGGCCGGCCGAGGAGCCAGTTGAAAAAGAAGCAGAGGCTGGTGAAGGCACAGATG
>MEWM01000073.1:2020-2444 GCA_001775355.1 candidate division Zixibacteria bacterium RBG_16_43_9 | reverse complement strand
AGAGAAACCAGACTTCTGGTGCTGGTCTTAGATTCTAAAATGTCCCCCACAAGGTCTTATCTATTCCGGTTCAATAGAGACACTTTCCTATTGGCATTTGCGGTTTTTCTCTTGAGTGGCTTTTTCTATCTTTTGACTCTTTCTCCCATTGTCTCCTGGATCGACAGCGGCGAGCTGGCTACAGTCTGCACTACTCTCGGAATCGCTCATCCTACCGGATATCCGGTCTATACCTTGATAGGCAGGCTCTTCTCTCTTTTCCCTCTGGGGTCTCCGGTACAGAATCTCAATCTACTATCGCTATTTTTTATCTCTTTTTCGAATCTGTTCTTGTTTCTCGTCCTGAATACCATTTTTGAGCTCCTGTTTCCGGAATTACAAAAGAGCTTGCGCAGTTACATCTCACTGGTCAGCACACTTATCT
>MEWM01000073.1:765-2000 GCA_001775355.1 candidate division Zixibacteria bacterium RBG_16_43_9 | reverse complement strand
TGGTCTCAAGCGACCTCCAACGAGGTCTATGCCCTGAACTCCTTGCTGAATGCGATACTTTTTTACCTGATACTCTCCCAGCTAAACCTGAAAAGCAGAGGAAAGCCGGCTCAGTCTGATAAATATCTTTACCTTTTCTTTTTCCTTTATGGTTTGAGCTTTGGGAATCACCTCTCCTCCGTCCTGTTCTTACCGGGATTCATCTTTCTTTTCCTGATGATCTACAGTAAGTCCTTTTTCGAAAAAAAAAGGATTTTCCTCCTGCTCTCTTTTTTCATTCTGGGTATTTCCGTATACCTATATCTGCCGGTTCGTTCCTCACTTAACCCTGTATTGAACTGGGGAGACCCTTCCAATTTGTCGAATCTCAAAAGGCACATAAGTGGCTGGCAGTACCGGGTCTGGATGTTTTCCGAATCAAGCCAGGCCTTCTGGGAAAGTCTCAAGAACTATCTGCACCTTCTCTATTCGCAATTCCCGTTCTACCTTCTTCCCTGGATCATCCTCGGATTTGTAATCCTTTTGAAAAAAAACTGGAAGGTCTTCATCTCTTTGCTTTCAATTTTTATCTTTACGATTTTTTATGGAATCAACTACCAGATTCCGGATATCGATCCATACTTCCTCCCCTCTTTTCTGGTAGCCGCTGTCTGGCTCGGATGCGGAATAGCCTGGCTTTTCGCCCTTCTTTGCAGAGGAAGACATACTTCTCGTGCAGTCGCAGTAATTTTGATAATTCTTTTTTTCTCCCTTCCCCTTATCAGTCCCTTTCGCAATTATTTCAAGCAGGATGAGAGCAAAAATTATTTTGCCTACGATTATGCGGGAAATATCTTGAGGTCAATTAAAAAGGACTCGATCGTTTTGACTAAAATCTGGGACCACTATTCGCCCTGGCTTTATCTAAAATATGTGGAAAATAAAAGGCCGGATGTAAGATTTATAGATACCGAGCTTTCAAGAAGAAGCTGGTATCTGAAATATATCCAGCAGAACTATCCTGAATTGTATCAGAAGTCTGAAAAGGAGATCAATCGTTTTCAGGAACAGGTATATTTATTCGAGAACGGAAAGCCGTATGACCCTAATGTCATTGAAAAAAGCTATGTGGATATGATTCAGTCGTTCCTTTTGAAAAGCTATCCGGAAAAACCGGTTTATGCTGACCTTATGACGGATGAGAAATTTCTTACTTCCTTCATCCAGTTTCCCGAAGGTCTGGTTTTTCGTTTACA
>MEWM01000073.1:322-746 GCA_001775355.1 candidate division Zixibacteria bacterium RBG_16_43_9 | reverse complement strand
CCTTACAGTTATCCGGAATTCCAATTGCGCGGGGTCCTAAATCAAAAAATCTATAAGGATGATAGAACCTTATTTTATCTAAAAGATTTTCCCGCGATGATTCAAAACAGGATTTCCTATCTGCTTTATTTCAAGCAGGATTCCCTTGCCCAGAACCTCAGGGGAAAATACGGAGAACTTTTAGCCCAGCCATTCAGGTAAAAAATTATAGGGACACGTTACAAGTGTCCCTACCTGATCCCCAAACGATACTTGTAGGGGCACGGTCCCGCCTTTGGCGGGATGCCCCTACAGTTAATCTATCTTTTCTTAGTTCCGCTAATACCCATTTTTTCCTTGGCTAATTTAGCCTCTGGCGAATCAGGGTATCTGCTTACCACCTCTTTAAAATAACGGTTTGCCCTTATCTGGTTTTTCAGCTCCT
>MEWM01000073.1:0-198 GCA_001775355.1 candidate division Zixibacteria bacterium RBG_16_43_9 | reverse complement strand
AATCCAGTAATGTGCCTGGTCTGCTGACCTGCCCTTGGGAAAATAGCGCAGGTAATCCGAGAACCCCTGAATGGCTAAATCGTAACTGCCTTTGGCGAAATCAAAATAAGCCTGGTCATATAGCTTTTGCGGATCCAGGCTGACTCTCATTTTCAGCGAATCCGGCAACCCTGAAGTGTCCTGCGGCGAAACCTCTCT
>MEWM01000072.1:28060-28415 GCA_001775355.1 candidate division Zixibacteria bacterium RBG_16_43_9 | reverse complement strand
GCCGTTTGGCTTAGCAGAGACATGTGTTTTTAGTAAACAGTCACCCAGGCCTCTTCTCTGTGGCCTCTTTCGTCCTCCTCCCGAAGGAAAAAGATTACTTAAGACACCCCTTCTTCCGAAGTTACGGGGTCATTTTGCCTAGTTCCTTAACGAGGGTTAGCTCGAGCACCTTAGGATATTCTCCTCACCCACCTGTGTCGGTTTACGGTACGGACACCTGAAAAACTCACCTACGAGGATTTTCTTGGCAGCCGGCTTAGGGTCAGTTTACGGCCTTGCGGCCTCCCCATCACCCTTCGAGGTTATATCCTGACGGATTTGCCTGCCAGGAACCTCTACAGGCTTAGACCCCGCA
>MEWM01000072.1:21685-28054 GCA_001775355.1 candidate division Zixibacteria bacterium RBG_16_43_9 | reverse complement strand
TGCGGGGCTGACCTTTCACTTCTGCGTCACCCCTTAGATGTCTTGATCGCCTTTCAGATGGTAGCCGAATTTTAACGGCTTTTCCATCGCCTACGCCTTTCGGCCTCAGCTTAGGGTCCGACTTACCCTGAGTGGATTAACCTTCCTCAGGAACCCTTAGGTTTACGGTGAGCAGGTTTCTCGCCTGCTTTATCGCTACTCGTTCCGGCATAATCTCTTCTGCCTCGTCGATCCTGACTCGCGTCAGAACTTCAACCTACTACAGAATGCTCCCCTACCAATAATCCCGCCAAAGGCGGGACTAGTCCACAGCTTCGGTGACAGGCTTAGTCCCGTGAATTGTCGGCGCAGAATCACTTGACTAGTGAGCATTTACGCACTCTTTAAATGATGGCTGCTTCTAAGCCAACATCCTAGTTGTCTGAGTAATCCCACATCCTTTATCACTTAGCCTGTACTTAGGGACCTTGGCTGGTGGTCTGGGTTGTTTCCCTCTCGGCAATGAAGCTTATCCCCCACTGCCTGACTCCCGCAAAACAAGTGACGGCATTCGGAGTTTGATTGGGGTTGGAAACCTTGTAGGGCCCCTTGCCCATTCAGTGCTCTACCTCCGTTACTCTTCATGCGAGGCTAGTCCAAAAACTATTTCGGGGAGAACCAGCTATCTCCAGCTTTGATTAGCCTTTCACTCCTAGGCACAGATCATCCCCCAACTTTTCAACGTTGGTAGGTTCGGACCTCCATCCAGTGTTACCTGGATTTCATCCTGTCCATGCCTAGATCAACTGGCTTCGGGTCTACTGCAGGTTACTAAAGTCGCCCATTTAGGACTCGCTTTCGCTACGGCTACGTCAGTCTATGACTTAACCTTGCAACCTACAAGTAACTCGCCGGATCATTATTCAATAGGCACGCAGTCACCCGGTAGTTCCCCGAAAGGAACTACAAGGCTCCCACAGCTTGTAAGCATATGGTTTCAAGTTCTATTTCACTCTCCGCCAGGAGTACTTTTCACCTTTCCCTCACGGTACTAGTTCACTATCGGTCACCAGAGAGTATTTAGCCTTACCCAGTGGTCTGGGCAGATTCGTACAGGATTGCACGTGTCCCGTACTACTTGGAAATCTTGACTAAGAGTCCATACCTTTTAGCCTACAGGACTTTCACCTTCTGTGGCTGGCCTTTCCAGACTGTTCGGCTAAGATATGAATTTGTAACTCTTCGCCCTGTCAGCACCCAGAGCTCGTCAAAACTCCACTACCCCGGCAGCACAACGCGCGCTGGCTTTAACGTGCAGACCGGTTTGGGCTATTTCCCGTTCGCTCGCCGCTACTAGGGAAATCGTGTTTACTTTCTCTTCCTGAGGGTACTAAGATGTTTCAGTTCCCCTCGTTCGCCTCTTCCTGGCTATGAATTCACCAGGAGATATTCCGCTATTAAGCGGAATGGGTTTACCCATTCGGAGATCTCCGGGTCCCAGCTTGTTTGCAGCTCACCGGAGCTTATCGCAGCTTACTACGTCCTTCATCGCCTTCTGGTGCCAAGGCATCCACCATATGCCCTTAGTAACTTGATCCGAAAAATGTAGCACCTAAAAGATGCTCACCCTAATTCTCTATTCAATTGTCAAAGAACAGATTTTCTATGATTCCCTATATACTATCTACTATATGCTACCTACTATTTTTATATCCTGGAGATAACCGGGATCGAACCGGTAACCTCCGCCTTGCAAAGGCGGCGCTCTCCCAATTGAGCTATATCCCCGTAAAAGTCCATCTACGTAACTTTCATTCCTTTAATTGAGCTACCGTAAAAGAATTCATCGAAAAAGATAGCCGCCAGAAATACCCTTTTTGTCTCCCGAAAAAAAAGTATGGAAAAATCTTGCCTAACAAGTTGACCAGCCAGGCTCCTTTTACGATAAAGCTCACGTAATTATGGCTCTCAATCACTTTATACCCGGAGTCCTTTAAAAGAGACTCCACTCTGCGAATCGAGGTAGGATAGGTATGGGTATAATCGTGATAAAACAGCCATTTGATCTTTGGCACTTCCGGATAGAGAAGAACGATATAACCTGACTTTTTTAAAACCTTTTTCAGATTTTCCAGGGACTCTAAAACTTCTGTATAATCTTTAAGATGCTCGATTATATGTCCCAGAAAAATCAGATCAAATCTTCTGTCTAACTCCGGAAGTCCTGGCAGAGAGCCATCCAGAACTTGGAATCCCTCCTCCTTGAGTTTTTCCCTCAAATTTGTATTCGGCTCAATCCCTGAATAGTCGATCTGGTTTGCTCCGCAAAAACGAGCGAACTCACCAAAACCGACCCCTATCTCCAGAACCTCTTTTGGAGGAGAAACATTTTTCAAAAGCCTGCGGTGCAGAATATTTCTGACCTTTTCCGCGATCTTAGGCTTGTAATATTCCTCCCGGTCATAGAAATCATATTTCAAAGAACAACCCCATTTAGTTAATAGTTGTTGGTGGTTGGTTCATGGTTTTAAACCACCCACCACCCACTATGAACCATCTACCGCATTTCTCGGCGGGACGCTCCAACCAACTCCACTCACCCGATTCTTCTGATTAGTCCATAGTGAATAGTTTTCTTGTCTTTTTTTACTATCCACCATGAACTACCCACGCTTTTTCTTATCTGGTGGGCCTAAGTGGAATCGGACCACTGACCTCACGCTTATCAGGCGTGCGCTCTAACCAACTGAGCTATAGGCCCACTGCGAGGGTTCACAGCCATCTTGAACATCCTCTGTGAACCTATATAGTCAAAAGGGCCACCTATAGATAAAAAAATTTTAGATAGCGTGCACAGGTCAAAAAAGAGATGCGTTTCGATGTCATCTTCCCCATAGGGGAAAACACACCTGTTTTACTCCTTAGAAAGGAGGTGATCCAGCCACAGCTTCCGCTACGGCTACCTTGTTACGACTTAGCCCCAGTCATCAGGTTTACCTTCGGCGCCTACCTCTCTTGCGAGTTGGATCAGCGACTTCTGGTACCCCTGACTTCCATGGCTTGACGGGCGGTGTGTACAAGGCCCGGGAACGTATTCACCGCGACCTGCTGATTCGCGATTACTAGCGATTCCACCTTCATGGAGTCGAGTTGCAGACTCCAATCTGAACTGAGGCCGGTTTTGGGGATTAGCTCTGCCTTGCGGCCTTGCGACCTTCTGTACCGGCCATTGTAGTACGTGTGTAGCCCTGGACATAAGGGCCATGAGGACTTGACGTCATCCTCGCCTTCCTCCAGCTTATCACTGGCAGTCCCCCTAGAGTGCTCCCCCGATTGCTCGGGGAGTGGCAACTAAGGGCAAGGGTTGCGCTCGTTGCGGGACTTAACCCAACACCTCACGGCACGAGCTGACGACAGCCATGCAGCACCTGTCCTGACGCCCCTTGCGGGGGGACCCAATCTCTTGGGCTTGCATCAGGATGTCAAACCCAGGTAAGGTTCTTCGCGTTGCGTCGAATTAAACCACATACTCCACCGCTTGTGCGGGCCCCCGTCAATTCCTTTGAGTTTCAACCTTGCGGCCGTACTCCCCAGGCGGGGCACTTAATGCGTTAGCTTCGGCACTGATCCTTTAAGGAACCAACACCTAGTGCCCAACGTTTACCGCTAGGACTACCAGAGTATCTAATTCTGTTTGCTACCCTAGCCTTCGCGCCACAGCGTCAGTATCGGGCTAGAAAGCCGCCTTCGCCACAGGTGTTCCTCCTGATATCTACGCATTTCACCGCTACACCAGGAATTCCACTTTCCTCTCCCGTACTCAAGACAGATAGTTTCAAACGCGGTTTCTCCGTTAAGCGGAGAAATTTCACGTCTGACTTATCTGCCCGCCTACACGCTCTTTACGCCCAGTGATTCCGAACAACGCTTGCTCCCCCCGTATTACCGCGGCTGCTGGCACGGAGTTAGCCGGAGCTTCCTCTGTGGGTACCGTCAGTTCCGCCAAAGGCGAAATATTCTTCCCCACTGACAGGAGTTTACATTCCGAAAAACTTCATCCTCCACGCGGCGTCGCTGCGTCAGGCATTTGCCCATTGCGCAATATTCCCTACTGCTGCCTCCCGTAGGAGTCTGGGCCGTATCTCAGTCCCAGTGTGGCCGAACACCCTCTCAGGTCGGCTATCCATCATAGCCTTGGTGGGCTTTTATCTCACCAACAAGCTAATGGACCGCGGGCTCATCTCAAAGCGGTTCTTGCGAACCTTTGATCCCGGAACGATGCCGTCCCAGGATGTTATTCGGTATTAGACCCCCTTTCGAGGGCTTATCCCCAGCTTCGAGGCAAATTGCCCACGTGTTACTCACCCGTTCGCCGCTTTACGCCTCCGTATTGCTACAGAGGTTTAACGCACGACTTGCATGTATGAGGCACGCCGCCAGCGTTCGTTCTGAGCCAGGATCAAACTCTCCATTAATAGCTCATCAACGAAGCTAAAAAGCTTCTATTGTTCGAAATCGAAGACCCGCATCTTCTTCTTCAAACCTATGCACGCTATTTAATTTTCAAAGAACAGCTTATTTATAGCGAAAAAAATGTCTGCCTTTAACTATCGCTTTCAGGCAGACATTTAATATAGCCTATTTGCGATAATTGTCAAGGAGATTTTTCAAAAATTTTCAAAGAATCCTTTTTTTCCCGCAATTCTTTATCCTTGTTGACAGTGGAGTAAATCTAAACTCCCAATGTCTCTATCGGCAAACCTATTATAATGTTTAGACTTAACCTTGTCAAGGATTTTTTTATGTTTTTCCAAAGTTATATACTTAACCTCTGAGAATTTTGTTTGAAACTTTCTTAATAACTTTAGCCGGTAACCCCACCTTGCCCCAAGGTGGGGGGTTATGTATATTCAACCATCGAGTATTACGTTATGTTCGGCGATATGGCCGTTCAGCCTAAAAAAGAAAACATCCCACAGAGACGTCGGACGCTACAAAAAATACTGGGCGACCCAGCGGGTCGCCCCTAAATTTTCCCTCTCCCTTCCAAGGAGAGGGTTCGGGTGAGGTTTTATACGAGAAACGTCCAGGCTAAACCCGGACGCTTCGTTAAAAAAACGGACTAATTTTTCTCTACAAAGTTTTCTTGTTTGAAATTATCCACAATGCTTCTAATCAGAGACAGGAATTTTTCTCGAGAAAAAGCTCTGTGTGATAATAATTCCCCTCCTTTATGAAATTGCTTTGTTTCATCAACATATCTTCCTAACTCTTCTACAGCTTTCTTAAGTGGTTCCTTCAAAACATCAGAATAATTAATAAGATAATTTTTTATATCATCTGCAAAGTGATTTATGTATCTTAATAGTCTTCCAGACCAGGCATCGCTAAAACGTATAACATCACTCATACCATATTGATCCCAATGCCCATAAAAAAACGAGTAATTGGTTAGGAGATTCTTTAAATCATACATAGCTAATGCTACCTTATCACTTTTTATAGATGGTTTCACCCTATTTTCTATTTTATTTTCTACTTCTCTTTTTTCTTCCTCTGACCAAGCTTCATTAGTTTTTCCTTTAATTCTTAACCCAGAAGGTCCAATCGAAAATTCAATTATTTTATCAAATAATAGATAACATAACAAAGTCCAACAAACTATTATTATAAACCAATTAATTTGGAATTTTTGCGGGAAAAAATAAGATAAAACAATTATGCCGAGCAACAGTATCGCAAACAAAAACCTGAATACCAGGATAATAAAATTAAACCAAGACGGGTCTTTATCTTCCTTCTCTTCCATTCTTTTTACACCATTCTACACAAGAGTACCTAAGGTTGCTGAGGCATGCAAAAGCAAGCTTTTGCACTCCTAAATCGCCATGCAAGGCTGAAAGCCTTGCCCTACAAACCATCTACTATCCACTATCCACTATCCACTATGAACCAACCACCTGCGAAGCACAGCCACCGACCCGAATCGAACGGGTGACCGGCTGATTACGAATCAGCTGCTCTGCCATCTGAGCTACGGTGGCGGGAATGAGAGTTTGTTCGTTTGAAGTTTGTTAGTTTGTTCGATTCTCTTCAAACGCCAAACGGACAAACTGTATTAAATGCCGAGGGGCAGAATCGAACTGTCGACACACGGATTTTCAGTCCGTTGCTCTACCAACTGAGCTACCTCGGCAAGTATGACAAAAAACTTGGTATTTTTTTCTTTTACACCTTCAATCTGTGCCCTTACAGGTATATATCGGAATAGACTACGAGTAAAGGACACAAAAAATCAAGCCGAATTTAATATTCCATCCAGTAGTTGTCAACTAAATATTTTAGCCGTCAATCTCCTTTGCTCAAGGGAAGGTGCGGAGATTCTCTATT
>MEWM01000072.1:2261-21585 GCA_001775355.1 candidate division Zixibacteria bacterium RBG_16_43_9 | reverse complement strand
AGAAATGATGGCAGACACGGGGGTCTGCCCCTACAAAAAAAAGCAAGGCAAAAGCCTTGCTGCACGCTCACGATAAACGAACAACGGTCACGTTTTTTTATTTCCCCTTGAACTCTTGAACCCTTAAACCTTTGAACCTTTTTAAAATTCATTCCGGCGGAAATCTTTTATCTTCTTCCAAGGCTAAAGTCAGAAGACTTCTCATAAACTCTATTTCCTGCCTGATCCTGGAAAGCTCCCCTTTTAAATCTATCTCCTCTTCCTCTTTCTCCTGAGCTTTCAAGAGCTTGGATTCCAGCCCGGAAATTCTCTGGTCGAAATTTTCCAGAAACTCCCGAAGCTCCAGTAGCTCTTTTTTCAGCTCAAAAAGGTCCTCTTTCAGAGCCTTTTCTGAAGAACCCAAACCCTGCAGACTGTTTTTTACTTCGGAGAGTTTTATAGAGAGCGACTGAAGTTCTTTTTCTAATGCAACGCCGACCCTTTCTATGGCTTCACCAATTTCTTCGATATCTTCTTTTTCTAAACCCATTTCGTCCTTCTTTTCATCTTCGTATCTTTAATAGACCATTAAGCGGGGCCAGCAATACTTCCTTTGAATCTTTCGAGATCCCTCTCCCACAGGGGGAGAGGGAACCAGACAGGTACAACAGGTTTCGTCGATCACCCATGCCTGCAACTCTCGATGACATTTTCTTATGATATTACTGACCCTGAGGTCCTAACTCCCCGGTGAAACCGATTTTCTCTAAAGGCTCAAGCTGAATTACGGATTTCAAAATATGTCTTGCCTCTGCAAATCTCCGCATGTTAGAAGATGCCCCTAAAACTACCACGCAGAGCTTTTCTTCGATATTCTTAAGCATTACTGCTAGACACCAGCCGGACTTGCCTATGAAGCCGGTTTTGCCACCCAGCACCTCATAGTCACCCCTGAGAAGTCGATTGCTGTTGCTGAGTTGGTGCATCCTTCTCCTTTTATTGATGGAGAAAAACTTATACGATTTCTTGATGGTTATCTGCGAGATCAAAGGATAGCTTAAAGCCACTTTCAAAAGCTTGGCAGTTTCCCAGGCAGTTGAGACGTTGTCTGCATCCAGTCCGGTCGGGTCTGAGAATTCGGTATTGACCAGGCCTAAGGAATCCGCTTTTCTGTTCATCCGTCCCACGAATTCCTGAAGGCTTAAGCCTGTGGCTCTGACTAAAGCCCGGGTTGCCCGATTATCTGAGGGCATTAAACTGGCGTGCAAAAGGTCGAGCAGATAAAAAGTCTCCCCTGGACGAAGGCGTGACTTGGCAGAGATTTTAGCATCTTCCCGGCTTATGGTTATAGTGTCGAAAAGGTCAATCCCGCATTCTAAAAAAACCATAGCGGTCATCAATTTCGTAAGGCTGGCGATTGAGCGGACCTCCTCGCTGTTTTTATCATAAAGCACTATTCCCTTATCCAGGTCTAAAACCAGGGCAGATTTGGCTGTCAACCTGAACTCTTTACTCCTGGAGAACCTGATCCTGGATCTACCGTATGCGGGGCTGGTCCAAGAAAAGGAAAATCCTGAAATAAGGATAAAGCAGATAAGAAAGACTGCCCCGCTCCCTTTCCAGTTTTTGAGGCTAAGCATACTTGTCTCCTTTTTTCCTTTTGACTTGTTGAAACCTTACCTTCCCACACTTTTGGCAAATCCATTTTCTCTGTTTGTGAAAAGGTCTTCTTTCCTCCTGCATTTTATTTCTACATCTGGGACAATACATTAGTTCTCTTTAAGTATTCCATAGACTCCAGAAATTTCGAACAGCCGAACCTGACCGGGTCTGTTGCCGGAAGGTTGATTTCTGCCTCAGTTCTCTCTATCTCTCGCAGAGCTTCCTTTTCATTCATCTGTCCGGTGTAAAGGGCGACTCCAATGACTTTAGATGGCTTCAAGGGTCTGGTTATCTCCTCGTGCAATTTTACAAATTCCGAAAGCGGAGGCAGAGGCAGATTATAATTATTGAAATTTTTCTTCCCCGGAAAATGACAAAGAATCATAGCATCCGGCAGAGAGCCGTGAAGAAGGGCTAAGGATACTCCTGAATAACCTGGATGTAAAATAGTTCCCTGGCCTTCGACCACTAAAAGGTCATACGATTTAGATTTCTGAATCAGGAAATCTTCCATTGCTCCTGCCATAAAATCACCTTTGATCGCATCGATTGGAACCCCTTCTCCGGAGATTATTATCCCGCTCTGGCCAGTTGCGACAAAATAAGGGCTCCAGCCGAATTTTTTTGCCTCTTCGGTCAGCTCAAAAGCCGTAATCATCTTCCCTGACCTGCAATCTGTGCCAATAGTCAACACTACCTTAGCCTTATTTTTTTCAGGCAGGTAGTCTGCGACCTTATTATACCCCTCTGCCTCTCTCAGGTCAATAATCGCCACATTCCTGAAATTGGCTAAGGTGGCAAGTTCAGGGTCTCTACTTAATTTATCGTGCATTCCGTTGAGAATATTTAGACCATTTTCAAGGGCAGAGATAATTTCTTTTCTCCATTCTAAAGGCAGCTTCCCGCCCCGTGGAGCAATCCCGATTAAAAGCGAATCAGGATTATAAGGAAGTGCGCCTTCCACATTCTTAACAACCGGAATATTTCCCCCCACACCGATGATTTCCTGAGAGGTCTTGCCCGCCCTGGTAGAATCAATAACCGCCACCACCTCCGAAGGCTTATACCTGATCAGCCCGTAAGCCGTCTTCGCCTCCAGCGCCGTAAAACACCCCTCCGCCAGAATCACAATTCTCCTTTTATTTCCCCCCTCCTTCAAAGAGGGCATTTTACCTCCGTGTAATCAGGGCAAACTGCACTACATATATACTATGCTTTTTTTGGGGGACCGTCTAAATACTCTATCCATCAGTTCGACTTCATGTTTTTTGAACTTGGAACCTAATAGATTCCACAATACTCGTTCGTCTATAAACTTATCCTTATAAAGTTTAATGATTATTTGCTTTTTAGTTTTGTTCTTTTGTTTCATTTTCTTGTTTTTCGCATATATCAGACTTTTTCAGTCACTTGCCAATATTGATAAAATCTCAAAATGCTTTTTCTTATAAGCCAATATCCTTCAAATTCTTATCATTAATTGATACTTGAAACTGATTTTCTTCTGCTTCCTTTTTGAGAAGTCGCAACTGTTCAACTTGAGATTTTCTCAATGATTCCTTAGAAAATTTTTCATTGCTTGTAAGTTTCAAAATTGCAAAAGGCGAAAATTCTTTGTCTCTAATCTTTACTTCTTTCAGGTTTGTGAATAAAATCATCTTTAACAAGCCATCTTTTATATCTTCTAATGAAGGAATCGAACTTTGCTCACTATGTTTACCTTCTATCAAGTAAATATTTTCTTTATTAATAATAACCTCGTCACACGTGAAAAAGTAATGACCTCCAAGATTGTTTTTAATAGTTAAAGTTGCTTTATTACCTGTTAATTTTTCTTTTGGTTGTACAGTAATACTTTCCCTACTTTGTGCTTTTTTCGCTAATCCTCTGGATAGATTCATAAAGTTTTCTTTTCCTTTAAGAAGCTCCTCTATTCTTTTCTTGGCTGATTTTTCTGAATGCATATCTACATCAAGTTTTTTTGAGATTTTTGCATATGAATTTAAAGCTTTCTGTCCAATTTCTCCAACTTTCTCTATCTGAGTGAGGTTCCAGTCTAAAGCATCTGATTGGTAAGGCAAAAGGTTATATATTTCTTCTTTAAGTGGTATCATATCAAATCTTTGGTTTGTTATCTTGTGTTTGTATCTCGAACTTTGCTCAGCATCACTATAATAAGAAATGATTGCATAAACATTTAATAAACTCATCAAAGACACTGTATCCCACTGCAAAAAATCTCTATCTCCTTCCTTACCTTCATCTTTAAAAAGTGGAATAAGAGTCACCTTTTTCCCTTGAAAACTCAAAGAGTCATAAACTCGGGCATAGGGATATGATCTTGTTCGTTTTGCTGAAACCCACCAGCTCAAAGCAAGTTGTTTCTTCTCGTCGATGGTTACAATAAAAGTTCCATCCTTTGATAATGCCTCATTAAGGTTGTTTATACTGTAGGTGTTTAGCTTACGGCATAAAAAGGGCAAATATTTTATGCCAGTTATTTTAGCTGATACATCCAAGCTTAACTCCCTCTCTTATAGTAACCTCAAAAGTGTCATTTTGATTATATAGATCAGACTGACCTTCAAACCCAAGCTTTTTCTTAACAATTGGAATCAGTGATTTCTTTATCTCAATTCCGATACTATTTCGGCCTAAATCCCTTGCGACTTTCATTGTTGTTCCGCTTCCAACAAATGGGTCAAGAACGGTTTCGCCTTTATATGAAAACAATTTTATAACTCTATATGGTAATTCCTCAGGAAAAGCAGCAATATCTTTTTCCAACCGCGACCCTGGCATAACATTATTCATCGCCCAAAGAGTCATATACCATTTTTTATCCGAAAATTCTTTGGTATCTATTTTTGATGCTTCTCTAATATCTTTTGGAATTGAACGATAATCAAATTTCTCTTTTTGAAAAATAAGTATGCTTTCCAAAAGATTATCTGGATAAAAATACATTGGATAAGGATTCTGTAAAAGCACCCCACTTCTTCTGCTAATCCTTAAATAACCATCGGGCTTCTTCCAGATAATCCTATCTCTATACTGAAAACCTGCATCAATGAATATCTTAGTAGTGTCCGCAACAATTGGAAACTTTTCGCCGTTTACAAGCATATCATCAATATTAAGAACTGCAATTCTTCCTTTTTTAAGGACTCTAAACACTTCTCTGGCAACTCGATTTAGAACACCTAAAAACTGTCCATAATTCTTAAATAACCCTTTATAATCAAATGGAGCATTAAAATAGGGGGGTGAAGTAATCATTAAATGAACTGTTGCATCTGGAATTTCTTCCATGCTCATGCAGTTGCCAATTATCAACTTGTGAGTAGTCGCCATATTTTCTATAAGATTAAAACTTCTTTATAATTTTTAGCACTTCTAACAACCTCTTCCCAATTTAACCTTCTCTCTCCCCACCTGCAACAATTTTTTTATTTTATTATCCCTAAGAAATCACCCAGGAGAAATTGGGCTCTGCCAATTAAGAGGGTTACTCTGGACATAACTGTATAGCCAAAGGTGGCTCCGAAGAAGAGCATCATAAAGAAAACCCCTATTTTAGCTGAGGTGCCCAGGGCCCTTTATGCTCCCTGGAGAAGAAAAAATAGCTCAAGGTGGTAATCACAGCCAACGCAACGATGATATTATTAATCGAGGCATAAGACCCCATCGAAGCCTTCATCTGGGTATAAATCTGCGCCTGCATCATCGCGGGAATGGAGACCCCGGCACCTGCTCCGATTATCAAAGCCATCGAAATCCTGGAGAGCCAGGCAAGTTTGGGTAAAAACCTGAGGAACATAAATAGCCCCAAAATTCCGGGAATAAGATAGAGCATATCTCCCTCTCTGAAAACCGGAAAAATCAGCTTTGGCACAACTGTAGTCTTAATGGAGATGACAATGAAATAACCCACAGATATGCCGACCAGGAGATACTCGGCAAATTTATAAAATGGGTTGTCCTTATAGAGAAAGGAAAAGATGAACAAAGTCAAGATTGCTGCGATCAAAGTACCTAAGTCCAAATTGGATTACTCCTTTCTGTCATTCTGAGGCCTATGGCCGAAGAATCCCGCTTTTCCGATATAAGATTCTTCGCTCCGCTCAGAATGACAATGGTCTAGTCCCAGTGTCATCAGTTTTCCGTCGGGTCAGGGGACCCGACGGCCACATAGGGTGACAGGTAGAACAGACATTCTTGTCTGTTCTTCAGGGTCAGAGAGCAAAGCCTGTCGTAGCCACAGGAATGTCCGACTTACCTGAATCTCGTAGTGCGACCCTTTTCCTATTAACGGATCCGTAGGACAGGGTCGCTAAGCGAGGCTTAAAGTCTCAAGACCTTGAGGCCTCGCACTGCGATTGAACTCTTAAACCCTTGAACCTTTTTTTCTATTCATCCAATATCCAACATTTCCCAGAACCACCAGAAGAATAATCAAAAGATGCGCCATAGATTGGGCATCCATTCCCCTTGCACCCATACCAGGCTTTTTCAACAAAATCTCATACTCGGCTGCGCCTTTGAGACCACTGACTAAACCTTTAATCTGCCCTGAATTCAAAAAAGGATAAAAGCTGGTCGCCATAACCGCAGTTGTCAATACTGCTAAATCTTTGTTATATCTTGCCACTGCATAATTTATCCAGGAAAAAGGGATATCTCCATCAGTCACTGAAATTATCAAAGAAATGTCTTTATAATCTTTTATGTTTCTGGTCAGCTCTAAATCAGCAGTGGAAACTCCATAATAATCCTCAGGGAAGATCTTATGAAAATCTTCGCCTAAAGCCAAGATGGTAGCAGTAACCTGAGGTCTGAAACCTAAGAAGACGTAATCTTTACCGTAGGTTTTACTGTATTTGAGAGCATTTTCCTTTAAGACCTTTTCACCTAAAGCAGTCCCTTCAGCTAAAAGTGAAATCCCGATTACTTTAAGATTATTGGAAAAACAGTGCATCAAAATCGCATTAGCCAGCGGCTGGACCTCAGGAAAAGATGAGGCTTCAAAATCAAATGAGATCAAAACCACTGAGGTATCCTTCAAATTCTCCATCTGCTCAAAAAAATTTTTCACCTCTGGAGTCACTTTATTTGGCAGTCCCAATTTGAAAACCAATGGGAAAATGACCGCAATTGCCATCAGGATAAATATGATTCTTCGGTCAAGATTTAGTTTCATATATTTTGGTAGAACGGGCATCCTGCCTGTTCTTCATTGTAGTTGCTCGATTTATCGAGCAAAGGCAAGCCCAATAAATTGGGCAACTACACTTCCTCCCACAAGGGCAGAGGAGACCAACCCTTCAGTCCCGCCTTGAGGACAAGGCAGTGCTACCGATTGTTTCTTTGCTACCAGCTACCTGCTACAAGCTCCTGGCTTTTTCATCCTTTCCCCAAATATGTCCTTTCAATCCCTACTATTATTCTTAAAGAAGTGGCAATCGAGCCTAAGCCGATGCCGATTAGGATTCCCCTTCTTGCCGCCATAGAGGGGACGTTCAAAACCCAAGTGGCTGACTCAGGGATCTTCGAGTGGAGCATCTCTCCCAATGGAACCCGTCCCAGTATGATCAAAACTCCAGCTACAAGCAGAACAACTGACTGAAAATTTCTTGCCCTGAAACCGCGATAGGCAGCTGAAGCTACAAAAAAGGCTAAAAGTGAAAACATCGTAGACTGCATCGGAACCTGAAGATTATCAAAAACCCAGAGGAAGGGCGAGTCTTTCTGAATGCCTTTAAAGAATCCCAGAAATACCATTGCAGTGAGTCCTGATAATGCAACGAAATTATAGATCCAGTCTTTTTGCCTTTTTGAAATTTTCTCCAAGTGAAGAATAAGAAAACTTAAAGCTCCAACCAGTAGTGCAAAAACAAAGATGATCTGCATCCAGTCCAGCACATTTTGATAACCCCTGGTAAACAAAGGATGAGACACAAAAAACTGGGCTAACATAAATATGCCGAATACAAAACAGACCACTATGGGAATCTGCCTTCTCATCTTGTCATTTTCCTAAGAAGTTGATTAAGAAATTGTGTCCTAAGGTGGAGAAAATTCCACCTGCAACTATCAGGATACCTATGATCAGTTTCAAAAAATCCTGCCCCTTAATACTTCCTAAAACCAAAGGGTCTTTGGTCAGATAACCGCTGGCTGCAAAAAACTCCTCGCCGATCAGGGTATAATCGCAAGCAACTATAAAGAAGGAAAGCTGAATGGTCGAATCAGTCCCAGCAATCTGCAAAGCTCCGATAGAATTTCCAGTTTCTGCTAAAATGAGAGATTCCGCCTCAAAGGTCCCCAGGAAAAGATTGGTTGCAGGTTTTTCCCTGAGCATTATTCCATCCACTGCCGCCACATATCCGAACTGGCTCTGGGTAACAAAGTATATATTTTCCTGCTTGAAGCTTTCAGGGTGACCCGCCTTGCTGAAACTCTCTTTGACCACCTCCTGGGCAACAGTTGTCACCATCGGGTCGTAATTTGGAATTATCAGGGGAGTGTTATACTCAGCTATCTTCTCAGCCACGCTTCCCAGGATATTCATCGAAGCCATAGTTGCCACCCTTTCCATCTTTCCTAAGCCAGAGGAGAACAAGATCGGCTTTCCCATTTCTGTAGCTCTACCAACTGCCTCATCCATCGCCTCCAACCCGGGGATGGAGCGGATTTTCAGGCTACCTTTTTTCTTCCCATAAAGGATGAAACCGAAAACAAGGACAATGGTAATGAATATTCCGATTAAGAGACCTGTTTTCTGCGAATCAAACCATCTGACCTCTTCTGCTGCCAAAGCTGTAGAACCGAAGCTAACGAAAAAAACGAGCAGAGAAATGAGAGAGCGGATTTTCCCCTTCAGGTTCATCCTCCTTGATAAGTTCTGTAAGACAAAGTAGGAAATAAAAGTTTCTTGTCAAGGAAAAATGTTTTGGAGTGCATCCAGTGGATGCTGCATCCAGCCCCAGGTGGGATGCACTCCATAATCGAGATTAGTTCTTGACAAACCTTTCTCCAGACCTTTATTACCCAGAAAAGGAGACGCTTTGAAAAAGATTACTTTCATCTACCTTATCTTTTGTTCAATTCTTTTGATTTCTTCCTGCGCTAAACAGAAAAAAAGTGAAATAGTTTTAGATTTCTGGCAATTCTGGACCGACCCGAAGGTCAAGCCAACATTGATTGATATAATAAACGATTTTGAAAAAGAAAATCCCGATATAAAGATAAAACTTACCGACTTAACCTGGTCTGAAGGACACGATAAGATCGTGGTAGCTTTTGCCTCAGGCACTACTCCGGATGTTTTGGAATTAGGCTCAGACTGGGTGCCGGAGTTTTCCTCACAGGATGTTCTTCTGGACGTAACCGGAGAGGCAGAGAAAATCCAGAATGATTTTCTGATGTGGGAGCCTGCCACTTATCAAAGCAGAATATATGGTTTCCCCTGGGTTTTAGATACCAGGGTCTTGTTTTATAATAAAGACCTTATGGAAAAAGTTGGGTTAGACCCGGAAAAGCCTCCGCTGACCTGGGATGAACTTCTGAGTTATTGTAAAAAAATTAATCACCTCAAACCGCAAGCTTACGGTTTTGGAGCAAACTCTGCTGAAAGGCACAGATTATATAAAAAGTTCCTTCCTTTCTTCTGGGGAAATGGAGGCGAAATCCTGTCAGAAGATCGTAAAAGCTCAGAGGTAAACTCCGCAGCAGGAAAAGAAGCACTGGAGTTTTATAAGAAATTAACAGAACAAGGTACTATTGATAATCAGAGAATGCTGGACGAAAGTTTCAAGCAGGGTAAAATTGGCTTTTTGATATCAGGCGGATGGCTTTTAAACGATATTCAGAAGAATCTGCCGGACTTGAAATTTGGTGTCTGCCTTATCCCCAAACCAGAAAAAGGAGTTTTCTCCTCTTTTGCCGGGGGTGAGTTCTTAGTAATTAGCAATAAATGCAAAAATCCTGACTCCGCTAAGAAATTCATCCAGTATCTGATTAAAAAAGAAAATTCCTTAAAACTCTGTAAAGCCATCGGCTCAGCTATCCCTTCAGCTAAAGGGTCTGAGCTTGACCCCTATTATCAGAATAACAAAAATCTTTTAGTCTTTCAGGAACAGTTAAGATATTCCCAGACCTCACCTGCTGTTCCTCAATGGGTCTATATCGAGGAGATAATTGAGAAAGCCGTTGAACGGGTGATGTATGATAAAAAAACACCTTCTCAGGCATTAGATGAGGCAAAAGTGGAGATAGATAAGATATTAAAATGATTTTTCGTAGTGCGACCCCGCCTCTGGTGGGGTCGCTGTAACTGTAAGGACAGAACACTTCGATGCATCGGCATTAGGAAATGCCGATGCCATTCGCTTCAAGAATTCTTATTCCCGAAGAATCAAAAATGACGAGCTTGTAAAGTGGTTATATGAACAAAACAAATATCATAGAATTTAACAGTAAAAAAGTACTGTATATAAAAACCTCTGATATACCTTCAGGTGTCCCCAAGGCGTTTGAAAAATTAGAAAGTCATTTGCCTACTCTTAAAGGGAGAAAGTTCTATGGCGCATTTTTTTATAACCAGGGAAATCCTGAATATTGGGCTTGTGTCGAGATAAAAGAAGGAGATAATCTTGACAATCCTGCACTTGAAATCGGAACACTCCTTGGAGGGAAATATGCCAGTCGGAAATTAAAAAACTGGTCAGCAGAAAAAGATATTCCTCAAAAAATTGTTGGAGCATTTGAAGAGATGTTAAAAGAATTTGAAGCGGAGAGGGAAAGGCCAGAGATTGAATTCTATAGAAGTCAAAATGAACTTATTTTAATGCTACCGATAAAATGATTTTAAATTTTTTTCCAGTTGGTTCGGGAATTGGATTTCCCGAACCAATTCGAATTACTTGCACGAACAAAAAAATGAAAAACTTTACAGCTGATTATATTGATTAAGCAGATGTTAAAAACTAAGAACCTTCAGCTATTTTCATCGGCTTAATCTGTTCAATCAGCTGTGAAATCAGATTTTCGTAGTGCGACCCTTTTCCTATTAACGGAGACTACGTCTGGCGTAGCCACCGTAGGACAGGGTCGCTAAGGCGAGGCTGATCCGCCACTGGCGGACAAGACCTTGACGGCCTCGCACTACGAGCCAATCAGCGGTGAAATAATTAACCAATGCCCAAACCTAAAACCACTTTTATTTTCCTTTCACCCTGGATAATAATTCTACTTCTGTTCTGGCTTTTCCCTTTAATCTATTCTTTCATTTTAAGCTTCGCCAAATATTCCATCTTAACTGGCGAAGTAGAATGGATCGGTCTTGCTAATTATTTTAAGCTCCTGCAGGACCCCGATTTCTGGATTGCCTTGAAGAACACCTCATTTTTTGTCCTGGGGACCATTCCTTTTACCACTATCCTGGCACTGGTTCTGGCGATTTTAGTAAACCAGAAAATACCCCTGAGGGGATTTTTTCGGGCTGGATATTTTGTCCCTTCAATCACATCCTTAGTAGTCATAGCTTTGGTCTTCACCCATCTTTATGCCAGGGATGGTTATTTTAATTTTCTTTTCAAACTTCTGAATCTGTCCTCACCTGAAAAGGGATTCCTTTTTTCAGAGAAAACTGCTTTGCTTTCCATAATGCTTATGGATATCTGGGTTTCTGTTGGTTATTACATGCTGCTTTTCCTGGCTGCGCTGCAGGCAGTTCCTCTTGAGCTTTATGAGATCTCTGATACCTTCGGGGCAAACTCCTGGCAGAAATTCAGATTTGTTACTTTACCTCATCTGAGACCGATGTTCCTTTTCGTCGTTTTGATCAACACCATCAAATCGTTCCAGATATTCATTGAGGTTTTTGTGATGACTAAAGGAGGTCCCTTGAATTCTACCCTGACCATGGTCTATCTGGTGTATGAGCAGGGCCTGCATAAATTCAATTTCGGGTATGCCTCAGCCATAGCCTATTGTTTATTTTTTATCATAATGGTTTTCTCGCTTCTGCAGATGAAGGCTTTTGGATTGGGAAGAGGGATTGAGGATTAGCATATGTCATTGCGAGGAGGTCATTTGACCGACGAAGCAATCCGCTTCTGGTGAAGTAAACAGATTGCTTCGCCCGGAGGGCTCAGAATGACAATGAAGAAAACAAGATGAGAATAAGAGATAAAATCTTCCGCTGGGTTTTATTTTTAATCCTTCTATTCATCTTGAGCGGAATGCTTTTCCCGATGTACTGGATGGTCAAGACCTCTTTAACTAAAGAAACCGGCTATGTTCTAAATTTCTCGGACCTTTTACCCAAAGGACTCACCATCAAAAATTATCAAGATGTCTGGTCCTCTGCACCTTTTTTGAGATTTTTCTTAAATAGTCTGATTGTAGCGATTTTTGTAACCCTGGGGAATCTTATCTTCTGCCTGATGGTTGGCTATGCTTTTGCTCGTAGGGAATTCGTCTTGAAAAAAGTCTTATTTTTATCAGTTATCCTGGTTTTAATGATCCCCGCTCATATAATCATCGTGCCCTTATTTATCCTCATAAAAAAGTTAGGCTGGTATGACACCTACCTTACTCTAATTGTCCCCTGGGTGGTCAATCCTCTGGGGATATTTCTGATGAGGCAGTATATTCAGAACCTTCCCAGGGAATTGGAAGATGCCGCCAGGATCGATGGTGCAGGTGATTTTAAAATATTATTTAAGATCGTGATGCCTCTTTGCAAGCCCGCCTTAGCAGTGTTAGCCATTCAGGTTTTCCTGGTCAACTGGAATTCGTTCTTGTTTCCTTTTATCCTGACCTCATCTGAGAAGATGCGAACACTACCGGTAGCTTTAGCCCTGTATCAGGGATACCAGACCATCGACTGGCCACACCTGATGGCTGCTTCGACTATCTGCGCCCTTCCGGTGATAATTTTGTTTCTATTCTTCCAGAGACAGATAATTTCTGGACTAACCGCTGGCGCATTAAAACAGTAGTAATGTCATGGCAAAGAGGTAGGGGTTCAAAATTTTGAACCCCTACGAACTCTAACAAATATACAAGAGAGAGGTTCCCCTTAAACCTTTAAATTGCATTTACCGGAGCCCAATGAATTGGGCAACTACATTTGGTCGAAAAACCGTAGGGGCGACCCGACGGGTCGTCCCCACAAACAAACGAACAAACTCACAAACGCCAAACTGTCTTCAGCAGGTAAGATGAAAAAGTCCGATCACCTTCTCTTTGGGAGAAAGCTCATTATAGTTTTTAACCGCCTTTTTAGTATCCTCCACAATCAGCCTGATTCCCTTTGACAGTATATAATCCTCAGTCTCAGGCAGAACTTTCAGCACTGCATTAAAACCTGTGCCCACGATTATGGTATCCGGCTTTTCCTTGACTACGCCCTTGACATCCTCCAGCCGCAGCTCGTGACCTGACTTCCTCCACCAGGCTGAATCTATCCTGTCCGGATAGAGGATTAGGTCGGAAGTGTATTTCTCACCGTTGATGACCATCTTACCAAACTCGTAAGATTCAATCATATTCTTCTCCCTCCGGTCATTTTTCCTTCAGATAATTTAATATCCCCTGATAAATTCCCAAAGCACATTTTTTTTGAAAAACCCCGCTTCTTAGAAGCTCTTCCTGTTGCGGGTAGATAATAAAGGCACACTCCACCAAAACCGAGAGGAGCTGATATGGCCGGGTCAAGGCAAAATTGGCATAATACAGCCCCTGGTCTTGAATTTGCAGGTCTTTGACCAGCTCTTTCTGAATACCCCTGGCAAGCTCCAAACTCTGGGGATGATAATAGTAGGTGGAAACTCCGTTGTTGTAGAAAGGATTCACCCCGTCTGGCAAGGCATTATTATGTATGCTGATCAGGATATGGCAGTTGTTCTTAACTGCTTTTTGAGGACGTTCATATATCCCCACCCCTTCCATACCCTGACGGGTCATAAAAACCTCTGCCCCGTATTTCTCAAGAAGGTATTTCAGCTTTAAAGCTATCTCTAAGTTCACCACTTTCTCCTCTAAGCCGGTTGGGCCAACTGCCCCGCTTTCCGGGGAATGTCCCGGGTCGATGCAGATCTTCAGGCCCTTAAGCCTGTATTTAACCTCAGGTTCTTTTCTTATCTCCAGACAAAGCTCATTTTCTCGATAATAAACATCATATCCCCAGAACCTTTTCTGCTTCAGATATACCTTTACCTGAAAAACCCTTTTTTCAGGCTGTTCCCACTTGATCTCCTTGATAATTTCATCTTTAAGGTTATACCTGATCCAGTCAGTATTTGAATTCCCACCATAAAGCTTTAGAATCAAAACCGGTGGAGAAAATTCCTGCTCTATTTCATAAGGCAATTTCTGTTTAAGCGGTATTCTTATCAATGTCCGATCATCTTCTGTCTCGGTTCTGATGAACTTTATCTCACTTTCAGGAAGAGGCGTGCCCGGAGGCAAAAAGTTCAATGCCTCAGCTTTTACCCATCCCTCTATGTTCTGAGCCAGCCTGAGTCTGATCCAGTCCCCACTTCTTCCATTTGCCAAAAACCTTACTCCCTGGGGTTGATATAGCAGTAGATAACCCAGACCAGGACCTGTGCGGATAATAGTAGAAGTATCTTTCAATTCTACAATCTGAGGAACTATTTCTTCCTTTATGGTCACCTTTCCTGAGGCAGAATCAGCCAGACAAACCAGCATCTTTTCCTGGTCAAAACAGGCCTGAGAAGGAAAATAAAATAAATCTGGATTTTGAATTTTTTTGATCAGCTCAAAAACTATGGTTCCGTTTTCGATTCTATCGCCTGGCTTGATTTTATAAAGACCAGTATATAAGCCATCTGGTACAGTCGAGTCCTTCTTCTCCCCTTTTCCAAACACACCTTCACCCCAGAACACGCTTTCAGACTTGGCCGACTCAATCATCGGAAGGTAAGAGGTTAGTCCTTCAATGTAAAAGGAAGCAGAGCAGCCTGGAGTTCCCCTGAAACTTGCCTGGACTATATCTCCAGAAGTCAAAACCATATCCTGCGAAGGGGCTTTCTCATAGTTCTCTATCCGTAAACTATCTTTTGGCGTGGGAAGATGTTGAAAAGGAACCTTGACTTTTATCTCTTTTCTGGAAATCCCGCCTTGATTCATGGCCTCAAGCTGAAAGACGAAATCTCCCGGCTTTAAAGGAAGGTATGCCAGAAATGCACCGTTTTTATGTACTTCTATGTACTGATCATTTATTACCAGGTCCGAACCTGGAGTAACTGACCCGAAGATGAAAGTCGAATCAGTTGAAGTGATTTCCTTGCCTTCAGGTGGATAAACAACATTAATTTTAGGAAGGCTATTTATCTCAGCAGAATAAGCTTCTATAAAGAGAATTAAGGTAATTATCAAAATTACTTTAAATTTCATAGTTCAATGGTTCAATAGTTCAAGGGATAAAATCTAAAAAATCTTAAAGATTCATTCTTAAACTTCCTTGTATTTATCACCTTTTAGTTTGGACCGCTTCAGATAAGAAATAAAATTTGAGAGCATACCCGAAACCTTCAAAGCTAGCTCCTTTGCTTTCTCTAGTTCTTCTTTATTAATATAACCTTGATCAAGAGCAATCAATAACTGCGTTCGAACTTCTCCACAGGATGCTTTTGCGATGTACAAGAATTGAATGAATTCAGTATTTGAGCCCCGCTCATAGCCTTCAGCGATATTGGACATCACTGATATGGTCGCCCTTCTAATCTGATCGACAAGACTGAAATCCCTTCGAAAGTTCTGCTTCTTAGTAAGAGAGTAGACATTATTGACTAACTCTCTGGCTCTCTGCCAGACCAGAAGCTCCTCTATGTTTTTTGCTTTCATAACCTTTGAACCATTGAACCGTTAAACTATTGAACCTGTTTTAAGCCTAACCCCGGTAAATCGTTTAGAATCCATTTCCCATTTTTTAATTCAGGTCCGGAATAAGGGTCATTGGAGATCAGAAGGTTGCCGTCTAAGTCCACGTAGTCAACCAGAGGAGCTATCTGGGCCGCCGCCGAAATCCCCACCGAGCTTTCGATCATGCACCCTAACATCACCTTCAGATTACAGGCTCTGGCAGTGTGAATCATCTTAAGTGCTTCTCTTATCCCTCCGCACTTCATCAATTTGATATTTATCCCGTCAGCTTTTCCCATATATTGAGGTATATCCTTTGAAGTCATCAACCATTCATCTACGTAGACAGGTATATCCGTATTTTCCCGGATTATCCGTAAATCCTCTAAATTACCTGGTTGAATAGGCTGTTCGATTAATTCGATATCGAATTTCTCCAATACCCTAAGCTTTTTTAAAGCCTCTTTCAAATCCCATCCACAATTAGCATCCAGCCTGATTTTAGCATTAGTGACTTCTCTCACCGCCTCTACCATCTTAAGGTCATTTTCCACTCCGACTTTCACCTTATAAACCAAAAATCCAGAAGCTTCCTTGACCTTCTCCTGCATTCTCTTGATAGTATCCAGCCCGATGGTATATGAGGTCTCTATCTCTTTTTTGGTAATTCCCAACAGTTTGTGAACAGGCAGGTTCAGTCTTTTACCTATCAGGTCGTGCAGTGCCAGGTCAATACCTGCCTTCGCAGAAAAGTTGCCAGCAATTCTGCTGTTGATTTTTTCCAGGGTACTTTCGATCTCCAGTGGATCATCCCCCAGCTCATTTCTGAAAAGCTCCAGAGCCGCTTTTACGGTTCCCTCGTTCTCTCCATAATAGGTTGAAGGAGAAGCTTCTCCTATCCCCTCATCTATCCTGACATAGACAACTTTCTTCGTATCAATAGAACTGCGAGAGATAGTAAAAGGCTCTTTTAATTTTAGCTCAAAAGATTCATATTTCAAGTTCATTTTTATCCTTCCAGATCAGATGTCATTGCGAGGAGTCCGCAGGACGACGAAGCAACCCTTATAGATAGCGGATTGATTCGCTCCTTTTAGTCGCTCGCAATGACATTTTTTGCAATACAACATTCTGGTCTATTCCTTTTTTAGCTTTTGTCTATAGACTTTGGACTTTAGCCTTATTTTAAGTAGACCCTGGGCAACCTTTTTCCCATCCTGGAGACTATCTCATAACTGAAGCTTTTTGCCCATCCGGCTATCTGGTGAGCCTCGATTTTTTCTTTTCCCTGTTTGCCCAGGAGAACCACTTCTTCACCTGTTTTAACTTCCGGCAGATCTGTTAAATCGACCATAAAAGCATCCATACATACCCTGCCGATTATAGGCACTCTTTTACCTTTTACCAAAACCTCTCCCTGATTGGAAAGTTGCCAGGGATAACCATCTGCATAACCCAAGGGGATTGTCCCTATTTTCGTCCTTCTTTTAGTGATAAAAGTCCTGCCATAACCTACTGACTCTCCCTTTTCCACCTTTTTTATTTGAACGAGCCTGCTTTTTAAACTCATCACCGGATTGACTTCCACTCTTTTAGCCAGCTTTGGTGAGGGGTAAATACCGTACATCAATATACCTACCCTCACCTGGTCAAAGTAGCTTTGAGGTAACTTCAAGAAAGCGCCAGAGTTGGCAATCGACCTGATAAGACGCCCACCGTTTAGTTCTTCTATCTTTTTTACTGTTTTCTTAAAGATGGAAAGCTGTTTCTCGGCGAAATCTCTATCTTCATCCTCAGTGGTGGAAAATTGAGAAAGGATTCCTTTAAGTTTAACGTTCTTCAGTTTTTGAATCCTCTTGACAAAAGCCAGAGCTAAAGAAGGTTCTATTCCGTATCTGCGCATACCGGTATCCATTTTGAGATAGACCTGTGCAATTTTATTTTGTTTTTTTGCTTCCTTCTCAAGGTCATTGACAAAATCTAAATCAGTAACCACAGGCTGCAAATCATATTCTATTAACTTTTTTTCTCTAACATAACATTCTGGAGACAAAATTAAAATAGGGGCTTTAATCCCGTTTTCCCTTAGCTCAATCCCCTCCTCTAAGAAAGCCACCCCAAAAGAGCCAGCTCCATTCCTCAAAGCTGTTTTTGAGACCTCATAAGCTCCGTGACCATACCCATCTGCTTTCACCACTGCTAAAAGCTCAATTTTTTTTCCTAATCTCCTTTTAATTTTTTTGACGTTAGAAGCTAATGCTTTCAGGTCTATCTCTAAATAAGCCGGACGAAGATATTCATTTCCATTTTTTTTTATCATCTGGAAATCCCGAGTTATATTTTGGAGTCTATATATTTAATTATCGAGACCTTGTCAAGAAAATTAAGTAAGGTCAAAACCCCCTGTCATTGCGAGGAGTCCATCTGGACGACGAAGCAATCTGTCCAGAGTAAACGGATTGCTTCTCCCGCCTTTGGCGGGATCGCAATGACACTTTACACTGACATTTTATTTTAAGTAAATTACTACCCAAAACAAAGGGTGTCCACTTTTTTAAGCGGACACCCTTTCAATTCATCAGTAAGAGGAACCTTTAGAAAGCAAACTTCACAGTAAAGACCTGATTATCTTTGAAGAAGTCAGCTTTCGCCCAGGAATAATCAACGGTAACATCCGTTCCAGATAGTTTCAACTTTAAACCTGCTCCTGCACTTGGTCCATAGAGATACTCCGTCTGATTGGAAGCAGTGAATCCCCCTCTGAGAAAAAACATATCCTTAAAGGAATACTCTGCCCCAAATCTGAACTCATCCTCAGAGAAGTTATTGCTCTGGAAAACTCCTTGTGTCATTAAGCGGTTGTTCTGATAGCTGTAGATATCATAGGAGATCCCGAAATTGACTGAGGAGGGAAGCTCAAACGGGGCAGAAAGAGATTTGCGGGGCTCTTCATTTACAACCCTCTCAAACCCCGGACCATCGTATTTCATATTTGGCCCTAAATTCTTAATGGTCGCTCCCAATCTCAGGCCTCTCCAGCCTGGGGTGTATTGAAATCCGAAGTCAAAAGCCAGGCCTGCTGCTTGTTCCTGCCTGATCTTTTCGCTGATATACATAGCAGTTGTTCCGAAGGAAACCCGATCAGTCAATTGACGGGAATAGGTCAAACCGATGACTGAAAAGGTTGGGGAAAAGATTTCCCCATCCCCTTCAGGGCTATCTTCGGTTCTATGAACAATATCGCCGATGTTCAATATCTTGGCACTCAGTCCCAGAGTCCCGAATCCTCCCAGATGGGTCATTGCCGCAAAATAGTTCAGCTTGATATCGGCAATATACTCCATATGGGAGAAGACCACCTCAGTCTTAGGATTAGCAGACATCCCGGCTGGATTCCAGTAAATCGCCTCAGCGCCTGAGACATCCGCTATCACAGCTCCTCCTAAGGAGACTGACCTTGAGCCCACAGGAATCCTTAACTCCAGGGCACCGGCAGTCCCCAGCCGGTCACTGCTTCCTGCCAAAGCCTGGGAGGAAAGCAGAAGAACGGCGGCTAAAAGTGTTAAAATAATTTTGGTTTTCATTTTTTTCCCTCCTCAATTTTTAGAATGTCCTCAGACGCTCTTCTTCCATAAAGATAGCCATCTTGCCAAAGGTGGAGCCTAAACCCTCAGACTCTATATAATAGATGTAAATACCGCTGGCAACTGGCAGACCCTTCTCAGTCAGAAGATTCCATTCGTAGATCGACTGGGTCGGGTCTTCCTGTTTTAAGGTTCTGACCAAA
>MEWM01000072.1:1691-2185 GCA_001775355.1 candidate division Zixibacteria bacterium RBG_16_43_9 | reverse complement strand
GACCCTGGTTATAAGCCCTATTATAGAATGGATTCGGCACCACCCAGATATTTGCCAGGGTATTCTTTACCGTCGTTCCTTCTCTCTCTCCAACCTTATAGGTCTTAAAAGTGAAGGTATCAGCCGGAGCATTAGGCTTTGTAGCATAGATATGGAAGATCTGCCCATCAGCCAGCTCATCTATGGTATGTCCTGCTCTGATCAGGGGCCACATCGCATACAGTACATCAAAAGAATCAGCATCTGCCAGAATCCTGTGAGATGTATACCAGGGATCAGGGGTATCGCTATAATCGCTGTTGAAGATAAACAGATATTCTCTATGAGTATTAATAGAATCCGGACCCCAGGTGCTGTCATAGGACGGCTGGCCGTTCTGCTCCACAAAAGCCGCATTCAACTGTCTTTCAGGCTGGCTGGTAACATCCCAGATGGTGAAAGGACAATCGAAGTAACCTACATATCCATAATTGGGAGTTCCGCCTCTTAAATAG
>MEWM01000072.1:313-1558 GCA_001775355.1 candidate division Zixibacteria bacterium RBG_16_43_9 | reverse complement strand
AGTCAACACCGGTTAGCCATCTGCCGCCAGGAGTCCACTCCCAATCCCTTATCCCTGGCAGAGGTCCCCAGACTACCGGCATAAATCCATCTAATATCGGATACAAATAATCTCCGGTCTGGTTGGTCTGATCGGCTAATAAAACCGTATCTAAAGAGAGATCTGTCAAATTCCAGGTGAGATCTTCATTGAAGGTTACCCGGTAATTATGTCCGGTGATTTTGGATTGGTCAAGATACTCTATAGCCACATACCCATCGCTTGTGCCGGTAACGTGTTGTGCAGTATCAGCTAAAACTACCCCTTGAGATAAAGGCACCGCCAGTATGATATTCTTGGGCTCTAAGGAGTTCTCCTCTGAATAGGTGAGATAACCAGCCAGAGCTCCTTCAACTGTATAGGGCTCAACATGCAGGGTGTCATAATTATAGGAGGTTACTGCAAAGTAATACTCCTTACCATTGACCAGCTTGCCACCGGTAAGGTAATCTCTATCGATATAGAGATGATGCTGTAAGCCAGTATTATTCCCATCCTGGAACAATCTTCTGACCTTCTCAGTGGGGCTGACATCATCATCGATATAGAGCTTATCCACCACATTGGCAATATCAAAGGTGGCAATCTTTTTGCACTCACCGGTTTGAGATTCACACTGATAGACATTATACCCTTCATGCACATATATCTGTGGGAAAGCTGTATCCGGAAAACTCTGAACGTCCCCCAGCGCTTCCTGACCCCAGACTAAATCTATCGCTTCTTTAAAGGGTCGATAATAAACTGTGGGCTGAGGAGGGGGACCCGGAGTCTGAAAATTTCGGTCAAAAACAGCTTGAGCTTTCTGGTCATAAAGTTTGAGCACACTGATACTGCTCAACCGGTCTGCACCCTGTGCCACAATGATGGCTGTCACAACCTCCTGCGTATCCCCGGGAGCGAAGGTGAGAGGACCTGCGGTCAACATAAATCTTCTGTCAGAAGGATTGGCATCTCTCCAGCCAGTCCCCATTACGGGATCTCCACTCATAACAAAGGTGGTGGTATCAGGCCCAGGGATAGCAGGATTGTCGTATGGGGCACCAAAGCCTTCGACTGCATTTAATCCCATCATATACTGATAGCTCTGGGTGGAATTCCTTGGGTCGGTTCCATTGATATATTTGTTAAAAGAGGTCATCGGAAGGTTCTTATACCCGGGCCTGGGCTCGCCACTCACCCAGGCAGTATCAGTTGGGTTTCCAG
>MEWM01000072.1:0-190 GCA_001775355.1 candidate division Zixibacteria bacterium RBG_16_43_9 | reverse complement strand
CATCTGCCGCACCACCTAAATCCGGATCGCTCCAGATAGAAATATAGGTGTTCTCTAAGGTATTGGGACCTTTGTTTATCAGCTTAAATTTCAGGAAAATGGTATTCCCTAAAGCACCTCTTCGATTAAAAGCGAAGGTGGTCTGCTGAATCTCACCCCCTAAAGGGGAAGTTCTTCCAGCATCGTTGCT
>MEWM01000071.1:15577-16452 GCA_001775355.1 candidate division Zixibacteria bacterium RBG_16_43_9 | reverse complement strand
TTGTGGGAGAGGGGGAGATAAAAAGAACATTTTGCAGTCACCCTCCCCTTACCCCTCCCATCAAGGGAGGGGAAATATGGACGTCCTCACAGGAGTGAGGACGCTACATCGATTACTGCATTGACACGGTCAATGCACTCCATAAAGAAGAAGACTATGGATGATTTCAAAAAAGATTTCTTTAAGGATGTCCGGCATATCCAGGAGGAGATGGATTTACTTTTTGATCATTTTTACAAAATGGGGCATTCACCGGTTTTAACCTCCAAGAGATTGTGGCGACCACCCACAGACGTTTTCGAGACTGAGAATGGCGTAATAGTCTTACTGGAGATAGCCGGGATGAAACAGAAAGATTTTTCCATCACCCTTTCGGACAATATCCTGACTGTTAAAGGCGAAAGAAAAGAGAAAGCTGAACCTTCCATAACCGGATATAGAAACAAGGAGATAAATTTCGGGATGTTTGAGCGGAATATCTATCTGTCCTACGGATCCGTAGGACCCGAGAATATCGACCCGGATGAAATTGTTGCTGTGTATAAGGAAGGATTTCTGGAGATAACGATTAAGAAAAGAAAAGGGGAAAAAGTAAAAGCAAAAGAGATAGAGATTGAAGAGGGATAAAATCAGTGTTATGCAGTTTTCTAAGTAACTCGGTAAAAGGCGCGTCTATGTCATTCTGAGCCCGTAGGCCGATAAAAGCATTACGGCTCGTAGAGGCGAAGGATCTCTTAAAATTGATTTTAACAGATTCTTCGTCCGCCTTCGGCGAACTCAGAATGACAGGCGGGAACAGATAGCATAGACCAGTTGGATGAGGAGGTAAAATTTGCTAAGAGAAGAAACCAAGATATCTGAAGAGATGAAAAAGC
>MEWM01000071.1:13887-15381 GCA_001775355.1 candidate division Zixibacteria bacterium RBG_16_43_9 | reverse complement strand
GCTCAGGTTCCCAGACGGGAGCGTGCGCTTCCTGGTGCAGGGTCTTTCCAGGGTAAGGATAAAGAGGTTTCTGAAAGAAGATCCTTTCCTCTTTGCCAAGGTTGAGCCTTTAGAAGACATCATTGAGGAATCTGTGGAGCTGGAGGCTTTGATGCGTACCATCTTAGATCTCTTAAAGAAAGTCGTAAACTTAGCTCCCTATCTACCGGATGATCTGCAGATTTCTGCTTTGAACACTGAGGACCCGGGCAAGCTTTCTGACCTGGTCGCCTCAAACCTGAACATCACCATAGCCCAGAAACAGGAGCTTTTAGAGACTATAGAGGTTAAAGAAAGGCTCAAAAAACTTACCCTTTATCTAAATAAAGAAGTAGAAGTTCTCGAGCTTTCCAGAAAGATCCAATCCCAGGCTGCAACTGAGATGGGAAAAATGCAGAGGGATTATATCTTAAGGGAACAGTTGAAAGCAATTCAAAAAGAATTGGGCGAGGCAGATGAGAGGACCCAGGAAGTGGAGGAGTTCAAAAAGAAAATCGAAGCGGCCAAGATGCCGGATGAGGCCAGGGAATCAGCTTTAAAAGAAGTTGACCGGCTCTCCAAGATGAACCCGGCTGCGGCAGAATATATCGTCTCCAGAACCTATTTGGACTGGCTGGTGAACCTACCCTGGAGCATCGGAACCCAGGACAATTTAGATATTAAGGATGCTAAAAGGGTCTTAGATGAAGACCATTATGATCTGGAAAAGGTAAAGGAGAGAATCTTAGAATATCTGGCAGTTAGAAAGTTGAAATCAGACCTTAAAGGTCCTATCCTCTGCTTTGTAGGTCCTCCAGGAGTGGGCAAAACCTCTTTGGGTATGTCGATTGCACGGGCTTTGGGAAGAAAATTCAACCGTATCTCCCTGGGAGGGATGCACGATGAGGCTGAGATTAGAGGTCACCGCAGGACTTATATCGGCTCTTTGCCCGGAAGGATAATCCAGGGCATAAGAAGGGCTGGCTCGAATAACCCGGTCTTTATGTTAGATGAGGTCGATAAGATCGGACAGGATTTCAGAGGTGACCCGGCAGCGGCATTATTGGAAGTCTTAGACCCGGAACAGAACCATTCCTTTTCTGACCATTACTTAGAAGTTCCCTTTGATCTATCTAAAGTCATGTTCATCACCACTGCCAATATCTTAGACCCGATACCAGCGGTGTTACAGGATAGAATGGAGGTTTTGGAGCTTCCAGGGTATACAGATCTGGAGAAGCTGCAGATTACCAGGAAATATCTCATTCCAAAAGAGCTTGCCAATCACGGTCTAAAAGAGGAGAACCTTTCTTTCCAGGACCAGCCCTTGAAAAAGATAATAAACGATTATACCAAGGAATCGGGCTTGCGGAATTTAGACCGGGAGATAGCCACGGTCTGCAGAAAAGTGGCAAAGAAGGTGGCATCAGATGAGGTGAAGAAAGTCGAGATCACCCCGGATAACCTGCACGAGTA
>MEWM01000071.1:13000-13853 GCA_001775355.1 candidate division Zixibacteria bacterium RBG_16_43_9 | reverse complement strand
GGAGAGGTCTGCCCAGATCGGGGTTGTACCTGGGTTAGCCTGGACTCCTACTGGTGGAGAAATACTGTTTATTGAAGCGACCAAGATGAAGGGGAAGAAATCCCTGACCCTGACCGGTCATTTAGGTGAGGTGATGAAGGAATCTGCCCAGATCGCCTTATCCTATGTGCGCTCTACTGCTGAGAAATGGGGCATAGCGGAAGACTTCTTTGAAAAATATGATATCCACGTGCATGTGCCAGCCGGCTCAATCCCCAAGGATGGTCCCTCTGCTGGAATCACTATGGTCACTGCAATAGCCTCTCTACTGACCGAAAGGCCGGTAAAACCTTTTTTGGCTATGACCGGAGAAATCACCTTAAGAGGTCAGGTTCTGCCGATAGGCGGATTAAAGGAGAAAGCCTTAGCAGCATATAGGGCTGGGATAAAAACAGTGATTTTGTCCAAGCACAACGAGAAAGATTTAGAGGAAGTCCCGGAGGAGATCAAGAAGAAAATCAAATTCATCTTTGTGGAGACAGTGGATGAGGTTCTGGCGCTGGCGCTGGATAAGAGGAAAAAAGGTAAGAAGTGAGATGTGAAACGTGAGATGTAGGGGCGACCCGCTGTGGTCGCCCCTTTTTGTCATTCTGAGGGAGTCCGCTTCTGGCGAGACGACCGAAGAATCTACAAAGTCCAAGTGGATGGTAGATTCTTCGCCCGCTGGGCTCAGAATGACATGCAGTCAAGTAGAGCGGGGGAACCCCGCACCTACGGTCAAAATGTCTCACAGCTGATTGTAAGGATTAAGTCGAATTTGACCTTGAGGCTGATAAATCTGCTCCAAACATCCGTTTAATCTGTTTAATCAGCT
>MEWM01000071.1:11044-12946 GCA_001775355.1 candidate division Zixibacteria bacterium RBG_16_43_9 | reverse complement strand
GTCATTTTCCTTGACAAATAAGGTTTTTGTTGTAAAATATATGATAGCTCGCAAATAAATGGTTCGATTTTTCTTCTTTGAACAAAGTGAGCACCATTGACAACTATTTAAGCTGTTGGCGTTATTTGTCTTGCCGGAATTGCGTTTTGAAACTGAGGGGGAGATATAAAGAATCAAATTAAAAAGAAGGGTGAATTCTGACCTATTCAAGGGAGGTGGTATTAGCTCTGGAGTGTATCCGCCAAGGCGGATAGCTTTACCTTTTTGATAGGGTGGAACGTAGAGACGCATAGCATGCGTCTCTATGCTGTGGAGATTCCCCTCCCTTGATGGGAGGGGATAGGGGAGGGTGAAGATAATAATTACCCCCTCTCCTTAACCCTCTCCCACGAGGGGAGAGGGAATGTAGTTGCTCGATTTATCGAGCCTATTGTAGCCTCGGGCTTTATGCCCGACGAAGAGACCTCTCCCTAACCCTCTCCTCAAAGGAGAGGGGATAGAAAAACCCTCCCCTAAAGGGGAGGGATGGGGAGGGGTCAAAATGTAACGTCCGACGATTCTATGTCGGATTAACGAAGTCAAACCGTCATTGCGAGGAGTTCCCCGCCTTTGGCGGGGGACGACGAAGCAATCTCCACACTGTAAACGGATTGCTTCGCCCGTAGGGCTCGCAATGACAATGAAAGACAAGGAGGTTTAAAATGAAATCGGTAAAGATTTTGTTAGTTTGCCTGGTGGCAATCTTTGTCATCTCAACCCTGGCTTATGCTGAAGTGCCCAAGATGATTAATTATCAGGGGAAGATCACCACACCTCAGGGGGCATTGATCAGCGATACATTTTCGATGGTCTTCTCGATTTATGCAGACAGCACCGGCGGAACTCCCTTATGGACTGAAACCCAAACCGCAGTCAAAGTTGAATATGGGGTTTTCAGCATTTTATTAGGAAGTCTAATTTCTATTCCTGATTCGGTTTTTAATGGGAATACAAGATATTTGGGGGTAAAAGTTGGCATAGACTCTGAGATGACGCCGAGAAAGGCGATTGTGAGCGTGGGGTATGCTTATCATTCCGGAACTGCTGATACCGCCTATTTTGCAATGCCAGATGCCGATTGGACAATTGATGGTGATAATATATATCGGTTAAATTTCAACGTCGGCATCGGGACGCCGAGTCCTCAAGCTCCATTGCATATACGAGTTAGTGGAACAACTTTAACGGGCGAAGCAACACCTACAAATGAAGGGCCAGTTTTTCAAAATAGCGCATCCGGTAATACTTCTGCTGTAGATATAATAGGACCAAATACTGGTGGTTCTGTCCTTTGCTTTGGAGATACAGATGATAGGGACGTAGCAGGGATTTCTTATTCGCATTTGGATAATTCTATGGGATTTCAAACAAATGATGTATACCAAATGCGAATAACTAATAATGGCAATGTTGGCATTGGAACAGACAGTCCAACATATAAGCTGGATGTTGAAGGTTACGTTCAGGCTTACGGATATTACACAGGCGATATTGTTTTTCAGAAGGATAAAGAAAAACTATGGAGAATGTTTGAGGATGAGGAGGGATTGTATTTGGAGAATCTGAAAACTGGAAAGATTTATAGATTTGTTTTGCAGGAGGGGGAGAAAAAGTAGGTAAACCGTAGCCTCGGGCTTTATGCCCGACGAAAAGACCTCTCCCTGACCCTCTCCCTAACGGAGAGGGAAACACGTCTGGGATAAACCCAGACGCTACGAAAAACAAAAATGTAGGGGAGCCCCTTCCTTCGACTATGCTCAGGACGGTGAGCTTGTCGAACCGTGTGGCTCCCGAAGGTGGGAGGGGACGAGCCCCTCCCCTACGTGGGAAAAACAGGAGGTACTGAAAATGTGTAAATCTAAT
>MEWM01000071.1:10618-10976 GCA_001775355.1 candidate division Zixibacteria bacterium RBG_16_43_9 | reverse complement strand
AAAACTACAAAATGTTCACCGATGTTTTAGATGAATTTGGTGGAAGGGCAAGCTCTGCTAACTACCTTTTGAGGATAGGTTCTGGTGGTCAGCCGTCGGTGGTTGGGATTTCTAAGGATTCGAGCTTTTTTGCCCGGCAGGGGTATGTTAATACTGCGGTTTTTGTGCATGGGGATGATAACGCTGATGGCAAGATAACTGTTTCTGACGTGGTGTATGAGATAAACTATCTTTTCAAAGGTGGACCTGCTCCTCTTCCGCCTGAGGTTGGGGATGTGAATTGTGATAACAAGCATACGGTGGCGGATGTGGTATACAAGATTAATTACCTTTTTAAAGGTGGGCCGCCGACGTGTAA
>MEWM01000071.1:8989-10559 GCA_001775355.1 candidate division Zixibacteria bacterium RBG_16_43_9 | reverse complement strand
CTACAAAGTCCAAGTGGATGGTAGATTTTTCGCCCGCTGGGCTCAGAATGACATGCAGTCAAGCAGAGCGGGGTAACCCTGCCCCTACAGTCAAAATACCTCACAGCTGATTATTAGGATTAAGTCGAATTTGACCTTGAGGCTGATAAATCTGCTCCAAACATCCGTTTAATCTGTTTTATCAGCTGTGAATTTGTGGTCAGTAGCCTGTCCACATTAGGGTTCGATGAATCGAACCCCTACAACGGTCACGAAAAACGAATCACGCTACGTTTTCTTATTCTTTTATCCGTCATCCATCATCCGTAATTCGTCATTTAATTATTTTTTCCTTTCCTTTTCCCAAACCTTTTATTAAATTTGTCAAGCTTTGACAAAAAACTCTCAAGTCATGCAAGAAAATTATCAAATCAGGATAAAGGAATTACCTGAGGACCAGAAGCCCAGGGAGAAGCTGATAAAATATGGTCCGGATGTTCTCAGGAACAGCGAGCTTCTCTCCATTGTCTTGAACACCGGTTATAAGGGTTTAAATGTAATCGAGTTATCTGAGAGGATAATCAAGGATTACGGCTCAAAGGCGATTGCCCAGGAAAAGGACGTTGGCAGGTTAATGGAGACCCTTGGGATACCTCAGGTCAAAGCCTGCCAGATAGTGGCTGTGTTTGAGTTGGGAAGAAGGTTTTTCTTGGAGGACAAGGGCAGGATTCCAACTATTCGGACTCCTGAGGACGTTTATAAATATTTAGAGGAGATGAGGAGACTGCAGAAGGAGCATTTCCGCGGTTTATATTTGAATATCAGAAACCGGCTTATTCATGATGAGGTCATCTCCATCGGGAGTTTGACCTTTAACATCATCCAGCCCAGGGAGGTTTTCCGCCCGGCAATCGAATATGGAGCGGCAGCAATGATTCTGGCTCATAACCACCCCTCTGGCGAACCGGACCCATCTGAGGATGACCTGAAGGTTACTCGTAAAATCGTAGAGGTTGGAAAACTGATGGAGATAGACGTTTTGGACCATGTAATTATCGGGAATGAAAGTTACGTGAGTTTGAGAGAAAGGAATTTGATGTGATTTTGGAGACGGTAGCGTCGCCATTCTTATGGCGACGGTGGAACGTCCTCACGGGAGTGAGGACGCTACGGTTACGAGAAACCTGAAAGTTTATACTCCAAGGAATTCACAGCTGATTAATTAGATTAAGCGGATTAAACATGCTGAGAGCTTTAAAAAAACATAATTTGTTTTTTTTAATTTTGTCAATCTTATTATTTGATTATATATTTTCCTCTCATCTTAAGGCGGAGGGTAATGATATGACCAAAGAAGGAGTTCAGACTGAGGAGATAAGAAAACCAGCCTGGGCTGGTCCGGCTGGATTTTATCCTTCAGATCCTGTAAAGTTAACTAAAGAAATTGCCGATTTCTATAATAAGGCAAAAAAGGAGGAGATCCCGGGCAGGATAGTTGCCCTGATCTCACCACATGCAGGCTACATTTATTCAGGCCAGGTAGCAGCCTATGGGTATAAGACCTTAGAGGGTTTAAAATACCAGACAGTCG
>MEWM01000071.1:5852-8969 GCA_001775355.1 candidate division Zixibacteria bacterium RBG_16_43_9 | reverse complement strand
GCGGTTTATCTTAAAGGCGCTTCAATCTATAACGGAAAAGCTTACCAGACCCCTTTAGGGACGATTTTGGTTGATAAGGAGTTGGCTTTGGAGCTGTCGAAAATAGATAAAAGAATCTATCTTTCGGATGTTGGTCACTCGACTTCTGGGCAAAGGCCAGAGCATGCCTTAGAGGTACAGTTGCCCTTTTTACAAATAGTCTTAGGGAATTTCAAGCTCATTCCTATTGTTCTTGGTCCGGATGACGATTACGGAACCTATGAGGCTCTGGGAAAAGCTCTGGCAAACGTCTTAAAAGGGAAAGATGCCTTAGTCGTTGCCAGCTCGGACCTTTCACATTATCATCCTTATAATGAGGCAGAGAGGCTGGACAGCACAGTCATAAAAAATGTGAACGCCTTTAATCCCAGGGCGTTTTTTGAAGACCTTACCTCTGACCGGTGCGAGGCTTGTGGCGGAGGACCGATTATCTCAGCTATGATAACGGCAAAGGAGTTGGGAGCAGACAAGTCCAAAGTAGTCAAATATGCCAATTCCGGGGATGTGACCGGAGATAAATCTGGCGTGGTGGGTTATATGTCCGCGGTTTTCTACAACACAGGGAAAAATTCAGATGATCCTCCAAAGGAAAAGGCTGAAAAGGAGGTCCAGAAAAAGAAAGACACAGGCTCCAGGATCTCGGATAAAGACAAAACATTTTTGCTTAAGCTGGCCAAGGAGACTATCGAGTGTAAGGTTAAAGAAGTAAAATGCCCGGATTATAAGATAACCTCAGAGGTGCTTAAAGAGAACAGGGGTGCTTTTGTGACTATAAAAAAACGTGGAGACTTGAGGGGCTGTATCGGTTACATCCAGGCAATAAAACCGCTTTATCAAACTGTTCAGGAGATGGCAGAAGCCGCAGCTTTAAATGATCCAAGGTTTGAACCGGTTACTAAAGAAGAATTGAAGGACCTGGAAATAGAGATCTCGGTTCTAACACCTTTGAAAAGGATTACCGATGTAAACCAGATTCAGGTTGGCACGCACGGGATTTTGATCAGAAAGGGTTACTATTCCGGACTCCTTTTACCCCAGGTAGCCACTGAGAATAACTGGGACCGGAAAACTTTCTTAGAACAGACCTGCTTTAAGGCAGGTATATACGATAAAGACTGCTGGAAGGATAAGGATACGGAGATCTATATTTTCTCAGCAGACGTGTTTTAATCCGAAAAAGGATTTTCAAGTAAAGGAGGGGATATGAGAAAGGTCGCCAAGATAGCCAGAAGTCTGGTTTTCAGCATTGTGCTGTTTTATCTTCTCAGCCTTTTTTTCACCCGGCCGCTTCTTCCTCCAACTGTCCAGAAAACGATTCCGAGCCTTTTATTAGAGGAAAATAATGCTTTCTCCTCAGAGTTTCAGTTAGGGTGCATCTTCTCCGGCACAATCGAGAAAAACCAGCCTTTAGCCATTTCACTTTTTAAGAAAGGGCTTCCCTCAGAGCTGATCTCAGAGCTTACCAGGTCTTTGTCCAGGGTTTTAGATTTGAGAAAATGCAAGCCTGGAGATTTTTTTTCCCTTTTAGCCTCACCTGACCATCTGCTCCTCTCTTTTGAATATCAAAAGGGGCTTTTGGAGAGGTATAAAGTAGTTAATAAAGAAGGAGATTTAGTTGCCTATTCTGTGCCGGTAAAACTTACCCGAATCGTGAAAGGTCTGGAGGGCGAGATAAAAAACTCCCTGTGGGAAGATATGAGAGGTAAGTGCGAAAATCCAGAGCTGATAATGAAGTTCTCTGACATTTTTGCCTGGCAGATAGACTTTTTAAATGAGCCCCAGAAAGGGGACAGGTACAAGCTGATTTATGAAGAATATGAAAAGGACGGGAAGTTCGTAAGTTACGGAGAAGTCTTGGCGGCAGAATATGAGGCTTCCGGCACCAAATATGATGCTATACTGTATCAGGACCCGGAGGGACGAGCTGACTATTTTGATCTGACAGGAAAATCTTTGAGGAAAGCTTTTTTAAGATCGCCTCTCAACTACAGGAGAATCACCTCGACCTTCTCGGTTTCCAGGCTTCATCCGGTATTCAAAACTCTCAGACCCCATTACGGGGTAGATTATGCCGCCCCTTACGGCACGCCGGTGGTCTCCTCCGCAGATGGTATGGTTACCTTTGCCGGCTGGAAAAATGGTCTGGGAAGAACAATTGAAATCCGGCATGCCAACGGTTTCGTGACCTCTTATGGACATCTCTCATCTTTTTCTCTGAAAATCAGGAGCGGAGCAAAAGTGACCCAGGGTGAGATAATCGGCAGGGTTGGAGCAAGTGGAATAACCACCGGCCCGCATCTGGATTACAGATGTATGGTTAGCGGAAGGTATGTTAATCCTTTAAAAATGAATCTTCCCTCAGCCAGACCCGTTAAGGGGAACCACCTGCCTGATTTTAACTCTAAAAAGGAAAACCTCCTTTACGCTCTGAACCTTTTGACGGATGAACTTACTTTTGCTTCTGCTGAATAGTCTTTTTCACGATGGAAGAGTGGAGACCCCGCAAGTGGGATTTCGCATAGCTCAACAAGCTCCACCCCTACACGACTGAATAAAATTTTGGAGAATAATGTAGGGACAGGACACTGTCCTGTCCCTACCGGAATTCTCTTCTCAAAATGATTTCTTTCAAAAGACTTTTCATCCCCTTTATCCTGTCTTTTTTTCTTTCTCCTTTCACTTCCAAGTCAGAAGATGTACTCTTTAGAGAAAACACTTTTTTATCCAGAGAGCATAGTCTAATTCTGGTTGGAGATATAATGCTCTCGCGGGGCGTGGATGTCACTATGAAGAACAAAGGGTATCGTTACCATTTCAAGAATATCGCCGAGATAACGAATTCAGCCGAGGTCACTTTTGGAAATTTGGAATCGCCACTTTCCAGCAGAGGGAGAAGAGGAGATCAGATATACTCTTTCCGCGGTGACCCTGAGGCTGTAAAAGGTTTAATCTATGCTGGTTTCAAAGTTCTCAATCTGGCAAATAACCATTCATACGATTATGGCAAAAAGGCTTTTGAGCAGACGCTTGAGCTTTTGAATAAGAACAACATCAAAGTAATCGGTGCAGGTAAAAATA
>MEWM01000071.1:0-5662 GCA_001775355.1 candidate division Zixibacteria bacterium RBG_16_43_9 | reverse complement strand
GGAATAGAATATCAGGATTTTCCAACTGAGTATCAGAAGAGCTTGGCTCATATGGCTATTGACTGCGGTGCGGATATAGTCGTGGGGCATCATCCTCATACTTTTCAAGGAATAGAGCTTTACAAGGGAAAACTCATCGCCTATAGCTTGGGAAATTTTGTCTTCGATCAGAGGGATTTGAAGAATAACCAGAGCATTCTGCTTAGGGTCACCTTCAACCGGGAAAGGCTCCTGAAAGCTGAGATAATCCCGATTGAGCTGGTAACTTTTCCCCGATCCCCTAAAATAGCAGAAGGCGAAATGGCTGGGGAGATACTGGATAGGTTGCGCATAGATTCATCTATTTTCGGAACAGAGTTTGAGCTTCGCGGCGGGAGAGGCGTCATAAAAGACATCTTCCAGTAAAACGTGCCCACGTTGAGGGCAACGTGGGCCTACGGAATGTTGGACTTTTTCTTCTGGTAGTCCCGCCTTGCCCCCAAGGCGGGATGATTATAATGCTTTTCCTTGGTCCCTCTGGAACTTCTAAAGTTTATGTTTTGACTTTGACCAAAACAGATTATATTAAATAAGAAATGTAGCGGAAACCTTTAGGTTTCCATTTATGGAAGGCTGAAGTCTTCGCCAGGATCCTGTGGACAAGACCTTGACGGCCTTCCGCTACAATCTATAGAGTGGAGTGTATCCGCCTGAGGCGGACAGCTTTACCTTCGAATAATTGGAAAAAACATCTCGATAAACCTAAAAGGTTTATAATCCAATACTAAAATGGACCATAGAAAATATGTAATAGCTCTAAGGGAAGTAGCTAAGATTGGTCCCAAAGGGTTTCAGCAGCTTCTTTTTGCCTTCGGGTCTCCGGAAAAAGTGTACAAAGCAACCTCAGAACAAATCTCCAAACTTCCGAGGATGAGCCCGGAGAAGGCTAAAGAGATTTGTAAATCTCAGGAAAAATTCACCGAGATAGAAGAACATATATCTTTTTTGGAAGAGCAGGGGATCGGAATCAAAACCATCTTGGATGAGGATTTCCCGCAAAGTTTAAAAGAGATCGATGACCCGCCACCTCTGCTTTATTTCAAAGGAGAATTCCCTTTATCCAAAACCCTGTTTGTGGCAGTGGTGGGGACTCATCACGCCTCCTATGAGGGGATAAAAGATGCAACTGATATAGGAAAGGAGCTGGCGAAAAGGGATGGGGTGGTGGTCAGCGGTTTAGCCCGGGGGATCGATACAGGCGCTCATTTAGGAGCCCTTGCCAGAGAAGGAAAAACCTACGCAGTTTTAGGCTCAGGTTTAAATAATATCTACCCTGAGGAAAATCTTAACCTGGCAGTTGAGATCAGCAAAAACGGTGCTCTTTTAACTGAATATCCTTTGAATGCTCCGGTGAAAGTGGGTCAGCTTATGGCAAGAAACCGGATAGTTGTAGGTCTTTCTCAGACAGTTATCGTAGTGGAGACTGAGGATGGAACTTCAGGGACAATGGATGCGGCACAAAAAGTTATTGATCAGGGAAAGCCTCTTTTTGTGGTTATAAGAGAAAATAACAAAAGTATTGAAGAACTGGTCAAGGTTGGAGCTATTCCGATTAAAGGGGCTGAGGATTTAGATCTGGTTTTGAATTATCTATGAAAGAGTATCTTGATTCTGAAGAAAAACTGAAGCGGCTCAAGAAGCTTGTGGATCAGGCCTGCGAGAAGATAAAAAAAGGAGATCTGACCTTAGGTGAGGCAAAAAAGGAAGCCGCCCTGGTCAGATTAAAAGCAGAATCCTTGATCCCAGATCAGATGGAGAAATTCGATCTGATCTACGGGAGCCGGCTGAAAAGGTTAATCCAGCAGTTCGTGGAGAAAAAAATTGAAGGAAACAAAAAATCAAAGTGACTATCTCAGCATAAAAGAATTTAAAAGAGATAAATTTCTGGTCAAGGGTTCGAAATTTATTGCCACGGCTATACCGGTTGGCTCAGAAGAAGAAGCTGAGCTCTGGATAAAAAAGATAAAAAAAGAATTTCACGATGCGACCCATAATCCGTATGCATACGTTTTGAGGCAAGGGGAAATCCAGAAGTCTACCGATGACGGAGAACCTTCCGGAACTGCTGGCAGGCAGATATTGTCTGCAATCTTGTCCCAGAATCTAAAAGATATCTTAATCGTGGTTACTCGTTACTTCGGTGGGGTCAAGTTAGGCACCGGAGGTCTTTCAAAAGCCTATTATGAAAGCGCTTTAAGAGTGCTGCGGAGTTGTGTCTTCATCAAAAAAGAGCTTAGAGAGGAGCTCGTCCTGCTCTTTCCAAAAAAATATTTTGATAGGGTTCAGATGATTCTAAATAAAGAAAAAGTCAAAGTCAAAAAGCTGGCTTTTGGAGATCGAGCGAGAATGGAAATAGAGGTAAGCAAAGAAATTATCTCGAAGCTCAAAGATGAATTAATGAATAAAGCCAGAGGAGAGATAGAGTTTGAAGGAATATGATTTCGATTGTCTCGGATTTGGAATCTGTGCTCTGGATTACCTTTCCATCTTAGACCCTTATCCCGGATTGGATGAGAAAGTAGATGTTTTAGCGTCTTCTGTTCAGGGAGGTGGTCCTGTTCCCACTGCTATGGCGACTATGGCAAAATTAGGAGCTGAGGTTGCTTTTGTGGGGAAGATAGGCGATGATTATGAGGGAATGGTAATCCAGTCTGAGCTGGAAAAATTTGGAGTTGATGTAGATTACCTGCTCATAGATGAAAACGTAAAAAGTTTAAAGGCTTTCATCTGGGTGGATAAAAACAGCGGGAAGAGAACTGTAGCTCTGGACAAAACCCGGATGAGACCGGTCAAGCCAAAAGAAATCTTTTTTTTGAAGGATGTCTCCTTCGAGTACCTGCATTTAGATGGCAGGGACAAAGAGGCGAATATATTTTTAGCTAAAAAGGCGAAAAAGGATGGTTCTGAAGTCATCTTAGATTTGGGGAGTTTAAGAGGAAATTTAGAGGAACTTTTCCCTTTAGTTGATTATCTGGTAGTCTCTAAAAAACTTGCTTATGATTACACGCATCTTGAGGATTTAAGCCAGGCTTGTCTGGAGCTGAAAAAGATAGGTTTCAAGTGCGTGGTGATCACCCTATCTGAAAAAGGGTGCGTGTGGACCGACTCACTGAAAGTAAACTATTTCCCAGGATTTAAATTAGAAATGGTAGATACCACCGGAGCAGGGGATGTATTTCACGGCGCGTTTATCTTCGGGCTATTGAAAAAATGGAAGTCCGAAAACGGATCCGTAGGAATGGAAAAAATCATTGAGTTTGCCTCTGCCTGCGCGGCTTTGAAGTGCAGAAAGTTAGGCGGCAGAGAAGGTATTCCGACTCTGAAAGAGGTGAAGGATTTTTTGAAAAGAGGAGAAAATTCGCTTAGCCCAATATGACCTGCGCATAAACAGTCATTCTGAGCCCTGCGGGCGAAGAATCTATAGGGCTGGGTCTGGAGTTGAAATTCTGAACCAGCGGGATGGCTCTGTTGGTCTGGAGACCAACAGAGAGCGAAGGCTTTTTAAAAAAGAGAGATACTTCGTCCGCCTTTGGCGGACTCAGTATGACAGGAATCGGTTGGGGGGTCTTTCGTAGCGTGACCCTTTTAGGGTCGCCTGGGTTGGGGTCAGTAGTTGAACGCCCGATCCGGCAGGATGGCTCTGTTGGTCTGGAGACCAACAGAGAGCGAGTTAGCAGATTGCTTCGTCGGTCAAATGACCTCCTCGGTACGCACCGCTATGGTGCATACCTCGCAATGACAGGATCGCGATTATGTTTGCTCAAGTCATTGATTTTTTAGTCAAGCTGGATAAAGAGCTTTTTCTCTTTATCAATCTGAAACTACAAAATGGCTTTTTCGACTTCTTGATGCCGATCTTAACTGAGTTCAAAAACTGGAGAATCCTTTTTTTCCTGATAATGCTGGCTATGCTTATCTTCGGACGGAAAAAAGAAAGGATAGCCGCTGTTCTGGTCTTGATTGTTTTAGGAATGGCAGATTCATCCGTTAATCTTCTGCTTAAGTCCTGGATCGGAAGGGTCAGGCCCTGCAATGTTTTTTCACAAGTGCATCTTTTAGCTGGCTGCTCGCATTCTGGCTCTTTTCCCTCATCGCATGCGGCTAATATTTTTGCCGCAGGCTCGATTTTAACTTTTCTTTATCGCCGGGCGTGGTTCATCTGGTTAGCCATTGCGGTTACAGTCTCTTTCTCCCGCATTTATGTCGGGGTACACTATCCTCTGGATGTCGTGGGAGGCGCTTTTTATGGGATTCTTTTAGGAGTGCTGGTTTTGATCGTATCGAAATCCATTTTTCGAATCCAGAGCCTTTCAGGGTCTAAGTTGCGCTCAGGTCAGGATGAACTCTGATTCTGCTCTCCTGAAAAAAAATGTCAGGTTCATCTTATGAGGTAAATTATTGGAAAAGGAGTAGCAAAAATGGTGAAAACAAGCTTCTTGATTGGTCTCCTGATGCTGGGGTCATGTTCTGCCCTACATTATTTTAGGGAGGTTTTTTATTGACTGAGAAGGGTTAGAAGGTTAAATTTACCAAGCGGAATTTTAGAGTGGCTTGTTTTTCGTAGTGCGAGGCCTCAAGGTCTTGTCCGCCAGTGGCAGATCAGCCTCGCCCAAGCGACCCTAAAAGGGTCGCGCTACGAAGGGAGTGGATTGCTTCGTCTCCGCCTCAGGCGGATCCTCGCAATGACTCTATGAAAAAAAGATCTTAAGGATTGGTAGATGAATTTGCCTAATAAACTTACCTTAGCACGAATATTACTTTCCCCGGTCTTTATGGTCTTTTTTCTGGTGAATAACGTCTATTCTCGTTATTTTGCTACTCTCATATTCTTATTTGCGGCTTTAACTGACCTTTATGACGGGTATATTGCCAGGAAATACGGAGTGGTAACCGGGTTCGGGAAGTTTATGGACCCTCTGGCTGACAAAATCTTGGTCTCTACTGCCTTTATCTCCTTCGTAGCTTTAGGCTACGTTAAAGCCTGGATGATTTTGGTGATAATCGTGAGGGAGTTTTTCATCACTGGCTTGAGGAGTTTAGCGGCTTATAAAGGGATGGTGATTATGCCCACGATTTTAGCTCAGGTGAAGACTTTTTCCCAGATGTTAGTCATCAGTATAATTTTAATCTTCACCAACCTGAAGACCACTCTTCTTCCCTTAGGTTACGATTGGAGCATTTTCACCAGCCCTCAGGTTTTCAGACTTTTTGACCTTCTGGTTTTTATAAGCATGCTCCTGACCTTGGGAACCGGTATAGATTACCTGGTGAAGAATATACCTCTGCTCAAGGGGGTGTTAAAATAGAGTCAGAAACGGTCAACTTAAGCCTTATCCAGCGTTTCCAGATTCTTCTGGCAACTCTTTTTTTTACTGGATATACGCCTGTTGCTCCGGGAAGCTGTGGCAGTCTGTTAGCTTTTATTCTGGTCTGGTTTTTTGTACCCCAGAATTTTTATCTCCTTGGCGGAATTATCCTTTTGGTTTTCTTTGTAAGTTTATGGTCTGCAACCGGAGCAGAAAAGGTTTTCGGCAAGGACAACAGGAAGATAGTAATTGATGAAGGATGCGGGATGCTGGTCTCTTTTTTATTTTTGCCAAAGAGGTTTTTTTTGTATATATTA
>MEWM01000070.1:1724-4865 GCA_001775355.1 candidate division Zixibacteria bacterium RBG_16_43_9 | reverse complement strand
ATATCATGCGGTGCAGCTCACCCGCGGGCTGGCTATCGGAAGATTAAGCTCATCCCTCCTGCTCAATTTGGCCTGGATACTGGTTGCCACGCCATTTTTTGTAGTTCTGTCTATTAATCTGATGAAAAGAAGATTGATAAGGTAAATAAGAATAAATGACGAATGTCGAATATCGAATGACGGATAAAAAGAGAAAAAGACGTGACCGTTGATTTGATGGAGGGGCAGACCCCCCCCAGAGGCTGTTGCTTAACTCATAGAAAGGCATGTCGAGTCAGGAGTCGTTGACGTAGGGACAGCCCTTGTGGCTGTCCGTGTTGGGGTTAGGACAGGGACAAGCCCTGTCCCTACACGAGATTTCTCTCAAAAGAGACTTCGGCAACAATCTCCCCGTGTCTGCCCTGTTTGATCATAATTCAAAAAGGGTGAGTCCGCCTTTGGTGTATCGCCCCGGCAATTCTACTTTTTGCTCAAGGGGAAATGGAAATTTACTCCGAGGGAATATCTGGTCTTTTCCCTTTCTAATAGATGCTCAGTGGAAAGCCATCTTTCGACTTCAAATAAAGTTGAAATGTTCTTGGTCAGGTTTATCTCGGTGCCAAACGTAATTGCGGACGTAAGACCTGTTTCCGAGTCGCGTATGGACAAAAGATACAGGCCTCCGACCACCTTATACTGACCGTACAAAGTGAAGTGCTTGTTTATATCCCTGCTAACTATCACCGAGAGACTGGCCGGATAGAAAACCCAGAATTCAGTAGTCACGGCAAGATCAATGTACCTGTTCTTGTACATCTGAATCTTCAGCTCCTCTATTGGAAACCACAAAGCGCGTTCTCCATCCTTGTCGATTACGTCAGTTAAGAATTTCAATCTTCCTTCCAAACCCATTCTATTCTCTTTAGCGGCTCTGCCTATGCTTGGAGCCAAGATCAGAAAATAATGGTCTTTCCATTGGTTATCAGAGTGACGAAGGAATTCATATCTGTAAACTCCGGTGGTGATTCCAAACCCATCCGTGGTCTTGGCGGTCTGCAAAGAGGAAAAACAACTGAGAGAACTACATATCAGGATTGAAAAAAAGAGCAAAATAAAATTTCTAAGATAATTCTTTTTCATCTTCGCTCTATTCTGGCTCTGTTGGTCTGGAGACCAACAGAGAGCAGAAATCATGGTAGGGGCAATTTATGTCCATTTGGATCCATCTGGAAATTGCCCTTACTTTCTACCCCACAACAAAAGGGTTGGTCCGACCTTTTGATTTTTCAACTCTGGTTTACCTTCAAAACTACTTAAAATCTTTTCAGCTTCTTTTTTCAATTTAGATGATTTGATCTTTTTAATCAAGTTCTTTTCTTCTTTTAAGCGGGCGGCATGAATTTTATCTCTCAATTTTTCAGGAAATGGAAAAGAATCAAAATTTATCACCTTAGATTTGATCTTTTTTAATCCTGCTTTTCTCAAGAAATTTTTATATATCTCTGGGCTTTTCAGTCCAAAGAAACTTATCCCTTTATCCTGGTAACTTAACTGGATCAACCGGTGATAAAGATAAGCAGATGGATTTTCCCCTTTATCATAATAAAAGGTCATAGCGATCAAGGGCGCTCCGGGTTTTAAAACCCCGATCATTTCTTTAAAGGGTTTTAAGAAATCCTTACTTTTTGAACGAAGTCCATGCAAAGTATAATGAGAGATAAGGGCATCAAAATGATTATCCGGGAAAGGGATTTTCCAAAGGTCTGCAACAAGAGGATGAAAATTCTTTCTTCTGATTTTAGAACCGATATTTTTTATCATCCGAGGAGTGGAGTCGATGGTATAAAGAACCTGGTCCGGTCTGAGAAGATTCTTCACAAGGGTCTGGGTGAATCTTCCCTGTCCGGTTCCACATTCTAAGATTAATTTCCCTTTAAAGAGATTTAATTTTTCGACTGAGGAGATTTCTTTATTTAATCTATGCTGGATGATTTTATGATATTGTTGAGCTTCTTTTTGGGTTAAAGAAAATTGTTGTTTTAAATTACGGATTTCTTTAAGAGTAGGATTCATCGAATTTTATAGCCGTAGAGACGCATGGCCATGCGCCTCTACGTTTTTTTGTAGGGGCGATCCGCCGAAGGCGGACTCGCCCTGGGCGGGGTGACCCCGCCCCTACAACTTTCTGTTGGTCTGGAGACCAACAGAAAGCAAATTTTCCATGGGTAGGGACAGAACACTGTTCTGTCCCTACAGTCGTTGTAGTGAAGATGATTCATCCCAGCTTCTACAAGTGTTTTGCCAGGAACTTCTCCATCGCCTCGTAAAAATCGAATCTGTTTTCCTCGTTGGCAAAGCCGTGACCTTCGTTATCTTTGACTATGTACAGGACTTCGATTCCCCTTTTCTTCAGGGCGTCTACTATCTGATTTGATTCATTTATATTGACGCGGGGATCTCTGGCGCCCTGGGCAACCAGAAGAGGCACTTTGATTCGTTCCACATGAAAGACGGGTGAAACAGATGCTAACAGCAGGCTATCTTTTGAGGGATCGCCGACCATCTCATGGAACATATCGAGGAAAGGTTTCCAGTAAGGCGGAATCGATTTCATAAAGGTGAACATATTGGAGACGCCGACATAATCGACTGCGCAGGCATATAAATCCGGCGTAAAAGTGACCCCCGCAAGGGTGGCATACCCTCCATAACTACCACCGTAAATGGCTATGCGCTTTGGGTCTGCAATCCCCTGCTCGATAAGCCACTTGACACCATCCGATATGTCATCCTGCATCTTTTGACCCCACTGCTTGAAGGAGGCTTCCCAGAATTTCTTCCCGTATCCGGTTGAACCTCTGAAGTTCATCTGCAATACCGCATATCCTCTGTTAGCCAGAAACTGGATTTCCGGGTTAAAGCCCCAGACATCCCTGTACCAGGGACCACCATGGGGATTTATAACCACAGGAAGATTTTTAGGGGTCTTGCCCTTCGGAAGTGTCAGGTAACCGTGAATGGTCAAGCCATCTCTGGACTGGTAAGTGATCGGCTTCATCTCAGCCAAATCATTTTCGTCAAGCCAGGGATTTCTATCTGCCAGCTTGGTCAATTTGCCAGATTTTTTCTCATAAAGATAATATGAACCCAGGGTACGATCGC
>MEWM01000070.1:1493-1714 GCA_001775355.1 candidate division Zixibacteria bacterium RBG_16_43_9 | reverse complement strand
GACGATGAAGACGTCTTCATTTTTATTGTTAAAAGTAACATACACCTCGTAACCGGAAAGCTGTTTTTCCAATTTCTTATAAAGGTCTTCGGTCTCCTTATCCAGGAATTTTCTTTGAGTTTTCCAGGTGACGTAAGTGATCACAGTCGGCACTTTCCGCAGTCTGGAATAGGCCATCCCAGCCACGTCCACCTCAGGATTCTCATAGATCAGCTCCAGCT
>MEWM01000070.1:0-1444 GCA_001775355.1 candidate division Zixibacteria bacterium RBG_16_43_9 | reverse complement strand
CAGATTTGAAGCGGCATATAAATTTTTGTTGTCGAAGGTGAAAAATTGAGGGGAGAAGCTCTCTTTAAAGTTAGTAGTGAGTATTACCTTGAAGGTATCTTTTTCATTTTCCCGAAAGAGAAGACTGGTATTGACGCCATCGGTGGTCGTGGCAACTCTAATCCCGCCAGTATGATCTGTGACCCAGCCAATGATGTTGCCGGGGTTCTCAGCAATCATTGTGAGGTTTCCTGTTACAGTATTTAGTCTGTAGGCGTCGAAGATCTCACGCTTGCGCTTGTTCATGCTGATGATGACGTCCGTAGGGTCATCCTTCAGGTCGTCGATCAGCATAACCCTGGTGCTGTCAAAGGGAGTCAGGTCTTTGACATTTCCGCCATCCCGGTCAACGGCGAAGAGATGGAAGTTCTCGTCTCCTCCAAAATCCTTCGAGTAGATAAGCCGGTCATTCCCTTTCCAGAAATATTCTGCGATATCCCGGTCAGTCACTGAGGTGACCCTTTTTGCCTGGTTGGAGCCGCGAGCCTGAACGAAAATGTTCATTCGTTGTTCATAGGGCTGGGTAAAAGAGATATAATTCCCGTCCGGTGATATCTGGAAGTAAGCTTTCTCCGGGTTCTTGAAAAAATCCCGCATGGGGATTTGTTTGACTTGCTGGGCAAAACTGATTGAAGCCGCAAAGAATAGCAAAGTCAGGCAACTAAGGACGCAAATCCGTGTCATCTTTCTCATGATTATTCCCTCCAAATTGCTTATATGGTTTATGATACATGGACAAAGGTAGATCTCGCATCTACCGATGAAATCCAACTCGTTCCAGCTTCTGGACACTCACGGACTAAACTTTTACTCCAACCTGCCACCTCCTTTGCTAATAACGTTCAAACCATCTCAGGTTCTTCCCAATTTCATCCGCACCTTAATATTTATAGACGTTGAAATTCTGATTTTGTTTCTTTTTTCTTCTGGCTCTGTTGGTCTGGAGACCTACAGAGAGCAAAGAATCGTTGTCATTGCGAGTTCCGCCGCAGGCGGACGAAGCAATCCCTCTGCAAGCAAGTAAACAGATTGCTTCGCCTTCGGCTCGCAATGACAGTTATAGTTCTACCCACGTTGAGGGCAACATGGGGTTACCGTTTTTTTATTTTTTCTTTTCCGGATCCGGGATTTCCTCGTCTATACCGGCTAATCTTTTGGCGATCTGGACTTTTTTCTCCAAATCTGCATTTGCCCGGATGACTAATTTGGCGCCGTCGGGTGAGCCGCCTCCGTGCATGCATCCGGGAACTCCTGCGCCTATGGTTGCCCATTCGACTAACCTGGCGGCTTTTACTCTGGATTCAGCAGAGGAGCAGGCTTTAAGATATTTCTGGACTAAATGCCCATATTTCTGGTCATAGAAATCTTTGAAAGAAGGGATGCACCCGGTTTCTGCAATTCCACC
>MEWM01000069.1:2165-6013 GCA_001775355.1 candidate division Zixibacteria bacterium RBG_16_43_9 | reverse complement strand
CTGTAAGCGGATTGGTCGATGCATATATCTGTACCCCACCTCCGGTATTATTCTTTATCACACAGTTCTGAATCGTGGGTGAACCGCTCGTACTGTATATACCCCAATAAGTGCCAGAACTACCATTGTTCAATACCTTGCAGCCAGATATAACCGGGGATGAACTGCTCAAATAAATACCATATTGCAGATTGTTGTTTATCAGGTTGCTGTCTAAAGTAGCACTGCTGGAACTCAGGTTGATCCCGTAACTATAGTTATTGCTGAAGGTACAGTGCTTAATCACCGGATCACTGGAAGAAATAACAATGCCGTTGTTCCCATATCTGAGTACACAGGAATCCACAACTGAACCTGAGGTTCCTGCCCCTATAATGTAAAGATAGCCCCAGTCATTGGGAGCAGGGTTACCAGAAGAGCCGGATATGGTCTGGCCAACAGTATTATCATTTTTGGAAGTAAAATAGACCATCCCTACGGAGCCATCTACTGAAAGTGTGCCATATACGTACAAGTAAGTGTTGGTGTTAAACTTTAGCACTACTCCTTTGGGAATAATCAGGGTAGCTAGGTTTTGTACTGTGGGAGAAGCTGATATGTAATAGGTGGAATCAGCCATTAAGGTGCCGGACAGGTTGCCGCCGTTGATAGTGATGTAAGCCTGAGCCATTCCGGGAAATCCGAGAAAAGCGGATCCACAGAACAAAAACAGAAAAAGGCAAACACTCCCTCCCCTCAAAAAACTAAAACTTCTTTTCATACTACACCTCCTTATAGGAATTAAATTGTTGGTTTTTCAAACTAAAAAATAAACTTTTCCCCTTGCCTGTGCAATACTAATAATGAACAGGTGCTATTCAAATTAATAAATAGGACTTATTTTGTCAAGATTAATTTTAAAAACCCCGCCAGAGGTAATTTTTTTCTATGAACCACCTACCAACAACCATTAACCGACACTTTTTAGTGCCGAAGGGGGGATTTGAACCCCCACGTCTTTTGGACACTGCGCCCTGAACACAGCGTGTCTGCCAATTCCACCACTTCGGCTCAAGAGTAATATAATCTTCCCAAAAAAAGAGAGCAAGTAAAATTTGAGATTCTTGTAGCGTCCTCACTCCTGTGAGGACGTGTTATCATGCTGTCAGGTGGTAACACCTGACAGCACTAAATCTCCTTGCCCCGTGTTTGTCATTCTGAGGGAGTCCGCCTTTGGCGAGACGACCGAAGAATCTCTTCTAGAATCTTTAGATTCTTCGTCCTTCGGACTCAGAATGACATTCAGTCACCCTTAAACTCAATGAGCAGTAAGGCGCTACGCTTTATACCTCTCAGTAACCTCTGCCTCTTCATCTATAGAAAAGACCTTGAATTCATCCACAGGCAGGGATTCATCTTTTTCCGCGGTGATTTCCAATCTCAACATCTTGTTGAGTTTTTTTATCCTGCTCTCCTTGCCTTCAGTTAAAATCCTGTAGACCTCTGAACTGACCAGAAGTTTATAACTTTTTTCGACTGACCTGACTTTTGCTCTTCTGAACCATCTTTCGATTTTGGCGGCTAAAGTTTCCTTGGATAAAACCCTTCCGATTCCATCGCATGTAGGACAGGGCTGGCTAAAGGTATAAAGCAGGCTGGGCCTGATCCTCTCCCTGGTCATCTCGATCAATCCGAAATCTGATATGGGCAGGATGCTGTGTTTGGAGCGGTCGTTCTTAAATGAGTTTTTGAATTCCTCGAAGACTTTTCTCCGGTCCTCAGCCGAGTACATATCGATGAAATCCACGATGATAAGCCCGCCTATATCCCTGAGCCTGATCTGGCGGGCTGTCTCCCTGGCTGCTTCCATATTCGTCCTCAAAATGGTCGACTGCTGGTCCGACCTTCCCACGAATCTTCCGGTATTGACATCTATGGTCACCATGGCTTCGGTCTGGTCAATGACTATATAGGCTCCCTTTTTTATCCAGACCTTACGGTCTAACATCTTCTCTATCTGGTTCTCCACGTTGTAAAAATCAATGATCGGGATATCTTTATTATACAGCATCACCTTATTTCTCAGGCTAGGCGCTATCACCCGTAGGTAGGAGCGGATTTTCTTGAACTCCCTTTTGGAATCTATCACCACCTGATTTACCTCCGGGGTAAGCTGGTCCCGGATCACAGAGGCAACCATCCCCATATCCTTGTGCACCAGAGAAGGAGCTTTTCTTTTTTCCGCTTCCTTTCTTATCTTTTTCCATAATCTCAAGAGCAGCCGGATATCGTTTTTAAAATCCTTCTGCTCCTTCCCTTCTGCTACGGTTCGGATGATCGCTCCGAACCCTTCAGGCTTTAGCCCTGAAACAATCCTCTTTAACCTTTTTCTCTCCTCCCGCTCAGCTATTTTTTTGGATACTGCTATATTTTCTTCTCCAGGGACTAATACCAAGTATCTTCCAGCTAAAGAGAGCTGAGAGGTGACCTTGGTGCCTTTGGTGCCCATAGGTTCTTTCATTATCTGAACCAGAATCTCCTGGTCTTTTTTAAGCAGCTCCTCGATTTTATGATAGTGCTTTTTTTTCTTCCTCTGGGCTAACTCCTCTTCTTCCAAAAAATCTGCCTCATATAAGTCGGTTATATCTGAGACATGCAAGAAGGCGCTCTTTTCTAAACCAAGGTCTAAGAAAGCAGCCTGCATTCCTGGGAGAACAGCTTTGACTATCCCCTTGTATATATCCCCGACCATCCTTTCCCTTTCCGGCCTTTCTACCCATAACTCCATCAATTTGGAATCCTCCAAGATGGCAATCCGGGTCTCATATTCCGAAAGGTTAATTATGATATCTTTCTGCACTTTATCCTCTCCCCAATTTTCTAACTTGTTTAAGACCATTGTCGGGTAGCTTTCGCAACCCGACCTACACTGCTGGCGACCCTGAAAGGGTCGCACTACGACAAGCCTCGTCGGGCATAAAGCCCGACGCTACGTTTTTCCCTCATCCCTCACTACTCACTACCCGCTACTTGCTTTCCTCGACTCACTGCCTCCCATTCAGAATTAATCCTATAGCTTTTTCTATCTCCTTTAAATCTACTTTTGTATTTATACACGGCCCAAAAGGACGTTGATTTAAAATCCCGTAAACCGGAATAGGATAAACGTCCTGGATCCCCGCGGTCAGGTCTCTTTCGCAGGCAACTGCCACGATCACCGTGGGTTTTCTCTCCACGACGACCTTGCGGGCAAGGGTTCCACCGGTAGCTATGGAAAGAGGCGTGGAATAGTTATCCCCCAGCTCGATTATCTGGCAGATCTGACACTTTCCGCACATCCGGCAGTTCCGGTAATCAGCAGTTACCTTCTGGGGACAGTCATAGTCCTGAAGACAATGAGAAAGCAGGATTAAAATCCTTTCAGGACTAATCCTTTTTCTTGTGGCTTTGAACAGCGAATTATTTACCGCCACAAACGATTGCCTGATCTGGTCTTTGGACAGACCGAAAAACCTTCCTAAGATGAGATTTATTGGAAAAAGGACTGTCAGGGTGATCTGCTTTTCACCGTGCGGAAAAAGAAAATCTCTTTCAGTAAGAGCAGAAAGAACTATCAGGAAAAGGCCTCCGCTAATCGTAATCAGACATAGCCCCAGGAAAATCTTCACTGCCAAGGAAAAATAAGGATGAAAACTGCCCAGGCGTGGCGCGATCAAATACCAAAGTCCGAACATTAAAAAGACCACCAGCAGCAAGCTCAAAATTGAAAGCAACAGAAAAATCCCTTTTCCTTTGTTTTCGCCGTTGGCGATTGGCGGTTTGTTATTTATCTTTTGCATTTTTCTTACGGCTATAGCCTTTACGCTCCA
>MEWM01000069.1:1787-2131 GCA_001775355.1 candidate division Zixibacteria bacterium RBG_16_43_9 | reverse complement strand
GACCTACCTTGACTTTTGCCTTTTTATCCCAGCTTTTCCCCGGCTTCTATTCTGTATCCTCTTAAGAATTCGTCAGCAGTAATTTTTTTCTTTCCCTCGAGCTGTTGTTCTTTTAATTTCAGGATTCCTCTGCCAGTCTGAACATGTATCCCTGTTGATTTATCCGCACCAATGATCCTTCCAGGTTCAGTTGAGCCCTCTTGTCCCGATACCATCTCTGCTTTATAGATTTTCAAAAGCTTCCCTCTGAAAAAAGTAAATGCTCCCGGAGTTGGAGAAACCCCTCTTATCAGGTTATTGACCTCCTCAGCCGGTCTTGACCAGTCTATCTTGCAAAGCTCATC
>MEWM01000069.1:0-1770 GCA_001775355.1 candidate division Zixibacteria bacterium RBG_16_43_9 | reverse complement strand
GAGTTGCCTCCAGCTCATTTTGAGGTTGAGTCTTCGCCTCCTTTTTTTCGATCAGATTTATGGTCTCAAGTAAAACTTCTGCTCCAATTTGGGAAAGTTTTAAAGAAAGCTCTCCACAGGTCTCCTCCGGCAATATTTCTACCTCTCGCTGCAGAATGATATTCCCGGTATCAACTTTTCTCTGAATGAAAAAGGTGGTGACTCCGGTTTTCTTCTCGCCTTTGATTATTGCCCAGTTTATCGGAGCCGCGCCCCGGTATTTAGGCAAAAGAGAGGCGTGCAGGTTAATGGTGCCATAAGTTGGCAAACCAAATACTCTTTCCGGCAGAATTCTAAAAGCTACAACCGCGGTTAAATCAGGTTTTAGCTCAGATAAAGTTTGATAGAACTCCTCTGATTTCAAATCCTCTGGAGTTAAAACTTTGAGGTTATGTTTTATCGCAAATTCCTTCACTGGAGAAGCTGAAAGCTTCAACCCTCTGCCTTTGGGCTTATCTAATTGTGTAACCACACCAACAACCTGATGCTCGCTTTTCAAGAGCAGTTCCAAGCTGGGTAGTGCAAACTCCGGAGTTCCCATAAACACGATTCGCATAATTTAGCTATTCGCTTTTCGCACCCTGCTTTTGTCGTGGAAGGTGGAGACAAGCTCCATCCCTACGTGCTACTAAACTCTCTCCCTCGGAAGGAGGTTCCGTCGGGCATAAAGCCCGACGCTACGTTTTTAGCTCCTTGCTACTAGCTACATGCTACCTGCTTTTTTGAACTCGTCTTAACCTCCAGTGGAGATTTTCCTGAGTTTTTTCCCCAGAAGCTTTCTTTTAATCGTGCTCAGATGATCGATGAACAAAACCCCGTTCAGGTGGTCGATTTCGTGTAACAAGGCACGACTCAACAACCTTTCGCCTTCGATTTCTACCTTTTTTCCTTCTAAATTCAAGGCTCGCACTCTGACCTTCTGAGCCCTCGTTACATCCTCATAAATCCCTGGAGCGGAAAGACAGCCTTCCTCGATTACCTGATTCCCTGAGAACTCGACTAATTCCGGATTAATCAAAATTATCGGCTCCTCTTCCCCGTCTATGTGAGTGCGGTCTATCACGAAAATCCTTTTGGCAACTCCGACTTGATTACCAGCCAGCCCGATTCCTCCGATCGATTTCACAGTTGCAAGCATGTCTGAGGCTAAATTTTTTATCTCCTCATCAATTACTTTAATCTCCTCAGCTTTCTTCCTTAAGATCGGATCCCCGTATTTTCGTAGTTTTAAGATAGCCATAATTTAGGTGATAGGTTATAGGTTGTAGGTCATAGGTGTTAACTCCTCATTCCTCATCCCTCGCTACTCACTCCTCGCTACTTGCCTTTACCCTTCTTACTCTGCTTTTTCCACCCGTCCCGCAATAGAGCTCTTAAGAAATTCTATTTTTACCTCATCCGCTACTTTAAGCACTACGACGTTCTCTTTTTCATTGAATCCCACGATTGTGCCGAACATCCCGGAATTGGTCACTACCTTGTCCCCTTTCCTGAGATTTCCCAGCATAGTTCTGTGTTCTTTCTGTCTTTTCTGCTGGGGTCGGATCAAAAGCAAATAAAAGACGACTATGATCAATAACCAGGGAAGAAGCGTCAGCAAGCCTGCGCCCCCCTGTTGCCCACCCTGGGTCCCCATTGCATAAGCGCTTTCAAATCCTACGGATCCAAATATGGACATCCTTACTCCTTTCTGTAGAGTTTAACGTTTTTACGCATTCGAATCTTTTATCT
>MEWM01000068.1:4287-5693 GCA_001775355.1 candidate division Zixibacteria bacterium RBG_16_43_9 | reverse complement strand
TTAGGAGTAAGGGTTTCTTCCTCGAAATTTGTACAATCACTTCTCATAGAGATAAGAACCCCTCTCACAGCCACCAGCGCCAACCTTTCAGGAAAGCCTGAACCAGTTTCGGCTGAACAGGTCTTGAGTTACTTTGACGGGAAAATAGACCTGGTCATAAACGGCGGACACTCTGAAAGTGCAACACCTTCAAGTGTAGTGGACGTATCAGAGGAGATACCGATTCTTCTAAGGGAAGGTCGTATCCCTTATGAGAAATTGAAAAAGGTGGTTCCAGAATTGGAAAGAAAACAAAAGTGGGGCAAGGCTTTTAACCTTGCGATTTTCAAAGTTATGGAGAATATAAAAAAAGAATTTAAAATCTTGTTTGTCTGCACCGGAAACACCTGTCGAAGTCCGATGGCTGAAGGGATTTTGAAGAAACTCTTAACTGAAAAGGGGATCAACAACATAAAAGTCAGCTCAGCCGGGACTCAAGCCTTGGATGGTTACCCGGCTGCCCCTTTTACTCTTGAAGCCACCAAAGTCTGGGACATAGACTTAGACGAGCATTCCTCTAAAAAACTTACAGCGGATTTACTAAGAGAATCTGACCTAATATTAGTAATGTCGCCCGAACATTTACAGCATATCGAGAAAATTGACAGGAGCACCTTAGCTCGGACTTATCTGTTAAAAGCCTTTCCACATAAGGATGATAATGATAATTTAGCAGTTAAAGACCCGATCGGAGGTTCTTTAGAAGAATATAATCTATGTTTTTTAGAATTAGATGAGGAGATAAGGAGAATACTGCCGGAAGTTATCCGGGTTTTCGAGAAAAAAAATGAGGAGAATAACTGATTCTCAGAACTCAAAATATCTACTGTTTTCATTTTCTTTTTTAATCTTAGTTCTGACTGGGTATTATAGAGGCATAAAGGCTCAGGAAGTCCCAGTAGAGACTTTAAGCGTGAAAGACACTCTTCAGTTGAGAGATACACTTTCTGCTCTACAGGGCATAGATACTCTGGGAAAAACCCCGGTTCCAGTTGACACCCTGAAGACCGAAAGGGAAGTGCCCAACTTTTCCTTTGGAGTCGGGGAGAGGCTGAAGTTTAAGGTTAGGTGGGGACCCATCAAGGCAGGTAATGCAACTATGGAAATTCCGGAGATAATAGAATACAACGGAAGAAAATGCTACAGAATAGTCTCCATAGCCGAGTCAAGCAAATTCTTTTCTGCTTTTTTCAAGGTCAGAGATCGGGTGGAATCTATTACAGACGTAGAGGGGATTTATTCTCTCCATTTTGAAAAACATATAAGGGAAGGCAAGTTCGAAGCAGACAAATTCGTGGATTTTGACCAGCAGAATCACTTAGCTTTTGCTGACAAAGATACAATCCCGGTACCGCCTTTTGTGCAGG
>MEWM01000068.1:1788-4258 GCA_001775355.1 candidate division Zixibacteria bacterium RBG_16_43_9 | reverse complement strand
ACCCAGAACCTTGAGATAGGAAAATCTTTATTTGTGGACAATCACACGGATAAAAAGAATTACCCTTTAGAGGTAAAAGTTTTAAAAAGAGAAAGAGTGGAGGTGGATGCTGGGACTTTCGATTGCCTGGTGGTTCAGCCGATACTTCAGGCGGCTGGAGTTTTTGAACAAAAGGGAAGTTTGACTGTCTGGCTGACAGATGATCAGAAGAAGATGCCGGTTTTAATGAAGAGCAAAGTGGTGATAGGCTCCATAACCACAGAGCTTACTGATTATCGCCTGGGCAGGGTAGGAGAAGAATAAGAATGTCTCCTTACAAACAGATAGATTTGACCAGGATCAAGACCATTCCGCTTTCTTCAAGGAAGAGCAAGGCACAGGTGAAAGATTTTGCACAACCAAGCTCAAAAAATGATAGAATAGACGATTTTCTAAGACGACTGCCCAAGTATTTTAAGGTAAACGACTTATATGAGCTACTTAAAGCTATACGTCAAGCAAGGGACAAGGATAAACCTGTAATATTTATGTTTGGCGCCCATATAGTTAAATTGGGTTTGTCGCCGATTATCATTGATTTGATGAGGAATAAGTTTATTACTCTGCTTTCCACTAATGGAGCGGGTGCAATTCATGATTTCGAGATAGGTATGTGGGGAAAAACCTCAGAGGATGTAAAAGAAGGTCTGAAGAGAGGCACCTTTGGTATGTCTGAGCAAACCTCCAGGCATTTCAACCAGATTTCCAAATGTGCCTTCGGCTCTGAGCAAGGGTTGGGTGAGAGCATAGGTCAATATCTCTTGCAGAATAAAGGCAAGTTCAGAAAATACAGTCTCCTGGCTGCAGCTTACGAACTTAAAATCCCGGCAACAGTACATGTTGGTATAGGAACGGATATTGTGCACCAGTCTCCTCATTTCGATCCAGCCGCAACCGGAAGAGCAACTTTCACCGATTTCAAAATCTTAGCAGAAAAGGTTTCAAGACTTCACAATGGCGGAGTAGTCCTGCATTTTGGCTCTGCCGTAATTTTACCAGAGGTTTTTCTGAAAGCCCTTTCAGTTGCGCGTAACATAAAGGGGAAAGTGGAAAACTTCACCACTGCCAATTTCGATATGATTCAGCATTATCGGCCCACTATGAATGTTGTCTTAAGACCTACTGAAGGAAGCGGAAAGGGATATTCTTTTACCGGTCATCATGAGATTATGCTGCCGCTTTTAGCCTGGGCTTTGAAGGCAAGGTGAGATGAGTCGGAATGGAGTGTAAAGCCGTCAAGGTCTTGAGACTTTAGCTTTACCTTTATTCAGTTAAAGGACTGGAAAAATAGACTGGATTCTGATAAACCTGAAGGTTTATACTCCAGCCAAATATAAAAAGAGAGGGAAAAAGAATGGCAAGGTTAGTAGAATGCGTGCCTAATTTCAGCGAAGGAAGAAGAGCTGAGGTGATTGAGGCTATTTTAGCTGAGATCAAATCAGTTGAAGGGGTGATGCTCTTAGATAAGGAGATGGATAAGGACCATAATCGTGCGGTAATCTCATTTGTGGGAGGTCCCCAGAAAGCTAAAACTGCGGCTTTCAAAGCAATTGCCAGGGCGGCTCAGTTAATAGATATGGATCAGCATAAAGGTGAGCATCCCCGAATGGGAGCAACCGACGTGGTACCGTTTGTACCGATCTCTGGGGTAACTATGGATGAGTGCATCACTTTAGCCAGTGAGTTAGGTAAAGAAGTTGGAGAAAAACTGGGTATACCGGTTTACCTGTATGAATCAGCAGCCACTCGTCCAGACAGGGTGAACTTAGCTGATGTGCGCAAAGGGGAGTACGAAGGCATTAAAAAGGAAATCGAAACCAATCCTGACAGAAAACCTGATTACGGACCGTCTAAGCTCCCTAAGGCAGGAGCTACTGCGATAGGTGCACGGATGCCACTGATAGCCTTCAACGTTTACCTGGGAACAAGGGACGTAAGCATAGCCAGGAAAATTGCCAAGGCGATCAGGTTCTCCACTGGAGGTTATAGATACGTGAAAGCTCTGGGCTTTGAGATCAAGGAAAGGGGACTGGTTCAGGTTTCGATGAATCTGGTCAACTACAAGGAGACGCCGATTTACAGAGTGTTTGAGACAATTAAAAGAGAGGCTGAAAGACATTCAGTCCCGGTGATTTCCAGCGAAATAGTCGGACTTACCCCACTTGAAGCCCTGGTGGACGTTTCTGATTTTTATTTGAAATTCGAAAACTTCAAAAAAGGACAGGTCTTAGAAGAAAAGCTGCTGACTTTTGCGGGAAAGCAGCAATCAGGACTTTCAGATTTTATGGATGAAGTCGCGGCCGGGACCCCGGTACCTGGAGGCGGAAGTGTTGCTGCCGCTTCAGGCGCCTTAGGCGCAAGTCTGGTTTCTATGGTCTGCAGGCTGACCATAGGAAAGAAAAAATACCAGGAATTTGAAGAGGAATTAAAA
>MEWM01000068.1:415-1686 GCA_001775355.1 candidate division Zixibacteria bacterium RBG_16_43_9 | reverse complement strand
CAGAACACACCGGAGGAACAGAATAGAAGACTCAAGGCGATTCAGGAAGCATACAAAGAAGCAGCCCTGGTTCCCCTGAGAACTATGGAGAAATCCTTAGAGGTTCTGAAGCTTTCCCGCATAGTAGTGGAGAAGGGAAACGTAAATACCTTAAGCGATGCCGGAGCCTCAGCCCTTATGGCTAAAGGTGCCTTGGAAGGCGCGCTTTTAAACGTAAAGATAAATCTAAAATCGATTGAGGATCAAACTTTCGCATCTGAGCTGAAAAATAAGTCCGAATTTATCCTTTCAGAGTCTCAAAGGCTCAAACAGGAGATAGATACTCTTCTGCAGGAGAAGTTGTAAGTGGAGAAAAAATATATAGATTTGCATATCCATACTACCGCCTCAGATGGCCTTTTGACTCCTGAGAAGGTGGTGGAGCTGGCTAAGGAGCTGAATCTATCAGCCATTGCCATTGCAGATCATGATACCGTTGACGGGTATGAAAGCGCCAAAGGTAAAGCAGAGGAATCAGGCGTTGAGCTAATCCCGGCAGTGGAACTGAGCCTTTCCTACCAGGGTAGGGATTTTCATCTCTTGGGGTATCTGATCAATTGTGATGATCCTGCCTTCAAAAAGAGGATCGAGGAGTTCAGACAGGAGAGGCTTTCCAGGGGGGAGAAGATGGTGGAGAAATTGAACGAGTTAGGAGTGGCATTGCGCATGGAAACAGTTAAGGGGATAGCCAAGGGTGCTTCAGTAGGAAGGCCTCATTTAGCAGATGCACTGCTCAAAGAAGAATATGTCAGATCATATAATGAAGCCTTTGCGCGCTATTTAGGTTACCATGCGCCAGCCTATGTGCCGAAAAAATATTTGACACCGGAGAAAGGGATTGAGCTGGTTCATCAAATCCAGGGACTGGCCATCTTAGCCCATCCGGGAACTGCTCATCAGGATGAGCTTCTGCCCGATTTTCTGGAAATGGGAATAGATGGGATAGAGGCTTACCATTCGCAGTATGAGCGGTATCAGGTTGACCATTATATCAACCTGGCTAAAAAATATGGGATACTCTATACCGGTGGCTCAGATTGCCATGCCAGAACTGATATGATGTTGATGGGAAAAGTCAAGGTCCCTTATCGCTGCCTGGAGATGCTAAAAAAAGCAAAACAAAAGAAATTTGGAGGATAATTTCATATATTTCATGATTGTCACCCTGAGCGAAGCGAAGGGTCTAAGATTCTTCTCCCGCCTTTGGCGGGATCAGAATGACGTTGAGTTTA
>MEWM01000068.1:221-358 GCA_001775355.1 candidate division Zixibacteria bacterium RBG_16_43_9 | reverse complement strand
TTAATAAAAGGAGCCAGAATGAAAAGGCCAATATTTTTACTTATCTTATTGTTATTTGCCGTTTCAGCTTATGGCAAAGAATTTACCCAGGCTTATGAGGATAAGCTTATCCAGGATTTAAAGGGAATCTATACCCA
>MEWM01000068.1:0-139 GCA_001775355.1 candidate division Zixibacteria bacterium RBG_16_43_9 | reverse complement strand
CCTTTTTTGAGCGCAGAAGCTAAGAAAGCCCTTTATCCACTTTTTACCAGACCAAGTTTTGCCCCGGACTCAGAATACACTTTCAATTCCCCTGGTGGTTATTTCAAGATACATTTTGCAAAAACCGGAACGAATACAG
>MEWM01000067.1:49059-57503 GCA_001775355.1 candidate division Zixibacteria bacterium RBG_16_43_9 | reverse complement strand
GCCAATTTAGAAATGTCCTATTTTTACCAAAATAGAAATGACCTATTTGGTTAATATACATGCGTCTTCCTTTTTTGCAACGATATTCCAGTTTAAAGGTTTTCTCCAGGGATGATTTTCTGCAGGTTTAGGAGGACGGTGAAATCTTCTCAGGTCTATGGCCTGTTCTATCTTAACAGGTTTTTCGGCGATCTCCCTATACTGCAGACTGGTTCCCTTGCCCATTATGTGCAGGGAGCCGTTGAGCCTCTCCTCCACGATCACTTTCTTGCTCTTCACAACCTCTTCTATCTGATAGAGCTTGCTGTTATGAGCTATGGTGTTATCGTTTCTCACTGTGCGCTCGGTCTTTATGCAAAGATATTTGTCCAGATTGAAGTATTTTGGAACCCTCACATGCACATCCGTGTCATTTGCCGGGCATACCCTGAACCTCCGGTTAAACTCTGGCAGATACTCCTTGAGAAACTCATTTGCGGACTCTTTGTCCTTTATCCCTCTCAGCCTCATCTCCTTTACAAGTCTGTCCTGTAAGACTCCAAAAAGCCTTTCCACTCTTCCCTTTGCCTGGGGCGAATAGGCATGGATTACCTCTACCCCGAGAGCCTCCAGTGCCCTCTCAAACTGGCTCAAAGGCTCTATCTTCTCAAACTCCTCCCACTCTGTAGGCTTCTTAGTCGACTTGTAGGTGCTGTGCCTGTCCAGATAGATGCTTATAGGAAGCCCATATCTCCTCACATAACACTTAAAACTGTCCATCGCAGGGATAGTCCCCTCATAATCGTAAAACCTCGCAAAGACATTGTTAGTGGCATCATCTATGTAAGCCATCAGCACAAGCTCCGGACCTCTGCCCTCAAGCCAGTCATGATGAGAACCATCCAGCTGAACCATCTCTCCAAAACACTCCTTCCTCTGTCTCCACTGCCTGTGCCTTGACCTCTTACGCCTCCTCTGCCATAGACCCGCCTCCATAAGCCATTTCCTCAAGGTCTCATCGCTTAACTTAATGCCGTCAACCTCACCCAGCTTCTCAGATGCAAACGTTGGGCCAAAACCAAAATACCTGCCCCTGTAAAGCATTAATACCTTTGCTTTGATCTTAGCTGGTGTCTTCCTGTTTGAAAAACGACCTCGCAACCTGTGAATCACACCTCTTTCCCCCTCTTCACGCACTCCCCTAACCAGCCTTCTTGTCTGCCTCTCTGAAAGCCCTATCATGGAGGCAGCTACCCTCTGGGTTATCTGCCTCTCTATAGCCTCCTGGATTACCTTTAATCGCTTAACCTCTCTTATGCTCATCCTGATAATGTCCTCTTCTGCCATAATCCTCCCTGTCTTTTAAGGGGAAATTATAGCTATCTCTTAGGACATTTCTACTTTGGTATTTTAGGACATTATCATTTTGGTGTAACAGAAAAATCAAGGTTTTGCAAGTTTTTTTATATAACCCGATACACTCTAAAAGGTTTTGATGAGTTAGTAAAATTCAGTAGAAATAGGCATCTTTGAATTTGTAGCTAATAGATAAGGAATTGCATTACTATGCGTCTCTATACTGACTACACCTTTGTGCAAGTAAATGCAGGTTTTCTATCTTCGCTTGCATAAAAAATTCGCCTGTTTGAAAAATTCTGCAATTTGCAAAAGGGATTCCTAAAAAATTCTGCTTGACATTCTTTTTATCTTATTATAACCTCAGAGCTTATGAAAAGGCTTCTGGTTGTTTAAACCAGGGGTCAACTGTTGCACACTTTTATTTCTGAGGCAGAATTTTTGCTTTAAATGGATTGGAATCATAATCTTGAGGGGAGAGAATGAAACTTCTTAAAACAATTTCAATCTTCATAACCTTAATCATCTTCGATTTTTCTTACTCTTTTTCTGGTGAGGTAAGCCCAGATCTGAAAGAGAAGTTCAAAACCGTAAAGGAAGACGAATACCTTTCCTGTCTGGTGATGTTAAAGGATCAGGTCGAGCCAAAAGATCTGGTGCTCTATAAAAAACTAAAAACACAAAAAGATAGACATTCCAGCCTGATCTACCAGCTCAAAAGTAAGCCGGAAAATACACAGAAGGAACTTCTAAAATATCTGGATGAGCAGAAAAATAACGGCTCAGTTAAAAATTATCAAAGTTTCTGGATTGTCAACGGGATTCTGATATCTGCGACTAAATCAGAAATCGAAAAAATCGCTTCACGTTCTGAGGTGCAGTTGGTTTCTCCGAACTATCCGGTTTCACTTATCGCTCCGGTGTCCGAAGCGATAAGCTCATCCAAAACTGGTGGAATAGACTATTTTCAGGCAACCGGGGCAAGAGAGCTGTGGAAAATGGGCTACACTGGCAAAGGCAGGCTGGTCTGCGGATTCGATACCGGAGTGGAATGGACGCACCCGGCTCTTTTCCATAACTGGAAAGGAGGCTTGCAGGGAGGGAACAGCAGCGCCTGGTTTGATCCCTACGGTTCAAACTTTCCAGTTGACGCTAACGGACACGGGACTCATACTATGGGTATAATGGTTGGGATGACTCCATCTGAAACCCTGGGTGTGGCATATGATGCCAGGTGGATTGCCGCTGGAGTTATAGACCGGGGGAAGAATTTTGACCAGACCGTAGCAGATGTCCTGCAAGCTTTTCAGTGGGCTATAGACCCGGATGGAAACCCTCATACAATCGACGATGTTCCGGATGTGATTAATAACTCCTGGGGGATACCTTTAGTTGCCAAACCACCGTGTGACCAGACCTTCTGGTCAGCGATCGACAACCTCGAAGCGGCCGGGATTGTAGTTATGTTTGCTGCCGGAAATGAAGGTCCTTTTCCTGTGTCCATAAGGACTCCTGCTGACCGGGCTACCTCACCGACCAATAGCTTCTCAGTAGGAGCAGTTGATAACCGATACCCGAATTTTCCTGTTGCTTCTTTCAGCAGCAGAGGTCCATCAGGCTGTGATGGTATAAGTGTTAAACCGGAGATCTCTGCACCAGGAGTGGGGATTCGTTCAAGCTATCTGAACGGAACCTACAAAGCTTTAAGCGGGACCTCTTCTGCGGCTCCTTTTATTGCTGGAGGAGTTGCTTTGCTCAGAGAGTTTAACCCTGAGGCTACAGTTGAGGAGGTAAAAAACGCCCTTCTTCTTTCAAGCACTGACTTAGGCACAGCAGGCGAGGATAACGATTACGGCTGGGGATTGGTCAATCTGAAAAAAGCTCTGGATTTTATGCCGCCACCTTCTGTGCCTAAAATCTGGCTGGACAGTAATTATGTGGAAAGCGATACACAGATTTATCCAGATGGTGGAACAAGATTAAAACTCTTCCTGGTCTTGAAAAATTACGGTGCAAGAGTTGATTCACTGAATGTTGTCCTTGAGAGCAGGGACTCCTTAATCACTCTGGAAAAAGATAGTCTTTATTTTGATTCCATAGGTTCTAAGATGACAGAGCTTAATATCAATTCTCCTCTGATTTTATCCTGTGGAGGAAGCCTCCCTGCGAATTATTTAGCTTCTTTCCAGCTTAAGCTCTTCGGTAATTCCGGAAACTATGCTGATTCCCTGAAGTTCTCATTGACTCTAAATTTAACCTCAAGTCGCAATATAGGAACACACGATATCGGGAACTTAGCCTTTACACTATCCAATCTGGGGAGATATGGCTTAGGCGAGGGTTCAATTTGTCCTGCTGGAGGGAGAGGTTTTAGATTTCCCAAATCCGGAAAGGACAATCTCTTTGAGGGCGCTTTTTTAATTGGCAAATCCAGAACCCAGGTGGTGGATGCGGCAAGGGATGGAACGGGTAAATTCTCCAAAGGGGACTTTGTCCCGTTGGGTGACTTCGACATAACTGCGCCTGGAAAAATCTCAGACCAGGACGGGATAGGAGTTTTCTCAGATAGTGGGGGAATAAATCCAATCGGATTAGAGATAGAGCAGAGAAGCTTTGCTTTTGCTAACCCTCCGGATGACGATTACGTGATCTTAGAGGTCACTATAAAAAATAAAACGGCAGATACTCTTAAAGGGATTTACCCTGGACTTTTCTTTGACTGGGATATAAATCTTTCCTCTTCTGAAAATGACCTGGTAGGACGGGATACAGTCTCGGGAATACCGATAGCTTATCAATATGATTCGTCATTCTCTTTATACCTGACTATCTTACCTCTGAGCCACGCTCCGGCTTCAAATAAATTGATAGATAACCAGCTCTGCCTTTATGATGGTTTTACTAAACAGGAAAAATACTCGTACTTGAGCGGTGATACACTGTTATCCTCAGATACAGCCTCTGGTTTTTATGCGGGAGACTGGTCGATGCTCTCATCTGCGGGACCTTTTGTCATTGCTCCAATGGAAAGCACAACTGTTGCTTTTGCAGTGGTAGCGGGGAATGATATTTCTGACCTTAAGGAGAATGTCAAAGCTGCCAAGATAAAATACTACGATGTAAGAACGGATGTAGAATCAGATGAGGTTTTAATACCAAACAGCTTTAGTTTAAAGCAAAACTATCCCAATCCCTTTAACCCCGCAACAAAAATACAGTTTAGAGTTGGGAGTTTGGAGTTTGGAGACCCCGACCGCACCGCCCAGGAAAAGGCGGTTAATGGTTCACAGTTCATGGTTCATAGTCCCATCCGTGCTACCCTCAAAATATATAATGTTCTGGGGCAGTTGGTGAGAACGCTGGTGGATCAGGAAAAATTACCAGGCAGATACGAAGTGCTCTGGGATGGAAAAGATGACAGAGGCAAAGAGGTCACAAGCGGAGTATATTTCTATCGTCTGGAAAGTTCCGGAAGTACGGAAACAAGGAAGATGATTTTGTTGAGATAGATTTGTAGGGGCACGGCATGCCGTGCCCCTACGGTTCTACTTTTTCCGGAAAATTTTCTGAAGGCTTAAAAAATCACGATTAAAAATTAGAATCTGCAGGCTCATCAAAAGCAAGACCAAATCCCGGATTAAAAGCCAGGCACCTTCTTTTTTGGCATTCGGGTCGGTGGTGAAACAGCCGCAGGCAATATCCACTCCCCTCAGGAAATTCAGAGAGAGGGCAATTATAAAACTGATCAAGAGCAAAGATATCAGCAGAGAGGAGCTTTCAACCAAGAGTCCCAGGATGAGAAAAAGCCCGCAGAAAAGCTCCATCCAGGGAAGGGTAATGGCAAAGATATTAATTAGAAAACCCGGTAAAATCTTGTAATTATAAACTATGCGGGCAAATTGGTCCGGATGTACAATCTTATCCAGGCTGGCATAGAGAAAGGTTATTCCGACTATCAATCGAAAAAGTGCAACCAGCCATTTATTGCTTATCAATTCTCTCATAAGAAAGCTAATTAGATTTCTGAACCGGGAGCCCGGCTTTGTTCCACTCGGTCCAGCCGCCAAAGAAGATCTTTAAGTTTTTAAAACCTTTATCTCTTAAAAGACGAGCTAAAAACAAGCTCGCTTCGCACTCAGTTCCATCGCAATAAGTGATTATATTTTTATCTTTGGTTAAGAGACGCTCTACCTTGGGATAGTATTTTTCAAATTCCTCAAATGGTAAGTTTAAAGCTTTAGAGATATGGCCGGCTTTGTAATCCGTCTCTGACCTGGCATCCAGAAAGATGATGTTATGTGATTGGAAATAAGTCATAGCCTGAGCAAGGGTGATAGCCGGTGGGTCATTTTTATCATAGGAATAGGGGACAATCAGGCTGTCGGAAAGGACTTTTTTGCTCCAGTTTCCTTTAAGAGAAATCCCTTCTTTGGAGATGGTGTTATATATGACACCTATGAAAAGAGAAAAAATGACAATTAAAATAGCCTGAAGAAATATCCTGGACGAACCTTTTTTTAAGCTCATCTATTTTATTTGGAAAGGATGGTTCCGCTAATCGGAAGGGTGTATCTGGTTTTCTCAGAGCCCTGGCCGGTAGAGCCTCCTGAAAAATCAAGGGTCAGATTGGTCTGGAAAGGGCCAGGAGTGGCTTTACGATTTACCTGCAGCAAAATCTCAGCCTTCTCCTTGGGATTCAGACTGTTTTTCGAAATCTGGAAATCAATGAACTCCTTGGGTTTTTCTGCCACTGCTATCTGCAAAGAAGAAGTAGATTTGTTTAAAATGATGACTTTTTTGGGGTTATTTTTTTCTACCCTTATGGAATCAAATTTAACCTGTGAAGGCTCGACTTGAAATAACGGGAATTCATTTTCAATATTAGCAGTGAAATTTATATCTGAGAAGTTTGAGGTGTCTGAGGAAAAAATAGCTACTATCAGAGTCTTAGAACCCTGATAGTTTCTTGAGCTGAAGATAACCTCCAGAGAGGTGCTGTCCTTGGGAGCCAGGAATTCTTTTTTCAAAGGGGCGTAGGTGCAGGCACAGCCAGGTCTGACCTTTATGATCTGCAAGGTGTCATCCCCGGTATTCTTGATCAGAAAAAAATGGGAGACAACCGCATTCTGTGGGATGTAACCAAAATCCCATTCCTTTTCAGGTAAAAAGATCTTAGGGCCTATGGCTGGCTTTTTTTCTGCTGGGGATAAGGAGAAAAGTAATATTAAAAGAAGGATCGGTAAAAAGCAGGTTATTTTTTTCACAATTATCCTCCGCTTTCTTATCTGTTCATTTGTAATAAGATTACGCTTTAAAAGATTAACAGTTGGAGGTCGATTCAAAAAAGTTAGGAAAGGTAGTTTCCCTTTTTCATTCTTGCATCTAAAAAGAGAACCAGACTAACATTAGGGGATAAAATAGCTTAATGGTAGGGGTTCAAAATTTTGAACCCCTACTTTTATTTAGATTCTGAAGAAACCTGTCCAGCTTTGACGGCTGAGTATGATCTTCAGAAGAGGATAACCTATTAAGTAACAAGCTACTATTTCCCCTGCACCTACATAAACGACTGTCAACCAGTAAGGGAGTTTGAAAAGAAAATGTAGATAGAGGCTCACGCCAAAAGCGTTAAAAAGAACAGGGGGAAGTGGAGCTAGTATTGGTTTTCTTTTTTTGGATAAAAGGTAGGTGAAAAATCCTGCTATAAGAGTCAAAAAACTTCCACCTACTATGTCATAAACGCCCAGCCCTCCATATATATTTGCCAGCAAACAACCCAAGAAAAGCCCGGGGATTGCGGATGGGGTTAAATAGGGGAGAACAGTCAGAGCTTCGGAGACTCTAATCTGAACCGGCCCGTAACTTATGGGTGCCAGAACTATGGTAATTACTGCATAAAGAGCTGCAATTATTCCAGCTTGAGCAATATATTTAGATGAAAAAGCCATAGGCATCGATTTTCGGGTAAAGAAAAGTCAATAAGTAATGATTGTCAATGAAAAATATAGCATAAATAATATCAGATTGAAACTGACTAAAGTAACAACCTCACCTCTAACTCCTCTCCTTAAAAAGGAGAGGAGGACTTTTTCATATCCTCTTTAGCTTGGTGGTTTATACATACCTAAACTCGGCAAGTATAACGATCCACAAAAAAATCCTTGCCTTTTTGGTTTGATTAGGTTTATTATTAATTTTAAATTTCAAACATTGGCTTTTCAGATTTCTGAGGAGAGATAAAGATGAAGATCTTGGTTGTCGGGAGTGGGGGCAGAGAGCATGCTATTGCCTGGAAGCTTTCCCAGTCTCCTCTGGTTAAGAAGATTTACGCCTGTCCGGGAAATGCCGGGATAGCCAGCTTAGGGGATTGTATTGAGATTTCTGCTGAGGATATCAAAGGGTTAGCTGGTTTTGCGGAGAAGAATTCGATTGACCTGACTGTGGTTGGACCTGAACAGCCCTTGATCTTGGGAATAGTGGATGAGTTCGAGAAAAGAAAACTGAAGATCTTCGGGCCCAAAAAAGAGCCTGCCTTGATCGAGGGAAGCAAAGGTTTTGCCAAAGAATTTATGAAGAGATACCATATCCCCACTGCCAGTTTCAAGATCTTCGAACAAAAAGAGGAGGCAATAGATTTTGTTCGTTCTTCAGAATTCCCTTTGGTAATCAAAGCAGATGGACTCGCGGCTGGAAAAGGAGCCTTTGTGGTGGAGGATTTGAAAAGCGCGGAGGATGCAGTGGAGAAAGTGATGGTGCAGAAGATTTTTGGAGAAGCTGGAAGTAGACTTGTGGTGGAGGATTTTTTGACTGGTGAAGAGGTCACAATCCTGGCATTTACAGATGGCAGGACTGTTTTACCTATGGTCTCCTCTCAGGACCACAAGAGGATCTATGACGGGGACCGGGGACCTAATACCGGAGGGATGGGAGCATATGCTCCAACCTTGATCGTCAATGAAAAGATAATGAAAAAGATCACCGAGGAAATCCTGGAACCTGCCATCCTCGGATTGAATAAGGAAGGGAGAGTCTTCAAGGGGGTTTTATATGCAGGTCTGATGATTACTGAGATGGGACCAAAGGTTATAGAATTCAACTGTCGGTTTGGT
>MEWM01000067.1:48914-49052 GCA_001775355.1 candidate division Zixibacteria bacterium RBG_16_43_9 | reverse complement strand
AAACCCAGGTGGTTCTGCCTTTACTGGAAAGCGATTTAGCCGAAATATTTCTTTCCATTGTGGAGGAGGAATTAGATCTGCAGGATGTGAAGTGGAAAGAAGGCTCAGCCGTATGCGTGGTTTTAGCCTCAGGCGGTT
>MEWM01000067.1:48528-48731 GCA_001775355.1 candidate division Zixibacteria bacterium RBG_16_43_9 | reverse complement strand
CCGCTGTGGATAAAATAAGGTTTGACGGGATGCAGTACCGACACGATATCGGGTATAGAGCAACAAATGTGAGGAGAGAATATTTTTAAAAAAGATTCAAGGATTAAAGGGTTCAAGGGATAAAGGGAATTCGTAGGGGCAGACCTGTGTGTCTGCCCAGAAAAAAATTAGGAAACATTATGAAGAAAAATCAAGTATTAATC
>MEWM01000067.1:47861-48401 GCA_001775355.1 candidate division Zixibacteria bacterium RBG_16_43_9 | reverse complement strand
CAAAAGAGGCGGAAAAGAAAGGGATAAACGTGATTATAGCGGGTGCCGGAATGGCGGCTCATCTGCCTGGTGTTATTGCGGCTCATACAAGACTCCCGGTCATTGGGGTACCTTTGCCTTCACTTCCTTTTAAAGGGATGGATTCTTTTTTTTCCATCTTGCAGATGCCCTCCGGTGTGCCGGTAGCCACTATGTCAGTAGGTAATGCAGGGGCAAAAAATGCTGCTATTCTGGCAGCACAGATTTTGGCTCTTTCAGACGATAAGTTAAGGAAGAGGTTAAAGAGTTTAAGGGTTAAAGGGTTCAAGGGAAGAAAAAAGTAGGGACAGAACATCGTTCTGTCTTTAAGCATTGATAAACAAGTAGAACAGATACTTTATTGATTGACAAGAAGCATATAGTAGCGAGTAGATAGGGGAGGGGAGGTGATGCCCCCAGTATGCTGTCTACTACCTACTGTCTACTTAAAACGAAGGAGGTAAAATGTTAATCACTTTGTTTTTCTTGCTGATCGTCATCGGGGTGCCGATTCTGATAATA
>MEWM01000067.1:31668-47834 GCA_001775355.1 candidate division Zixibacteria bacterium RBG_16_43_9 | reverse complement strand
TGCCTGGCACCAGATCGATGTGCAGTTGGAAAGAAGGGCGGATTTAGTGCCGAATTTGGTCGAAACGGTAAAAGGGGATGCGGCTCATGAAAGAGGAGTTTTCGAGGCAGTTGCCAAAGCCCGAACCCAGTGGGCACAGGCAGGCACTGTTAAGGAAAAGGCTGAAGCCAGCGATATGCTGACTTCTGCACTCAAGACTTTATTTGCAGTGGCTGAGAATTATCCGGAATTAAAAGCCAACCAGAATTTCCTGATGCTTCAAGAGGAGTTAGCCGGCATTGAAAGCAAGATCGCTTATGCCAGGCAGTTCTATAACGATACGATCTTATCTTATAACAATGCCCAGCAGGTCTTCCCCTCAGCATCATCGCCAATATGTTCAACTTTAAACCAAGAGAATACTTCGAGGTGGAGGGAGCAGCCAAAAGAGAAGTGCCGAAAGTAGGTTTTTAAAAAGGGCTAAAACACAGAGATGAATAGTAGGTCGGACATTCTTGTCTGACCCCCTGAACAGGCAAGAATGCCTGTTCTACCGGACAGAAACCCGGTATGTCAGACATTCCTGTCTGACATTTAAAAAATACAATATGGATGAAGGGCTTCAAATCACCAGAAGAAAACTACCACACTGGACATTAGAAGGCTCAACCTATTTTGTTACTTTCAGAACAGCTCAAGGAGAATTATCAATAGAGGAACAGAAATTGGTTTTAGAACATGTAATAAAGAATAATGAAAAGTTTTATACTCTTATTGCCGTTGTAATAATGCCTGATCATGTTCATCTGATGTTGACGCCAAGTGGAGAATGTCAACTCAGAAGAATAATGAAAGGGATTAAAGGGACAACAGCCAGATTGATTAACATAAAAAAGAGAACTTCGGGTTCTGTCTGGATGAAGGAATCTTTTGACAGAATAATCAGGGATCAAAAAGAATTAGATGAAAAATTAAATTATATGCTGTATAACTCGGTAAAGAAAAATCTGGTTGATGACCCATATAAATATCATGGCTGGTATTTTAATGAGAAGTATGGCAGATGAGCTGGTAGGTCAGACATTCCTGTCTGACCCCCTGAACAGGCAGGAATGCCTGTTCTACCGAGTGAAGGTCTGTTGCTGGCAGGTCAGACATTACTGTCTGACCTTAAAGAGAGAACAGACAAGAATGTCTGTTCTACCGAGGAAGTATGATTTATGAACAAATAACAGAGAACAAAAGAAAAAGCTTCTTACTTCTCTTTTTGTTCATAGTTTTTATCGTCTTCTTGGGGTGGGTTTTTGGGGAGGCCTATCATGCGGGCGAGACTGGAATTATCTTTGCTGTGGCTATTGCCATCATTATTTCCTTTGTCACATTTTTCTACGGGGACAAAATGGTCTTAGGTGTCAGTCAGGCTAGATTGGTTGATCCTAAGGAAAACCCGTATCTTTACAATACCATCGAAGGTTTAGCAATTGCGGCAGGGGTTCCAGCTCCTAAAACTTATATAATTGACGATACTGCCCCGAATGCTTTTGCCACTGGAAGAAATCCTCAAAATTCAGCCATCGCAGTGACCACTGGTCTTCTTCAGAAGATGAACCGTCTGGAGTTAGAAGGAGTAATTGCCCACGAGATGTCGCATATCAAAAATTATGACATTCGCTATTCGACCCTGGTGGTGGTCCTGGTCGGCACGGTAGCCTTGCTTTCTGACTGGATGGGAAGGAGCTTTTTTTATGGAAGAGGGAGAAGAGAAGGTAGAAGAGGTGGCGGAAATGCCATCATCATACTTTTAGCCTTAATCCTGGTGGTCTTAGCTCCGATTATCGCAAAACTTCTTCAGTTAGCCATTTCCAGGCAGAAGGAATATCTGGCAGACTCTTCAGGTGCTTTGCTCACCCGCTATCCGGAAGGGCTGGCTTCAGCCCTGGAGAAAATCTCCAAAGATACCGAACCCTTAGAGGTGGCAAATAAGGCGACCGCTCATCTTTATATCGTTAACCCGTTACTGGACCACAGGAGCAAATTGAACAACCTTTTCGATACTCATCCGCCGACTGAAGAAAGGGTCAAAAGATTAAGGGGGATGGCTTTTGTAAAATGAAAATAGTGGTGAGTTGTCAGTGGTCAGTGATCAGAAAATAAAATCATACAAGGAGTTGTTGATCTGGCAAAAGGGAATAGCTTTACTAAACATTCTTTGGATTTTTTTTTGGAGTGTAAACCTTCAGGTTTACCTAAATGATTTCTCTTATTTTTGAATTGGTTTATAGTAAAGCTAAAGCTTTACACTCCACTTGTCCCTAAAAGGAGAGATAATGGCAAAAAAACTCTTCATTTTCGAAGACGACAAGTTCTCAAACTTCTATCCCTTGACTTACAATCGCCCGGTTTATGAGCTTCTAAGCGGTATTCTGAAAGTCAAGGATAAGTTAATCCAGCTTTATCCTGGGGCTGAGGTCTCCCTCCTCTGCCGGGATTATTTAGCTGAAGTCTTGAGACAGAAGACCTCTTACAAGGTCAATAACTTTAACCTAAAAAAAGAAGACCTTCTGCTCTTCCTGAATGGGCGGATGTTAGCAGAAGAGAAGCTTCCTCTAAAGATAAATTTCTCAACAAAAGATAGAGCATTTATCTCGAAGGGTGAACTTCTGGCGTTAAACTTAAAAGGTGAGGATTTCAAAAAATACGAAACTGAGGTTAAGACCCTATATAAGAAAACGAGTATTGAGTCGATATTAAAAAAGGTTAAGAAGACGGAGATTAAGCTTGAATTCATTAAATATCTCTGGGATCTCATAAGATTAAACTCAGAAGAGATCGTAAGAGATTTCAAAAGGTTAAGCAAGGTTAAGAAAAATGACTTCAAAAAGGGGGTTGAATCTTCAGTTAAAATCTATAATCCAAAGGATGTCTATATCGGCAAAAATGGTCGCATAGATGCTTTCGTGGTTTTGGATGCCAGAAAAGGTCCGATTTATATTGATGAGAATATAAAAATTCAGTCTCTCACGCGGATAGAAGGTCCATCTTATATTGGTATGAATAGCGTCTTGCTGGGGGCAAAGATCAGGGAAGGGACAAGCATAGGCCCTTTCTGCCGGATAGGGGGCGAGGTGGAGAATTCAATCTTCTCAGGTTATGACAACAAGTATCACGACGGTTTTTTAGGTCATTCCTGTGTGGGGGAATGGGTGAATTTAGGAGCAATGACCACTAACAGCGATTTGAAGAATAACTACGGCAAGATCAAAGTCGTTTTGAACGGAAAAGAGATCGACACAGGGCTAATCAAGGTTGGCTCAATGATTGGTGATCACGTCAAGACTGGCATAGGAACTTTACTTAATACCGGAATGTATATCGGGTTTGGCTCTAATATTTTCGGTGGAGGGATGGTTAAGGAGAGATTCGTACCATCTTTCTGCTGGGGAGGGGTACAGGGATTTACCGAGTATAAGCTGGAGAAAATGATCGATACGGCAGAAATTGTGATGAAAAGAAGAGGGGTAAAGTTGACTTCAAAAGAAAAGAAGCTTTTCTCAATTTTGTTTGAACAGACTAGGGAAGAGAGGAGGTTTTAACAAGGGGAAAAATGGAAGGCTGAAGCCTTCCGCTACACTGAATGACAAGTCTATGCAGCGGAGGTCTTCAGACCTCCACAGTTATTGAGTATGGCTTTCTGCTGGTTGTCCCGATAAGGCGGGACGACCGTACCTTCGTTGGTGGGGACACCAACGAAGAGCAGAAACAGAAGATTAATCAGTCATTGCGAGTCACCGGAGGGGACGAAGCCCAGATGGGCTTCGTCGTCCCCTACGGGAACTCCTCGCAATGACAGTAAGACTTTACAGGTTGACAACTGGTTTTTTAGATTATATAATCTGTGTGAAAAAAAGCACAAAGAGGAGAGAGAATGCCTGAACTGAGAAAAGACCCTATCATCGGCAGGTGGGTGATTATCTCAACTGAGAGGGGTAAAAGACCCTCTGATTTTGCCAACCTTCCTAAAAGGAAGCCAAGCCCTCTTTGTCCTTTCTGTCCGGGGAATGAATCCTCTACCCCGCCTGAGATTTTAGCTTTCAGGCCGCCCCTTTCAGAACCGAATAAGCCTGGCTGGACTCTCAGGGTTATATCTAATAAATATCCGGCTTTGAGGATAGAAGGGGATCTTAATCGGGAGGGTAAAGGGATCTATGATAAGATGAACGGCGTGGGCGCGCATGAGGTGATTATCGAAACAGCAAATCATATAAAAGATATGCAGGATTATGAGGATAAAGAAATGGAGGATGTGATCTGGGCATACCGTCACCGGATAAGCGACCTGAAAAAGGATCCCCGCTTCCGATATATAATGATCTTCAAGAACCAGGGGGAGGAGGCGGGTGCTTCCTTAGAACACAGCCATAGCCAGCTCATCGCCACTCCTGTTGTTCCCAAAAGAGTGAGTGAGGAAGTGGAAAGGTCCAAGACTTACTTTGAATATAAGGAGCGATGTATCTTCTGCGACATCATCAGACAGGAGATCTCCGAGAATGAAAGGGTGATCACGCAGAACGATTTCTTCATATCCATAGAGCCTTTTGCTCCCAGATTTCCTTTTGAGACCTGGATTCTACCTAAAAGCCATGTCTCATCTTTTGAGAATACTAAAAAGGAAGCAATCCCAGCTTTAGCCAAAATTCTGAAGGAGACGTTGCTCCGCCTGGCAAAGGCGCTTAATAACCCGCCATATAACTATATCATCCATACGGCCCCCATCTTAAATCACGAAGAGCTGGAGCAATATCACTGGCATATCGAGATTATGCCTAAACTTACCCGCGTGGCAGGTTTTGAATGGGGGACTGGTTTCTACATAAATCCCACTTCTCCAGAGGACGCCGCTAAGTATTTAAAGGAGATCGAAATATAGTCTAAAGGCTACAGGCTAAAGTCTAAAGTCAAAAAGCAAAAAAGGAGTAAGGTTGGCAAAAGATAAACTCAGGGTACTTCTTGTATCTCCGGAAGTTGTTCCTTTCGCCAAGACCGGGGGATTGGCTGATGTAGCTGGTGCATTGTCCAAGGTTTTGTCCCGGATGGGATGTGAAGTCAAAACGATTCTCCCAAAATATAGAATGGTGGATGAAAAAAAGTTTAATTTGGAGAAGATAGACCGTCCTCTGCCAGAGATAACGATTGGAGAAAAGGAAGTAAAATTCAAAATAAGGAAATGTTATTTATCAGATTCAGACACAGAATATCTTTTTCTGGAAAATAAGGAGTATTTTGACAGGGATGAGCTTTATGCGGATAAGAAAACCGGACAGGATTATGAGGATAACGACGAAAGATTTATCCTTTTTGGAAGGGGAGTTCTTGAAACTATGAAGGCTTTAAACTGGAAGCCAGACCTGATCCACTGCAATGACTGGCAGTCAGCTTTGGTCCCGGCTTACCTTAAAACCATCTTAGAAGAGGAGCCTTTTTATAAGAACATAGCCACGCTTTTGACCATTCACAATATCGCTTATCAGGGGAATTTTCCTAAAACGACTTTTGACAAGCTGGGGGTTAAAAAAGAACTTTTCTATCCCTTAAGCCCTTTTGAATACTGGGGTGGAGTGAATTTCTTGAAGATCGGGATTTCCTATGCTGATCTGATAAACACGGTAAGCGAAAGATATGCGCAGGAGATTCAATCCGGGCCAGAATTCGGGTACGGGATGGAAGGGATCTTAAAAGATAGGGCCCGGGATATATACGGGGTATTGAATGGGGCAGATTATGAGGAGTGGAGCCCTGAAAAGGATAAACTCATCCCTTATAATTATGGAGAAGGTAATCTGCAGGTGAAAAGCAAGAATAAAGAATTTCTGTTGAGGCAGGCTGTTTTGGGAGCAGATGGAAACAACCCTTTGATCGGAATGATCTCCAGACTGGCTGACCAGAAGGGGTTCGATTTACTCTATGAAATAGCTGACAAACTGCTGTCTTTAAAGGTCAAATTAATAATTTTAGGCACAGGCGAGCAGAAATACCATATATTCTTATCCGAGCTGGAGAAAAAATATCCGGGTAAAGTGAAAATATATCTGAAATATGATAATAAACTTGCTCATCTGATCGAGGCTGGCGCAGATATCTTCCTTATGCCTTCAAGATACGAGCCGTGCGGTTTGAATCAAATGTACAGCTTGAAATATGGCACTGTTCCAGTGGTACGTGAAACCGGTGGTCTGGCAGATACTATTCAGGATTATGATCCGCAGACTCAGAAAGGGACAGGGTTTCTTTTTCAGGATTATAAAGGAGAAGAGCTCTTCTCAGCTATAGAAAGGGCTATCCAGCTTTTCAAAAACAGAACTGCCTGGAAAAATCTTATGCTCCAAGGGATGGAAAAGGATTTCTCCTGGGAGGCTTCAGCCAAAAAGTATATACAGTTATATGGTAAGGCAGTAGCAAAAAAGAGGCTATAGTCTAAAGGCTAAAGTCAAAAGACTAAAAAGAGACCCCTGGATCAACGAGAGCCGGGATACCTTATAGAAATAGGGAAAAGGATAGCGAGAATCTTATTGACAAGTTTTTTCTGAACGTATATCTTAAAATTCACAAGCGGGAATAGCTCAGTTGGCTAGAGCGTCACCTTGCCAAGGTGAATGTCGCGGGTTCAAATCCCGTTTCCCGCTCCAATTTTTGTCCGGAGGACAAAAATTGGTGGTTAGTTAATGGTTCATAGTTGGTGGTAAAATACCTAATAGTAAACTGTCTACCATAACTATTAACCGCTCACTTCGTCCGCAGGGCAAAAATTGGTGGATAGTTAATGGTTCATAGTTTGTAGTAAAATCTTTTACCATGAACTATCAACTATGAACCAATAATCATTCCCCTACGGGGATTCCGGCGGCTTAGCCAAGTGGTAAGGCAGAGGTCTGCAAAACCTCGATTCTCCGGTTCAAATCCGGAAGCCGCCTTTGAATACAGTTTAAAAGTTTAAGAGTTTGGAGTTTGAAGAAAAAGATCAAATACAGCAAGCTGGTAGGGGCTTGATTCATCAAGCCCTATAATTTCATCACAAAATTTATAGTTGACAAGCTGAAAAGTAGGGGCGACCCTTGTGGTCGCCCGAGATTGGTAAATAGAGTAGGAGGGGACCCCCGTAGGGGATTTCGCAAGGCTCAACAATCCCCTCTCCTACGAAGGGAAAAAACAGATGGTTGAAAAGTTTGAAAAAGAGATCAGGGGATTTCTAAAGAAAAATGCGGACGAGAAGATCGTTGAGAAATATGCCCGCTATTTTAATGAGGGGTATGACGCTTACGGGATCGATAAAGATAAATTCAGCCAGAAAAGAGAGGAGTGGTTTAAATTCTGTCAGAAAAATCTGACCGAGGATGAACTTCTTGCCTTGTGTGAAAACCTGATTAAGACCGGCAAGTATGAAGAGGCTTCAGTTGCCCTTGATTTTTTCATCCGCCTGAAAAAAAACTACAACAAAAGGCTGTTTGGTGTTATAGGGAAATGGTTTCAGAAATACATAGTAAACTGGGCACACTCAGATTGGGCTTGCGGTGACATCTTATATTTCTTCATAAAGGAAAAGATAGTTTCTTTAAAGGAGCTTATGGAGTGGACTGAGTCCTCTTCTAAATGGAAAAGAAGAGCGGTTCCAGTGACCCTGGTAAAACTGGTCTCAAAGGATGATTACATAAATGAGAGTTTAGCTGTTGCCCGGAAGCTCATCCTTGATCCGGAAAGGGTTGTTCACCAGGGAGTGGGCTGGCTTCTAAGGGAGACCTGGAAGAAATCTCCAGCAGAGGTTGAGGATTTTCTCTACAAATGGAAAGACAAAGCACCCCGGCTGGTAATCCAGTATGCCACGGAAAAAATCTCTAAGGAGAAAAGAAAGAAGTTCCGAAGAAGTTCATAAAATCAGGATAAAACAATAATCGAGCACATTGCCCCCCTTAGGTGCTATTTTCAAAAAGAATTCTTGACAGAAATATATAATTCCATATTATAATCGATTCTGGAGAGGTCGAACTTGATATTTTTTGGGGTGGGGAGGACTATAAACTAACAGCTATCCACCAACCACTGTTATAAACGCCGGAGTGGCGGAATAGGTAGACGCAAGGGACTTAAAATCCCTCGGTGATTACTCACCGTCCCGGTTCAATTCCGGGCTCCGGCATTTCGATATGTAGGGGTTCAAAATTTTGAACCCCTACTTTTAATAAACCATGCAAGGCTAATGCCTTGCCGTACGATTTTTCCCTTTCACTAGCATACCCCGTAGGATGGGTTTGACAATTTTTGTAGGAGCGAGGTTTCCTCGCCCATCGTTTAGCTCAATTTCTTTGGCAGGAAAATTCAGCCCCGACAATGATCAGGTTGCATATTTTTTCTTGCGAAGGCCTAAATTTCTTACTATCATAAAATAAATTTTAAAAATAACGCTTGACTTTCTGGAAAATAGAAGAATCTTTTCTGATATTTTTCTTGTAATTGCATTGCAAAAATCGTAAATTCAAAAAGGCCTTGTTGAAAAGTATTTAATCTTTTAGACAAGGAGGGGTTATGGCGCAACGAACTTTAGCAGGTCTGTGGAAATTTATGGGCGAGAAGATAAAGAAAATTCTGTTACATTTTTCAACAGACAGATATTCAGAAGCATACATAAGATCGCAGACCCGGTCTGGGAGCAGGAGTTCGCTTTTAAATTAAGAGCACAGACTTAAATGAAACAACCTTTAAAGGGCTACAGGGATAAGATGAAGATACTTTTGGTAAACCCCCCGGCTATTAACTTTTATCACCGGATCGGGCTTAAACTTCCGCCTTTGGGCTTGGCTTATTTAGCCAGCATCTTAAGACAGAAAAAGCATCAGGTAAGGATTGTTGATCTGAATGTGGAGGCTCTGGACTATCATTCTCTTCCGTATGAGGAGTTTGACCTGGTGGGAATTTCAGTTGATACCACCAGGTATCCTGTCTCTCAGAAAATCGCCTTGGCAGCTAAAAGAAGCAAAGTCAAAGTGGTTATGGGCGGCCCACACGCTACTTTCTTCGATGAGGAGATTTTAACTTCTTTATCTGCTGATTACGTGATCAGAGGTGAGGGGGAATACGGTATCCTGGATTTAGCGGATGCACTTGGAAATGGTGGGGAGATCGGAAAAATTGGAGGTCTTTCCTACAGGGGAAACGGAACCTGGGATAAAAATCCCTCCCGTCCTTTTATCCAGGACCTTGACTTTCTTCCTTTTCCCGCGCGGGACCTTCTTCCATTAAATCTTTATACTCTAAACATGGGAAAAAGGTATTCTGCCACTATGGTTACCTCCAGGGGCTGCCCTTTTGATTGTGATTTCTGTTCCTGCTCGCAGTTCTCCGGGGTAAAATGGAGAACCAGGTCCGTGGACAACATCATCGACGAGGTCTCTTTTCTTTATAACCATTACGGGTACCGTGCCATCTCCTTCTTAGATGACAATTTCACCCTGAATCCCAACCGGGTTGTTGATTTCTGCGAAAAGATTCTGCATAAAGGATTGGATTTAGAATGGTGGGCTTTTTCCCGGATCGACACCATTGTCAAAAATGAAAAAATGGTTCAGTTGATGAGCAGAGCCGGGCTGAGGCAGGTCTTCATCGGGTTTGAAAGTGGAGATCAAGAGACCTTAGATGGATTCGGCAAGAACTTAGAGGCGGACACAGCTTTTAAAGGGATGGAGATACTGAGAAAAAATAAGATCGACGCCTGGGGAAGCTTTATCATCGGGTGTCTGGATGAGACCAGCGAGATGATCAAAAAAACCATTCAATATGCCAAGAGGCTTAACCCCGCCTATGCTCAGTTCTCCGTTTTAACCCCTTACCCCGGAACCAGGCTTTACGACTCGGTAAAGGACAGGCTCTTAACTGATAACTGGGAGATCTACTGGGGAGGTCAACCAGTCATCCGGCTGGATAAGATAAGTCCGAAGGAACTGCAGAGATTGATCATCCGGGCTTATCTTTCTTTCTACTTAAGGCCTAAAAAGTTCTTTCAACTTACCCTACCTTATCTCTATAAAATCCTCTGGGGATACAAAAAGAACAAGAAGATCCCTTTAGAGAAAAAGGGTGATGACTGGATTCCAACCAAAGAGACACTCACCGTTTAGAAAGAAAAGTTGACCCATGAATACAGCATTGGGAAATCCAGGCACACTCTATCTGGTCAGCACCCCGATCGGAAATCTTGAGGACATAACTTTGCGGGCTCTCAGGGTTTTAAAAGAAGTGAATTTGATCGCGGCGGAGGATACCAGAAAAACCGGGATACTCCTTAAAAATTATTCGATTTCCAATCAGCTTACCAGCTATCACGATTTCAATAAAGAGAAAAAAGCTTATACCCTGCTGCAGTCGCTGAAATCCGGCAACTCGATTGCTCTGGTCTCCGATGCCGGCACACCGGGAATCTCGGATCCGGCCTTTCTTATGGTCAAATTAGCCATTCAGGAAGGTATCAGAGTAGAATCTATACCAGGACCTACTGCATTTGTCTCTGCCCTGATAATCTCTGGGCTGCCAACAGATAAGTTTATCTTCGAAGGTTTCCTTTCGCCCAAATCCGGAAAAAGAAAAAAAAGGATTTTAGAGCTTTCTGAAGAAAAAAGAACTCTGATTTTTTACGAATCTCCCCACCGCTTTCTGGAAACTTTAGAGGATTTATTGAGTATACTGGGAGATAGAAAAGCCTCAGTTGCCCGGGAGCTGACCAAGAAGTTCGAGGAGGTGAAAAGAGGAAAGCTATCAGAGATAAAGGAATACTTCGAAGCCGCTAAAATCCGAGGAGAGTTCGTCCTGATCGTGGAAGGAAAAAGGGAAGATGGAAAAACGTAAGAAGGAAGATGAGAAAAAGAAAAGGAACATAAGCAAAATAGCCTGACCTCACCCTCTCCTTACGAAGAGAGGGGAAAAACGAGATACGTCAAAGAAAAAAACAGAATATGAAAAAGAGACTTCACTTTTTTCCGGCTGACTGGGCGACCATCATTTATCTTTTAGTATTATGCCTTATCATTCTTTTTTTTCATCCTGGCCAGCCTCCCTGGTATTACTATCTTATTTTCAATTTCTCAATAATATTTTTAGTTCTGGTAATCGTGAAGTTTTTATCTTTTCCGGAAAGGAAACTGACAATATTTTTCCGGCACTGGTACCCGGTTTTCCTTTTCACCTTTCTCTACGAGGAGACCCGCTATCTGATTCATCTGATTTTTCCTGGTTTTTTTGATTCCTGGATCAATTATTTAGAATTAACTATTCTGGGGGATTATCCCACTATTTTTTTGGAGAAGTTTTCCTTCCCGATTTTGAATGAATATTTTTTGATGGCATATTTTTCCTATTATTTTATCCTGCCGGTCTTGGGAATTGCCCTTTATTTCAGAGGTAAATTAAAGGAATTCGATAGCCTGGTCTTTGCATCGGCAATAGCTTTTTATATCTCCTATTTAGGTTTCATTTTTTTCCCGGTAGAAGGCCCAGGGTGTGCCCTGGTATCTTTGCACCAGACCCCGATCAAGGGGTTTATCTTCGTGCCTTTAGCCCAGTGGGTGATAAAAGTGGCTGGACTCCACGGCGGCTGTATGCCCAGCTCGCACGTGGCGGTGACTATGGTGGTATTCGTCTTCGCTTACAAGTATAGCCGCAGGCTTTTTTATTTTTTGGGACCTTTGATCCTGAGTCTTTTCGTCGGCACGGTCTGGGGAAGGTTTCATTATCTTTCAGATGTGATAGCCGGAATCCTGGTGGGACTTCTCAGCCTTTATCTGGCGAAAAGGATAGAAAAAGATCGGAAAAGAAAGGAACAGTACACAATCCAGGAAAAAGATTTTTCGCTTGACTTAGTTCGGTCTGAGTGATATTATAATTTTTTTCGGTGAAAGATGATGGAGATAAAGCTTTTAAATAAACATCTGATAAACGGTTTCCTGACCGTAATCGAGCCTCTGGCCAGGCTCTTAGTGGGCCTGGATGTCCACCCGCATATGGTGACATTTGCCGGGCTGCTCTTCAGCCTTCTGGCAGCTTTATACTTCATTCAGGGGGCATTTCTCTATGCCGGGATAATGATTATCCTGGCAGGAATCTGCGATGTGCTGGACGGAAGGCTTGCCAGGGAGACCAATAAGATCAGCAAGTTCGGTGCTCTGTTCGACTCCACTATCGATCGCTATTCTGAGGTTTTGATCTTCTTGGGTCTGGTTACCTATTTTCTGCATCAGCACTCATATATGGTATTGTTGATAATCTTAGCCATTGCTGGCTCCTTCATGGTCAGCTATACCCGGGCCCGGGCAGAGGGGTTAGGCATAGAGTGTAAAATCGGGATTATGCAGCGTCCGGAGAGGTTGACTTTTCTGGCGGCTGGTGCTATCTTAGGCTCGATTCCGGGAACCAGAAATTTTTTTTTGGTGCTTTCTTTATGGTTAATAGCTATTTTCGCAAATATAACCGTGGTACAGAGGATTATCTACATTAAGAAAAGATTGGAGGAAACTTGAGGGAATCTTCAGGAAAGGAGAGAAGAATGGGCAAAGTCAGGGTGGCAATTATCGGCGTGGGGAATTGTGCCTCCTCCTTTGTTCAGGGAGTAGAATACTACAAGAATGCCAGGGAAAACCAGTTTATCCCGGGGATAATGCACGTTGATTTAGGTGGATATCATATCCGGGATATCGAGTTTTCAGCCTGCTTTGACATTGATAAAAACAAAGTGGGAAAGGATCTGAGCGAGGCGATCTACACCTGGCCAAACAATACTTACAAATTTTGTAAAGTTCCTAAACTGGGAGTCCCGGTTCACCGGGGTATGACTCATGACGGGCTGGGCGAGTATCTTTCCAAGATAATCGAGAAAGCTCCCGGACCAACTGCGGACATCGTGAAAATCCTTAAAGAAACCAAGACCGATGTAGTGGTCAATTATCTCCCGGTGGGCAGCGAAGAGGCGACCAAATGGTATGTGGAACAAGTGCTGGAAGCAGGATGCGGGTTCGTCAACTGCATTCCTGTTTTCATCGCCCGGGAGAAATACTGGCAGAAGAGGTTTGCAGACCGGAATCTTCCGGTGATCGGGGATGATATAAAATCGCAAGTTGGAGCAACCATCGTTCATCGCGTTTTAACGCGACTTTTCCGAACCAGGGGAGTAAAGCTGGAAAGAACATATCAATTGAACGTTGGGGGAAATACGGATTTTCTCAATATGTTAGAGAGGTCCAGGCTGGAATCAAAGAAAATCTCCAAAACCGATGCGGTTACCTCTCAGTTAGATTACGACCTGGGCAGGGATAACGTGCATATCGGTCCTTCAGATTATGTTGCCTGGTTGCTGGATCGCAAAACTGCCTATATCAGATTAGAGGGGAAAACCTTCGGGGACGTTCCTTTGAATCTGGAACTGAAATTAGAGGTCTGGGACTCGCCCAACTCAGCCGGAGTGGTAATTGATGCGGTCAGATGCTGCAAATTAGCTCTGGATAATGGCCTTTCTGGAGCGATGGAAGCACCCTCCTCTTACTTTATGAAGTCTCCTCCCAAACAGGTTACAGACGAAGAGGCAAGGGAACAGACGGAGGAGTATGTCCGCAAATATGCGGCAAAACCAACAGTTGAAAAGAGAAAGACGGTCGAAAAGAAAAGATAATCAAAGATGAGGATGTTTAATATTTGATAACATAAGAGGTGGTGATAAACCACCTCTTTGTTTTGAATGTAGGGGCGAACCTGAGTGTTAGCGCAAGGCTCTTGAATGGTGGAACAGACATCTTGTCTGTTCTCTATGGTCAGGCAGGGATGCCTGACCCACTAAAATAGGAAAAGCAAAAAATGATATGGAAGGCATTCTAATTACATTTGAAGGGATCGATTATTCCGGAAAAACCACCCAGGCAAAAAAACTTTTCAATTATCTGAAAAGAAAAGGTCATAAGGCCATACTCTTGAGGGAACCAGGCGGAGAAAAAGTTTCCGAGAATGTTCGTCAGGTACTTTTATCCTCCGGAAATACCGGAATGGATCCTTTGACCGAGCTTCTGCTTTATGAGGCTGCCAGAGCTCAGCTTGTCTCCAAGGTAATCCTGCCTGCCTTAAGACAGGGCAAACTTGTGATCTGTGACCGGTTTTACGATTCGAGCTTAGCTTATCAAGGATATGGCAGGGGTCTGGATATAAAGATGATTGATTATCTCAATGAGGTTTCAGTTTCAGGACTTAAACCAGATTTGACGATTTTGATCGATATTCCCATTGATGTTTTTTCTAGTCGGATGAGACAAAACAATAAGAAAAAAGACAGAATTGAAAAAGAGAAAATTGATTTCTACAAAAGGGTCAGAGACGGATATCTGAAGATAGCCAGGAAAGAGAAAAAGAGGTTCAAGGTGATCGACGGGTCTGGTGAAATCGAAGTGGTGTGGGATGAGGTCAAGAATACTGTAGATTATTTCCTCAGGGGCTGATAGGTCTTAAAATTGATTCTCAAGTAAAAATTTTCTACTGGAGTGAATATGCCTGAGATAAAATTGAAAAGCTCAAGTCTGATTCTTTTGGTCATAGTTATCACTGTTCTGGTCCTGGTTCTCAATAGTGCGTTTAGATTTCTGTCTCTTCAGAAATATGATGAACTGGATGAAGCGGCTTCTCTGATAAAGTCGAATTATGTAGACGAGATAGAAAAGGAGAGGTTAATCCTGGACGGGATCACGGGGATGACATCAGAGTTGGACCCTTATTCAGATTATCTGGATAAAAAAGAGCTGGCCGGGCTTTTAGAGGAGAGCAAAGGCGAATTTCAGGGCGTGGGAATGGAGATTGCTGTCAAAGAAGGGTATCCAACAGTTATCTCGCCGATAGAAGACGGTCCAGCCTATAAAGCAGGAATAAAAACCGGAGACAAGATCGTCAAAATAGGAGATCAATCCGCGAAAGATATGTCTGCTGACCAGGCCCAGCAAAGACTGAGAGGGCCAAAAGGTAGCAAGGTCAGGCTGGCAGTTGTCAGAGAGGGAATCAGTGATACTCTGGAGTTCAATCTGAAAAGGGACGTGATAGAGATCAGAAGCGTATCTTTTGCAGGGGAGATCGAAGACGGAATCGGTTATGTTAGGTTGACCAGATTTTCGGAAAATGCACCCACTGAATTAAGACAAGCTTTGAAAGAATTGAAAGAGAAAAATATAAACGGATTGATCCTGGATTTAAGAGGAAATCCGGGTGGGCTTTTGCAGGAAGCGGTTGGGGTAGCAGAGCTTTTTTTAAAAAAAGGGGAGTTAGTAGTTGAAATAAGGGGAAGAAGAGATCCGGATACCAGGAAATTCTATACCTCTGCCAAGCCTGTTTTTGAGAACCTCCCTATAATCATCCTGGTTGATTATGGTTCTGCCTCAGCGGCAGAGATTTTGGCAGGTGCCATTCAGGACCAGGATCGGGGTCTGATTTTAGGGGATACCACTTATGGCAAGGGTGCAGTGCAGACCCTGTTTGAGCTGAGAGGGGATAAAGGCTTGAAACTGACCACTGCTAAATATTATCTCCCCAGTGGCAGGCTGATTCAAAAGGAGAGAGGAATAAAAGAAACCTCCGATACTATCACCTCGGCGGGAGAACAATCCCGTCAGGGCTGGATCCCCCTACAACAACAGACAGAGAAGAAAATTTACCTTACCAGTAAAGGCAGAAAAGTCTATGGGGGTGGGGGGATTGTCCCGGACATAATCATCCCGGATCCGGTTTATCCTCCTTTGATCCAAAAAATTTTTCAGGAGGGATACTTTTTCGATTTCGCGGTTCATTATACTGCAGTGCATCCTAACATTTCTGAGAATTTTCAGGCAGATGAAAGGATCCTGGGCGATTTCAAGGAATTTCTCAAATCCAAAGATTTAGAATACACGACTGCTTCTGAAACTGAGCTGGAAAAACTGAAGAAAACTATCAGCCAGGAGCAATACCTTTCTTCAAAGAGCGAATCAGGAAGCAGGGTGAAAGAAGCTCTGGATAAATTAGAGTCTATTTTGGAACAGGAGAAGAAAGCTGAGTACGAGAAGGACAAGAGCCTTTTGAAATTGCAGGTAGAGGAGGCTATCCTGACCACTAAGTTCGGGCCTAAAGCAAGATATAAACTCTGGTCAAAA
>MEWM01000067.1:31392-31527 GCA_001775355.1 candidate division Zixibacteria bacterium RBG_16_43_9 | reverse complement strand
CAAGGCTTCAGCCTTGCAAATATTTTGAATGAATTTAAAAAAAAGCGAACCTGAAGGTTTGCCCTACGAAAAAAAGTAAGCTACAAAATTTAAGGAGGTGAATTATGCGGTTTTTTTACAAATCTGTTATTCTCA
>MEWM01000067.1:31060-31328 GCA_001775355.1 candidate division Zixibacteria bacterium RBG_16_43_9 | reverse complement strand
AAGGGCATCTGTTGGTGCAGTTCATCTGCCTTTACATGACTGGTCTAATCTTTGGGGTAGTATGAAAAACGACTATTATGAAAAAAATAACCCCAACATCTATTATGCTTTTTCTATCAACTATGCTCTAGGTAAACACCATTCAATTAATCTGGGAACCGAGTTGATCAAAACATCTGCGTCCCTCAGCTCGGCATTAGTCTTGATGAATTATTTAGGTGATACAACGGGTTTCGTTCCTTTAGTAATAAGATGGAGGTTTCAAGGA
>MEWM01000067.1:21174-31050 GCA_001775355.1 candidate division Zixibacteria bacterium RBG_16_43_9 | reverse complement strand
ATAAGTTCCAGTCATTTAATCAACGATTCTCTCCAATTGTGGGAATAGGTATGTCATATTTTATAAGTCAAGTTGAGGCAGAGGTGATTTATTATGCGGGAGCATCTTACCCTGATTCTCAACCAAAGTCGAAACGAACAGGAAATGGATATGGTTTTCACGCCTCCTTTGGTTTAATGTCTCAACTTAACAAAAGTTTCTATATGATTTCACAAGCTCGTTATAGATATTCAAACGGCATGGCTTTTTCTGGTAGCAAGGATGATATCAAAGTAGAGTTTACTGGTTTTGATTTTAGCGTTGGCATCGGATGGAATTTCTGATGGAAGAACCGTAGGGCATCCGCCTATGGCGGATTAGCCTTGCGATAGCGACCCTGAAAGGGTCGCACTACGAAAAGAAGCAAACCTGAAGGTCCAGAATGGATTTTGAGAGTTGTTCTACAAAAGACTCAAAGAAGAAAAAACCTCTTTTTTTGCTAAAAAATTGTTATTTCAGCCGATAAACCTAAATGTAAGTTCAATTTTTCCAGCAAATTAGGATTAAAAAAGTATGGAAAACTCCATTTGTCTCCAGAAAAACAAAAAATGTATCTGGATTGAGGATGGAGTTTTTTTTGTTCTTGTCGGGAGAGCAGAAGTTTTTTAGCAGGGTAGGGGCGTATTGTTCTTCGGCTTGGCTCAGAGCAGTGAGTTTGTCGAACTGCAATACGCCCCTACAAAACAGGTTCGATAAATCGAACCACTACATTCAATATTTGTAGGACTTTGATTTATCAAAAGAATTGATTCTTCATCTGCAGGATTTAAAAACTGTTGATTTTATATTTGAAATCGTTTTATTGTCTTCAAAGATAAACCGAAGATAAGGATCAGAAATGAAAACAGTTATAATGGCAGGCGGTTTTGGGACCAGGCTCAGGCCCTTGACCTGCAATTTGCCTAAGCCCATGGTTTCCATTGCCAACAAGCCGATGATGGAGCATATCATAAACCTTCTGAAAAAAAATAATCTCAAAGATATTGTAGCTTTGCTTTTTTTCCAGGGAGAGGAGATAAAAAATTATTTCGGGGATGGTTCAAAATTCGGAGTAAAAATAGAATATGTTACTTCCACTGAAGATTACGGCACCGCAGGTAGCGTGAAGAATGCTGAGGGGCAATTGTACGGAGGATCCGTTTCAGGTGAAAAGGAAAGAGTCTTAGTCATCTCCGGAGACGTGCTTACGGATATCGATTTATCTAAAGCCATAGATTTTCACGTTCAAAATAAAGCTTCAGCTACCTTGGTCTTATCCCGGCTGGAAAACCCTTTATCTTATGGAGTGGTCATCACCCGGGAAGATGGAAGAATCTCCCGTTTTCTTGAAAAGCCCACCTGGGGTGAGGTATTCAGCGATACGGTCAACACCGGAATTTACATCCTGGAGCCGGAGGTTCTGGAGAAGATACCTTTTAAGAGGGAATTCGATTTCAGCAAGGATTTATTCCCCTTGATGCTTAAAGAAAATGAAAAACTCTACGGATTTATTTCTCCTGATTACTGGAGAGACGTGGGGAACCTGGATGAGTATTCCAAAGCTCATCAGGATATCTTAGAAGGTAAAGTGAAGATAGAGATAGAAGGAAATCTCCTGAAAAGAAAAGAAGCCATGATCTGGGTAGGCAAGAACGTGCAGGTGGGCCAGGAGGTCGAATTCGAAGGCGTGGCAATCTTGGGGAGTAATTCTGATATCGGTTCGAGATCGAAAATCTCAAATTCAGTGGTCGGAGAAGGGGTTCATTGTGGAGAAGGGGTGAACATGAACCGCTCGGTCGTCTGGAAGGACAGTTTCATAGGTAATCAGGCTACACTTATGGAGGCAGTGGTCAGCTTCAAAACTATCATTGGGGAAGAGGCAACTCTTTTAGAGAATTCTATAGTTAGCGATAACTGTATCATAGGCTCAAGAGCCAAGATAAGCGCCAACGTGAAGATCTGGCCTGGAAAAGAGGTCGAATCCGGGGCAATACTTTCCACCAGCCTGGTCTGGGGGGAGAAATGGAACCGGGAACTATTTACTGATGCCAAGGTCAGCGGCCTGGGAAACTTAGAGTTAACCCCGGAATTTGCAGTAAAATTGGGTGCGGCTTTTGGAGCTATTCTGGGCAAAGGCACAACTGTGGTCACAAGCAGAGATGCCGGGAAAACCTCCAGGATGACCAACCGGGCTGTTATCTGTGGACTTCTGTCCTCAGGGGTGAACGTTCAAGACCTCAGAACCCTGCCGATACCGGTGGTTAGATACGAGTTGAAATCTGGAAGAGAACAGGGTGGCATTCATGTCAGGTCTTCACCTTTGGATGACAAAATTATAGATATCATCTTCTTTGATGGAAACGGACAGGACCTTCCGACCTCCAAAGCTAAAGCCGTGGAAAGATTTTTCTTCAGGGAGGATTTTAGGAGAGCCTCGATGGAGGATGTAGGACAACTCGATTTCCCGCAGAGGGTTATCGAATATTATAGAAATGACTTCCTGAAGGGTATAGATACTGAAGCCATAAAAAAGTCGGAGTTTAAGGTGGTTATAGACTATTCATATGGAGGAGCCTCAGAAATATTCCCTTCGATATTAGGTGCTTTAGAATGCGATATTATTTCTTTAAACGCTTATTTAGACCCCAAGAGGTTAGTCCGGAAGGAGGAGGAGGAGATCCAGGCTCTGCACCGGCTCTCCACTATCGTCAAATCTCTAAAAGCAGATGTTGGATTTCTCTTAGACCCCGGAGCGGAGAAAATATCTACCGTAGATGAGAAAGGTGAATTTATCTCTGCTGATCTTCTGCTTTTAATAGTCACTTCCTTATTCTTGAGCTCTAATAAAGCTCAGAAGATTGCAGTGCCAGTAGTGGCTTCTATAGGAGTGGAAAAGATTGCCTCAGAGTATGGAGTTAAGGTAATTAGAGTAAGGAATGATCATTTAGCTATGATGGATGCCTTGAGTTCGTTAAAAGTTGACTTTGTTGGTGGAACAAAAGGTGGATTCATCTTCCCCGGATTCCAGTTAGGCGCAGATGCGATGTTTAACGTGGTCAAGCTTTTAGAGCTTATGGCTAGGGCTAACCGAAAATTTGGCAATCTCAGAGAGGAGTTGGATCGGTTCTACAGGATTACAGAGGAAATCCCTTGTGACTGGAGTAAAAAGGGTCAGGTGATGAGGGAGCTAATCCTGTATACTGAAAAATTTAAAAGAGAACTCATAGATGGGGTAAGGGTTTTGTATGATGATTCCTGGATTCTGGTAGTTCCGGACAATAGAAAGGCGAATCTACATATTTACGTGGAGGCTATGGATAAGGCGATCGCTGAAAAGCTGTTCAAGGAGTATGTTAAAAAAATTGAGGAATGGCAGAAATAATTAAAAAATGACGAATATCGTATGACGAATGACGGACGAAAAAAGATAAAGCTGAATTTCTGGTGGACATCCCTCCTTCGATCTCGCTCCCTTCGGCTATGCTCAGGGACTGCGAGTTCTGTCGAGCAGTCAGGGGATGTGAGCCTGCCTTCTGACACGGTTCAGGACGATGTCTTCGACCCTGCACTTCGTCGTGAGACTCAGTATCGAACGAAGGCTCAGACCCGAAGAAAGCTTGTTGAATAGTCGAACCCTCGAACTACCTTTCTTCTCTCTTTTTGCTCTCATATTTTACTTGACATTCAAGCAAGATTATTTTATTATTTTTTGCAGAATAGCTTACTCTTTTCAGGAGGCAAGGCTTAGAGTATATTTGTTAAAGAGTTATAGTTTTTAGAGATTTTAAAATAAGAAACGCTTTAATCGGAATTTACAGACCCAAGATTATTAGGGCATAACTCTTTAACTTGAGAGAAATGATAATATTATTTTTTCACCGGGTTGCAAATAGGAAAACCTATCCTGACAGACTCGGTTTTTTTATAAAAAGGCTTTTTTGAATTAAAATTAAGACCTTAAGGACGAAAAATGAGAGCAAAATTGATTTTGAGCCTTTTACTTCTGACGAGCATCTATTCGCTTACCTTTGCTCAATATCGGATGGAAACCCTTTACCGGGACACGCTTATTTCCAGACAGACAGAGCTTCCTGCGGGGGAGCAAACTTTGGAGCAGGCTATTGACCCAAAGGAATATATAATTGGGCCAGGAGATCTTCTTTCCATTGTGCTCTGGGATGAGTTTCAGACCAATTACTCTTTAAGAGTTGCACCTGAAGGTACTATCTTAATCCCCGGGGTTGGAACCCTTTTTGTTTCGGGCAAAAGGCTGGAAGAAGTAAAGTTACTGGTCAAGGAAGAAGTCCTGAAAAAATATAAAAATATCGAGGTAACTGTCAGTTTGCTCAATTTAAGAAAGTTTAAAGTCTCGGTAACCGGTGCAGTCGTGAATCCTGGAGTTTATTCAGCTTATGCCAATGAAAGGGTTTCCGAGATAATCCAGAAGGCAGGAAGGGGATTGCCTAACTCCACTTCCAGGAACATAATCCTCAAGAGGAACGATAGGTCACAGAAAAAGATAGACATCTTGAGATTCTTAAAAACCGGGAATAATGAACGGAACCTTTATGTCCTGGATGGTGACATCATCTATGTTCCTTTAAAGGATACTGCTATGTATTATGGTATTTATGGAGCAGTTAAGGACCCTGGAGAATATGAATATTCTGAAGATGATAGCTTATTAGATTTGATAAACTTAGCCGGGGGCTTGGAGCCGAATGCTGATTTATCCTCAACCGAGATAGTCAGGTTTGCTTCCGACAATAAGAATACCCGGACCTTGAATGAAGATTTGACTTCACTTTTCACTGCTGGGAACCGGGAAAAAAACATACCGCTGATTCCGGGTGACAGGGTTTTTATCCGTTCAGTCCCCGATTTCAAGGAGAAAAAACAGGTCGGCATCAATGGAGAGGTTCTTTATCCCGGGATTTATGCAATTGAGGAAGGGAAGACAAGACTTTTAGATTTAATCAGCCTGGCTGGTGGATTTACAGAAGAGGCTTCCATAGAAGAAGCAGAGATGATCAGAGAATATATTCCTGCAAAACCTGATCTGGAATATGAGAGGTTGAAAAAAATTCCGGTTGCGGATATGAAAAGCTACGAGTATGAATATTTCAAGACCAAGTCCAGAGAAAGACCAGGCAGGGCCTCAATAGATTTTGTTAAGCTTTTTAAGGGTGGAGATCCGGAGGAAAATATTCTGTTAATAGATAAGGATGAGGTCTTTATTCCAAGGAAAAGTCTGGTGGTAAAGGTTACCGGCAGTGTTGTTAACCCCGGTTTTTTGAGTTATGAGCCAGGGAAGGATTATAGTTATTATATCAAAAAAGCAGGTGGCTTTTCGTGGAGAGCAAGTACGGGGAAAGTTAAATTAATCAAGAGTACAACCGGAGAGTGGAAAAAGCCTGACAGGAGTATAGAGCCAGGAGACGTTATCTGGGTACCAGAAAAGCCAGAGAAAAGCTTCTTGAGTACTTTTAAAGATGTGATGACAGTGATAAGCAGTGCAGCCACTCTTTATTTGGTCATAAATAATGCAACCAAATAAGCTTTTTTTAAAAATAAATGGTAGAAGAAAAATCAAATAATTCAGAATCCGCATCCACAGAACAAGAAAGGATAAATCTTTATAACTACCTTTCGGTCTTAGTAAAATACAGAAGGTTTATCTTTTTCAATTTTATCCTGATCTGTTTTGTAGTTGCCCTGTTCTCCCTTTTCTTGCCTAACTGGTACCGGTCTAAAACTACCCTTTTACCTCCGGAGAGAGGTGGTCTGGGAGTGGGGCTTAGCAGTTCACTCTTAGGGGAGTTCTCCTCATTAAGCGGGCTAAGCCTGCCAATGACTGCAACTCCCTCTGATGTTTTTGCGGCGATACTCAAAAGCCGTGCAGTAGTCGAACCGGTAATTAAGGAAGAAAATCTTCTTAAAGTCTACGGGGCAAGAAAAATGGAGGATGGTTTAAAAGAGTTCTTTTCCCATCTTCAGGTGAAAGTGGAAAATGAGGGGATTATCTCAATTGAATTCGAAGACCGGAACAGAGATCGAGCTGCACGGGTGGCTAATCTTTTAGTGGAAGAGCTGGATCTGGTAAACAGGATGACCAGCACCTCAAAGGCCAAAAATGCCAGAATTTTCATAGAGGAAAGACTGAGTCAGACCCAGATAAAGCTGAAGGCGGCGGAGGATAGCTTAAAGGGCTTCCAGGAAAGAAACAAAGCCATAGTCCTGGATGAGCAGATGAAAGCAACGGTTCAAGCGGCAGCAGAATTAAAAGCCGAGATGACCTCCGCGGAGATCCAGATGAACGTGCTGGGCAAAAATATGTCGCCTGACCATCCGCAGATCCAGCAGTTGAGATCCAGGATAAACGAGATCAGAAAACAATTGGGGTTATTAGAATCTGGCTCCGCCAATGCCAAAGAAAATAAGGTCCTGGGGGTCCCTTTTTCCCAGGCTCCTTCTTTAAGCCTGGAATTGGTTCGTCTGACCAGGGAGGTCAAAATCCAGGAAAAGCTGTTTGAGCTTTTGACCCAGCAGTATGAACAATACAAGATCGAAGAGACAAAAGATACTCCCACCGTGCAGGTGCTGGATAAAGCCTCTCCTCCGGAGACAAAATACAAGCCCAAACGGGCAGTCATGGTCTTAATAGCTGGAATAGTTAGCTTGTTTTTAAGTGTAATTTTTTCCTTCAGCCTGGAATATATTGAAAGGACTAAAAGAAAACAGCCGGAGGATTACAGAAAGGTGGAAGAGATGGTCTCATTGGTAAGAAAAGACTTAGCTGGCCTGAAGAATATGATAAGTTTTAAAAAGAATAAAGGTTAGTAGTGAAAAAAAACGTGATCTGGTAGGTCAGACATTCCTGTCTGACCACAAAGAACAGACAAGATGTCTGTTCCACCGGACTGAAAGAAATGCGGGGTTTAGCCTGTGGCGGAATAAAGAAAAAAACAAGCAGACCTGAAGATTTGACCCGTAAGATAAAATTAAAAGATACTCAGGAGTGAGGATGCAAAACTATATAGACCCAAAAGCCAAGTTGGGTGAAAAAACCAAAGTCGGCTGGTTCACGGTTATCGGAGAAGACGTCCAGATTGGCACGGAGTGCAACATAGGGAACAATGTCACTATTTACTCTGGGACAAAAATAGGCGATCATGTGAGGATAGATGACAATACTATAGTCGGCAAGAATCCGATGAGGGCAGCAAGGAGTGCCACTACTAAAGAGCAAGAGCTTGCTCCAACGAAAATAGGGGATAACTGTATCATCGGAACCTCGGTAGTTATATACCGGGGCGCAGCTCTTGGAAAAAAGGTGTTGGTGGCGGACCTGTCCACTGTAAGGGAAAATGTCACCATTGGAGATTTCACTATAATAGGAAGAGGGGTAGCCATTGAGAATTTTTGCAGGATCGGCTCTTACTGCAAATTGGAAACCAATGTTTACATAACCGCTTATTCCGAATTGGAAGATTACTGTTTCATCGCTCCCTGTGTGGCTACCAGCAATGATAACTATATGGGGAGGAGCAAGGAAAGGTTCAAGCATTACAAGGGAGTGACTGTCAAGAAGGGCGGCAGAATCGGGCTGAACGCCACTATTCTACCAGGTAAGGTGATTGGAGAAGATTCCCAGGTGGCAGCAGGTGCTGTAGTCACCAAAGATACCCCTCCCAAAAAGATAGTCATGGGAGCACCGGCGAAAGTTCTAAAAGACGTGCCCAATGATCAGCTTTTGGAAAATCAGTAAGGAAATCTGGAGGAATAAATGAAAGTTCCATTTCTGGACCTGAAAAGGGAATATGCTTCCATTAGAAAAGAGATCGACCAGGCAGTCTCTGAAGTGCTGAATCACACCCAGTTCATCCTGGGACCAGAGGTAAAAGCCTTAGAGGAGGAAATCTCCAGATACTGCGAGACCAAATATGCTATCGGAGTTGCCTCAGGCACAGATGCCCTGCTTTTGTCTCTAAGAGCTTGTGGGGTTGAGCCCGGGGATGAGATTATAACTTCAACTTTTTCCTTTTTCGCCTCAGCCGGGGTGATCGCCAATCAGAAAGCCAAACCGGTTTTTATAGACATAGACCCTTTCACATATAATATAGATCCAAATCAAATCGAGAAAAGGATTACAAAAAAGACCAAGGCAATTATGCCGGTTCACCTTTTCGGGCAGAGTGCAGATATGGACCCGATCTTAAATGTGGCAAAAAAGTATAAGATAAAAGTAGTAGAAGATGCAGCCCAGTCGATAGGTGCAAAGTATAAGGGGAAAAAAGCGGGCTCTATGGGGGATACTGGTTGTTTTAGTTTCTATCCCTCTAAAAATCTGGGTGCTGTTGGTGATGGGGGGATGGTGGTAACCAATGATCCTGAATTGGCCGAGAAAATCAGGCTCTTGAGAGTGCATGGTTCCAAAACTAAATATTTTCATTCCCTGGTGGGATATAACAGCAGATTAGACACCCTGCAGGCAGCAATCCTGAAGGTTAAGCTTAAATATCTGGATACCTGGCATGAAAAGAGACGGGAAAATGCAGCTTACTATGACCGTGCCTTTAAAGGGATGGACCTGATTACGCCCAGGGTGGAAAGTTTCAATTATCATATTTATAACCAGTATACCATTGCAGTTAAAGACCGGGAAAAACTGAAAGAGCATTTAGCTCAAAACCAGATAGGTTTTGATACTTACTACCCGCTCCCCTTACATCTACAAAAATGTTTCGAAGATCTGGGATACAAAAAGGGTGACCTTACGAATGCAGAAAAGAAAGCCCAGGAAGTCCTGTCTCTTCCGATCTATCCAGAACTAAAAAGAGAAGAGCAGGATTTTGTGATAGAGAAGATAAAAAAGTCTATAAGCGCATAAACCGATTTTCAATAAATAGATTTAGAAGACCTGAACCTTTCCCATTGACTACTTCTAATAAAATTCTAAGAAATTTTTCTTTTTTACTAGGTGCGGATCTTATCACTAAAGCTTTAGGCTTTATAAGTGTCATATATTTAGCGCGGGTACTGACTGTAGAAGGTTTTGGAAAGATAGAATTTGCTCAAGCCATAATCGTATATTTTGTTTTACTAGTAAATCAAGGTCTGGATCTATGGGGCGTCCGGGAAATAGCAAAAGGGCAAGAGAAAATTAAGGAAATAGCTAACAATGTGCTTAGCATAAGATTTTTTTTATCTCTTCTGGCTTATGGATTACTAGTTATCTTCGTTTTACTTATAAATAAACCCTGGGACGTTAAACAGCTCATCCTGTTATATGGGTTAAGTATTTTCACCTTTTCATTCACCCTTAATTGGTTTTTTCAAGGTATTGAGCGAATGGAATTTATAGCCCTGGGACAGCTGATGAATCAACTGCTTTATGTTGGAGGCATTTTTATAGTTGTGAAAAATAGCTCTTATGTCTTCCAAGTTCCACTGATAAAATTTATCGCAGCTTTTTTCTCTTTATGCCTTCTGGCTTTTTTATTTTTCAAGCTCAATGGATCATTTAAACTGAGTTTAAATCCTTCAGCCTGGAAAGAAATCTTCAAACAATCACTGCCTATGGGATTTTCTTTAATCGTGGTACAGATATATTATAATTTAGATACCATTATGCTGGGTTTTATCAAAGGGGAGAAGGAGGTTGGCTGGTATAATGCTGCTTACAAGATCGTCTTGATATTCATCGGGTTTGCAGGCATATTCGGGAATGCCGTCTTCCCGGTTCTATCACGCTACTATAAAGAATCCAGGGAAAAACTCCAAAATATAATTCGCCAGTCCTCAAGAGTTACACTTTTTTTCGGGATACCGATTGCAACGGGTATATGTTCTTTCTCA
>MEWM01000067.1:20834-21067 GCA_001775355.1 candidate division Zixibacteria bacterium RBG_16_43_9 | reverse complement strand
CTTTCTGCTCCTGGCATCGGAAAAACAAAAAGAGTATATGTACGCGGTTGGCTTGGGGGCATTGGTCAATTTAACATTAAACTTTATTTTGATCCCCAGATACAGTTTGTTAGGCGCAAGTATAGCCACCATTACCTGTGAAATCTTGGTTTTAAGTTTGATCCTTTTCTATTCCAGAGGATTGGTTAAAGTTCCATTATCAGAATATCTGGCTAAGGGCCTGGTATCGTCTT
>MEWM01000067.1:18323-20796 GCA_001775355.1 candidate division Zixibacteria bacterium RBG_16_43_9 | reverse complement strand
TTGTTCCTAAAGGTCTCTATTGGTGCTTTGTCTTATTTTATCTGGATGTTTATTTTTAGGGGAGTTACGAGAAAGGAAGCACAATTGGCTTTTCAATTTCTAAAAGGTTCGAATTAGGAGAAGAAATTGGATAATAATAGAGATCCAAAATATTATTCTTATTTGAGACAGGATTTAGTTGACATGGTAGAGGGGATTGGAAATAAGATTTTAGAAGTCGGATGCGGAGAAGGTTTTACCGGTTCCGAGTTGAAGAGGACTGGTAAGGCCAAAGAGGTCATAGGAGTAGAGATATTTGAACCTGCAGCCTTAAAGGCTAAAGAAAGATTAGATAAGGTCATAGTTGGAGACATTCAAGTGATATCTCTTCCCTATCCCGATAGGTATTTTGATTATATAATATTTGGCGATGTGCTTGAGCATCTTTCTGACCCATGGGGTACCTTGAGAAAACTGAAGAGATACCTATCCTCTTCTGGTTTTGTGATTGCCAGTATACCTAATTTAACTTACTGGGAGATATTAAAAGATATGATCTTTTTAGATAAGTGGGAGTACGTGGATTCGGGGATTCTGGATAGAACTCATCTAAGGTTTTTCACCAGAAAAAGTTTGATTGATTTATTTCAAGGGTCTGGTTTGGAGATTAAAGAGTTGATACATCATATCCCTCCTAGATTCATAAACAAAATAGGAAATCTTGTGACCCTGGGTGGTCTTAAAAGGTTTTTTACTGCGGGATATTTCATTAAGGCGAGGATAAAATGAGAACCTTGATTCAGAGATTGGATCTGAATCTATCGAAAAGACAGTTACTTACGCTGCTCATAATAGATCTTGTCATAATCTTGCTCTTATTTTTTTCTGCTTTGAGAGGGTCCATCTATTTGTTCTTACCGTTGGTCATAGGGATTTCCTTTGTACTGCTTTTAAATTATAAGTTAAGTGTATATTTATTATTAATCAGCTTATTTATAAGATATGATATTTATTTTATGGGTAAGTTCTTTGTGCCGATTGACTTGATTAGTCTTATTTTAGTGTTTTCTTTTTTAGGGTATTTCTTGACTTCCAGGTCACTGACTTTCAGGAGAACCCCATTGGATAAACCTATTTATCTCTTTCTTGTTATCCTTGGACTTTCTCTGGTAAATACGATTGATTTCAGTAGCGGAATTAGAGTTTATATCTGGCATCTGCAGGTTTTTGTAATCTTTTACTTGGTGAGCTGGGGTATAGATTCGAAGGATGTTCATACCTTTTTAAATTTCTTTCTGGGTCTGGCTTCCTTACATACTATCTACAGTCTCTTTCAATTCTGGCATGCCTCGGGCAATGTAAGAGCGTTCGGGCTGGGTGGACCATCCGTTGCCGATCTTACTACAGCAGGACTCATAATCTCTTATTCGTTTTATTTATTTGAGCCTCTGGATAAAAAGCGTCTAACTTATGGTTTAGTTTTTCTTCTTCTGTTGGGTGGTCTTTTAGTCACTCAAACCAGGGGCGCTTTAATGAGTTTTGGTCTGATTTATTTCCTTCTAAGTTTTATAGCACTTAAGAGGGCAAGAAATCTGGGCTTTTTATTCTCAAAGAGAAGGATTTTAACCTCATTGTCTCTGGCTTTAATAGCGATAGCATTATTGCTTTTAAGTTATCCTGATCTTCTTAGGCGAGTCCATCACGGGTTTTATCTACTACCGGGGAAATATGTGGAAACTACTCAAATACGTTTGTACCTTTGGAGTTTAGCCCTGAAATCTTTTCTGCATAATCCCCTTTTGGGAATAGGTCTAGGCCAGTTCTACAATCTATCTCAGGTTTTTCCGGATCTTAGATTTTCCCCTTTAGTTTTTTTCATATATGGTTTGGATCCTCACAATATAGTACTTTATTATCTATCCTCTGCCGGCACTTTGGGAATTTTGGCTTTATTCTATTTTTTCTTTTCTGCGTTAAAAATTGGCTGGATGAAATTCAGACAATCTTTAACACCTCAGGACACAAGCATAACTTTTGCACTGCTGGGAATTGTCCTCTTCGTTTTCGTCTCTTCTTTTTATGCTGGAGAGTGGTTTTACCGAGTAAGCGGAATTGAATTTCTCTTTTTTTTAGGTCTGCTCAACGTTTTTAAACCAAAAGCTGAGTAACCGCATATGGATTCATACTGTTCAGATTTGCATCATGTCCAAAATACTTGTAGACTTTCGATAATTATAGTCAATTATAAATCTCAAGTTTTTTTGCATCAATGCCTTACTTCTATTTATCAGAAAGTTAAGGGTGTCGATTTTGAGGTTGTAGTTGTGGATAATGCTTCAAATGACAATGGTCTGCAGAAAATCAAGGAGAACTTCCCTAAGGTAAGACTCATAGTTAATGCGATGAATTTAGGTTTCTCCAAGGCTTGTAATCAGGCTTTGAGGGAGATAAGCAGTGAATATATCCTACTGTTGAATCCTGACACTGAGATTCT
>MEWM01000067.1:0-18309 GCA_001775355.1 candidate division Zixibacteria bacterium RBG_16_43_9 | reverse complement strand
AGGAGATGATAAGATTCCTGGAAGAAAACCCAGGCGTGGGCATCTTGGGCAGTAAGATCCTCGATGAGAAGCAAAAGGAACAAAGAACTGCCTTCCCTCGGCGAACAGTTTTGAGAGAAATATTAGATATCGTTCCTTATATGAAATTGGAAAAGATTTTGCCAGAGTATTGGACTGATCGTCCTTATGATAAGTTGATCAAAGAAAGCGAAGACCCATTTGAAGTATTTTGGGTAACGGGAGCCTGCCTTTTGGTCAGGAAAACGGTTCTGGATGAAATAGGTCTCTTTGATGAGAACCTTTTTCTTTTCTCTGAAGATGTGGACTTTTGCTGGAGAGCCCAAAGAAAAGGATGGAAGGTGATCTATTTTCCCCAGGCAAAGATCGTCCATATAGTGGGCGGAAGCTCTTTAGAGGATGCGGAATCTTTTTACGTTCGACTTTTTCATTCATATGCGAGAAGAGTCTACTTCGGACATAAATACTATAGTCGGTTAGGAAACTTCCTGATAAGAATAGTTATGTTTATTGACCTATTAACTCGCCTGGCTTATATTAAACTTGGATTCGATAAGGATAGCTCTTTAGAAAGAAAAAAGGCAAAGCTGAAAGCTTATCAAGAAGCTCTGAGAGCTATAATTTTCTAAGATTTGGTTCAATAAAAATCTATGAGGATTACATTTGTACTGCCGGGCTGGGCAAGATTTCCTGTCGGTGGTTTTAAGATGGTATATAGTTATGCTAATTATTTAGCGAAAAAGGGTCATAAAATTCAGATAGCTCATACGCTTAGATTCCACATGGGGAACATGAGTTTATGGAGGAAACTTATAAGGTTGGCTTTCTGGTTGAAAACTTTGCTTATTAAAAGAGCTGAACCAGATTGGTTCAGACTTTCACCGGAAGTAGAAAGTACAGTGGTGCTTGATCTCTATGATAGTAATACCCCGTCAGCCGATGCTGTCATCGCTACGGCTTGGTCAACTGCTGAGAGCGTGAACAAATTAAGTCCTGACAAAGGAACTAAATTTTACTTTATTCAAGGGTATGAAAACTGGGATACGAAAGATGTAAAAGTAAATGCTACCTTTAAGCTTCCTCTTAAAAAGATTGTGGTTTCAATCTGGCTTGAAAAGATGCTTAAAAGTATGAACGAAGAACCAATAGCTTGTATACCAAATGGTTTAGATTTTGAATTTTTTAAAATTATTAAGCCGGTTGAAGATCGGCTTCCTATAAAAATAGGAATGTGTTATTCAATTTATAAGTGGAAAGGCTCTAAGGACGGGATCGAAGCATTAAAAATTGTAAAGGAAAGATTTCCTCAGCTTCAAGCTATCTTCTTCAGTGTATGTTCACGAAACTCAGGGATACCTTCCTGGATTGAATATCGGAGAAACCCTTCGCCCCCTCAGCTTTTAGATATTTACAATAGTTGTAGTATCTTCATAAACCCAAGCTGGTCTGAAGGCTGGGGGTTACCAGCGTCTGAGGCAATGGCTTGTGGATGTGCGCTCATAAGCACAAGGAATAAGGGAGCAGAAGAGTTTGTGAAAGATCAGGACACAGGACTGCTAACAAAAGTTGGAGATCCAGAAGACATGGCAGAGAAGATTATTAAATTAATAGAGAGTCAGTCTCTACGCCTAAAATTAGCCCTAACTGGAGCAAACTTTATAAAAAAATTTGACCTTAAAGAATCAGCTAAGGAGTTTAAAGAGGCCATTATGTCTAATCTAAACCGAAAGTAGAGTCTTTTCACAGAGTCATTTTATTTAAATGGAAGAAAAAGTTTCAAGTAAATCCAAGATGAGAATACTTTTCTGGGTGCCTTATCCTAAGGAGGGGCAGAGCAACAGGTTCAGGGTGGAGCAGTATCTGCCTTATCTGGATGCGGAAGGGATTGGTTATTCACTCCGCCCCTTTGTCTCCTCTGAATTTTACCGCATACTTTATCAACCTGGTAGATTTCTCAGCAAAGTCTACTTTTTTATCAAGAGTTCCCTGAGAAGAATAATTGACCTTTTCAGTATATCCAAATATGATCTGATTTTCGTTCACCGGGAGGCTTTTCCCTTTGGACCACCTTTTTTTGAAATATTGTCATCTAGACTTTTTAACAAGCCCTTAATATATGATTTCGACGATGCAATTTTTTTGGAGGAAAGAAGCGAGGCTAACCGAGCCATTTCTTTTTTAAAAAATCCAGGAAAAATCGCACGGATTATCAGTTTTTCCGAGCGAGTCATAGTAGGGAACGATTATTTGAAAGAATATGCTCAGAGATTTAATAAGAATATAACTGTGATCCCCACCCCGGTGGATAAAGAAAAGTACAAACAGTTAAATTCTTCAAAGAAAGATAGAATTGTGGTAGGCTGGATTGGAAGTCACAGCACGGCGGAATATCTTTTGGAATTAAAGGATGTTTTCCAGAAGTTAAAAAAAGAAAATCCAGATATAGTCATCAGATTAATTGGGGCGGAAAAATATAGGGAGCAATTGCCTTTGACAGAATGTCGTGCTTGGAAATTGGAAGACGAAATCATAGAGCTGAGTTCCTTTGACATCGGTTTAATGCCTATGCCAGATAATCCCTGGACTAGAGGTAAATGTGCCTTTAAGCTTCTGCTCTATATGAGCATGGGAATTCCCGCTGTCTGCTCACCTGTGGAAATGAACAAAGAGATTATCAAAGATGGCGAGAACGGATTTTTAGCTTCCTCTCCTGAGGAATGGCTGGAGAAAATTCAGTTTCTGATCAATAGTCTGGACTTAAGAAGAAAGATAGGGTTTGAAGGTCGGAAGACCGCAGAAAAGAAATACGATCTGAGGCTTTGGGCACCAGTTTTCATAGAGGTCTTGAAGGAAGCAGTTAAAGGCGAAGGATAGAATATTTTATAGAATAAGGCTTATGAAAAAGATTAAAGTTTTGATGATAATAACCAGACATAATATTGGAGGCGCTGCTTCTCAAACTATACTTTTATCTGCTTATCTGAATAAAAATAGATTTAAGAGCATAATAGTAAAAGGTAGTGAAGGAAAAGATGAAGGTAATATGGATGATTTGGCAAATAGTAAAAACGTTAAGCCAATCTATATCAAAGAATTAAGCAGGGAAATCTCACCGAGAAAGGACTTGGTAGCTTTCTGGAAATTATACCGGATAATCAGAAGGGAAAAGCCGGATATCGTTCATACCCATTTAGCCAAGGCCGGAACCTTAGGAAGAGTAGCTGCTAAATTAGCCGGGGCACCCATAATCGTTCATACCTTTCATGGAAATCTTTTTCAAGAGCATTTCAATTCGTCACAGAGCAAGTTTTTTTTAAACCTGGAAAAATTACTAATGCGGATCAGCAACAAGATAATCGCCATAAGTAATTCGCAGAAACAGGAGCTTTTGAACTACAAGGTTGGCGATCCTCGAAAGATTGCTTGTATCCCTTTAGGTTTAGAATTAGAGCCTTTCTTAACCTCTGAACATAATCGGGGGGTCTTTCGAAAGGAATTAGCTTTAGAAGAGAAGGTTCCCCTGATAGGGGTAATTGCCCGACTAGTTCCTATAAAAGGGCATGATTATTTTTTTGAAGCAGCTAAGTTGATTAGCCAGGAATTTCCTTCTGTTAGATTTATAGTAGTGGGAGACGGAGAGTTAAGAAAAACATTAACGGATTTGGTCACAGATTTGGGAATTGAGGATAAAGTTATCTTCTGTGGATTCAGAAAAGATTTGGTAAATATTTATGCGGATTTGGATATCGTGGTCCTCTCCTCTCTTAACGAGGGACTGCCGGTTAGCATAATTGAAGCATTAGCTGCCAGAAAAGCTGTAGTCGCAACCGATGTTGGAGGGGTAAAAGATTTAGTAGAGCATGGGGTCACAGGGCTTATCGTGCCCAAACAGGATCCACAGAAATTAGCTCAGGGAATGACATATTTATTAAGGAATCCACAGGAGGGCTTGAAATTTGGAGAAAATGGTAGGAAAAAAGTTTATCCCTCACTAAATTATACTAGGTTAGTCTCGGATATTGAAAACTTGTATGAGGGTCTATTACGAAAAAGAGATTCAAACAGGTTTTAGAACAAAGGTTAATGAGGAAGTTTTACGGCTGAAAAAATCTTATAGAGAAAAAGAGAAAGAAATTGTTTTTAAGAAAAATTTAGAAAAAAGTAGATTCATATTAATATTATAATTTCAGGTCGTATAAGCCATAAGGCTTTTGTTGGTAGAGAAAAAAAGATGAATTACTTTAAGATAAATCTGACCAAGAGGATAAACGTCCTCTCCATAGACTGTGAAGATTGGTTCCACGGCCTGGAGATCGGGATGGATAACTGGCAAAAGTTTGAAAGCCGGATAGAGAAAAGTATTTCTAAGCTCTTGAATCTTCTCGAAGAGACCGGGACTAAAGCTACATTTTTTATACTGGGATATGTGGCAGAAAGATTTCCCCGGCTGGTAGAAGATATAGCCCAGAAAGGACATGAGGTGGGTTGCCATGGCTATTCGCATCAGTTTGTATACAAACAATCACCGAACGAATTTCGTGAGGAAATGGAAAAATCGCTTGGGATTTTAGAAAAGCTCTCCGGGCAAAAAATAGTGAGTTATCGAGCCCCTTTCTTTTCCATTACACAGTCCTCTCTTTGGGCATTAGAGGTTTTGGCTGATCTGGGGATACTTTTCGATTCGAGTATTTTCCCGGTGATTAACTATCGGTACGGGATTCCCAAAGCCCCCCGGTTTCCACATTGGATAGAGACAAAAAATGGTTCAAGAATACTGGAATTCCCTATCTCCACTTTCAAAGTCTTAGGTAAAAATATCCCTATAGCTGGCGGAGCTTACTTCAGGATTTTTCCCTACAGCTTTACAAGAGCCGGGATTAAAAGCTTAAATAGGGAAAATCAACCAGTGATATTTTATCTCCATCCCTGGGAGATAGATCCAGAGCATCCTAAGATCGAACTCCCTCTCCGGATCAGCTTGACGCATTATTTCAATCTTTCACGAACTGAAGCGAAGTTCAAAAGTTTATTGCGAGACTTCAGATTCAGCACTTTAAAAGAGGTCTTAGGAAATGCAGAGTGAAGAAAAAGTTAAGAGGTATTTCCACAAACAGGCAATAAGATTTGATACCATCTATAGGGATAGAAAAAGCCTATGGCAAAAAATCGTGGACCGGTTCTTTCGCCAGGTGGTGAAAGACAGATTTAACTTGACCTTCCAGAAAATCGGGGAAATAAAAGGTAAAACCGTCTTAGACGTAGGGTGCGGTTCTGGAAGGTATGCTTTGGAATTTGCTCGACGGGGTGCAGATAAAATCTTAGGGATAGACTTTGCTCAGGCAATGATTGATTTAGCCAAAAGTTATACTGAGGATCTAGTTGAGGAAGAAAGATGCAGATTTATCTGCGGTGATTTTACAAAATATGATTTCAGCGGAAAATTTGACTATACAGTAGCGATGGGTTTTTTTGACTACCTGAAAAACCCTTCTGATTATTTAGCCAGAATGAAAGACCTAACCAGGGAAAAGATAATCGCCAGTTTTCCTAAGAGATGGACCTGGAGAACTCCGATCAGAAAAATTCGTCTTTTCCTTGCAAAATGTCAGGTTTATTTTTATTCAGAGAAAGATATCGAAAAACTTTTGAAAGAAAATCAAATTTCGAAGTATGAAATATTTAACCTGAGCAGGGATTTCATACTAATAGTCCAAATAGGTCAAAACGATAAGAAGGTGGATTTGCAGGCGAAGGAAAAAAGATGAGAATCTTGATCACCGGCGGTGCCGGGTTTATCGGGTCGCATCTGGCGGAGGAGCTTCTGCGCAGGGGGGAGGAGGTTTATGTCATCGACAATCTCTCCACTGGCAGGCTGGAGAACATAAAACACTTAGCGGCTAATCCGCGGTTTCACATCACCATCGAGACTATCCTGGAGGAAAAGCTGATGGAAGATCTTGCCTCCAAGTGTGAGGTGATCTTTCACCTGGCAGCTGCAGTGGGCGTGAGACTGATCATCGAGAAGCCGGTCGATACCATAGAAACCAACATCCTGGGAACCGAAATAGTGCTTCGGGCGGCAAATAAATTCAAAAGGAAAGTGATCCTCACTTCTACTTCTGAAGTCTACGGGAAGAATAGCAAAGTTCCTTTTAGGGAAGATGACGACAGCGTGTATGGTCCAACTACCAAGAGCCGTTGGAGCTATGCCTGCTCCAAGGCGATAGATGAGTTCTTATCTTTAGCCTATTTTCATGAAAAAAAGCTTCCGATTGTAGTAGCCAGATTATTCAATACTATTGGTCCACGTCAAACCGGACGATATGGCATGGTGGTGCCCTCATTCGTTCAACAGGCACTACTGGGTCATCCAATTACCGTGTATGGGGATGGAAAACAAAGCCGGAGTTTCACCTATGTCTCTGACGTGGTATCGGCTTTAATCGGGCTATCCGAACACCCTAAGGCGGTGGGCGAGGTCTTCAACGTAGGAAATGGAAGAGAAATAACCATCGGGCAGTTAGCTATGCTGATCAGAAAGATGAGCAATAGCAAATCCAAAATCGTGTATATCCCTTATGAGAAAGCCTTTGAAAAAGGGTTTGAGGATATGAAACGGAGAGTTCCGGATATCGCCAAGTTGAACCATCTGATAGGGTATAAACCCAGGGTAAGCTTAGAGACAAGCATAGAAAGGATAATAGCCAATTACCGGGAGTAGATTTTGAAATGTTATATATATTCGTCTTTGGTGTATCTTTACTTTTAGTCTTAGCCCTTACCCCTTTTTTCATAAAGTTTGCTTTTAAAAAGAATTTCCTGGACTACCCTGATCCCAGAAAGATTCACTCCCATCCTACTCCTCTTTTGGGGGGCGCCTCGGTTTTCTTAGGGTTCTTGGGAGGAGTTCTTTTGAGCATTATTTATGGCAACCACTTGAGCTATGAGCTTTCCGGAGTCTTGCTCGGTGGATTACTTGTATTAGGGCTGGGGTTGTGGGATGATAAGTTCGGGATGCGGCCGGGAGTTAAATTTTTCGGGCAGATAGCTGCCGCATTCATCTTTCTCCTGGTAAGCCAGAGCTTTGGCAAGTTAAATTTTGGATTGTTAGGGGATCTGCTTTTCTTCCTCTGGATGGTCGGGCTGATGAATGCTTTCAATTTTCTGGATAATATGGATGGACTGTGTAGTGGCATTTCAGTTTTAGCGGCGGCAGCCTTTGGGGTGATTTTTATTTTAACCGGTCAGGTTTCCCTGGGAATAATTTGTCTGGCTCTTATAGGAGCGCTATCAGGGTTTTTGCTCTACAATTTCCCGCCGGCGAAAATCTTTTTAGGTGATGCAGGAAGCATGTTCAACGGATTTATCCTTTCTGCTTTGGGAGTTCTATTTGCCAAAAGAAATAGTTCCTTCAATCAGCTTCTGGTGCCGATGCTGGTCTTGAGTTATCCGATTTTCGATATCTCCCTGGTCACCTTTACCCGTGCTAAGGAAGGGAGAAAAATCTATAAGGGAGGTAAGGACCATTCATCTCATCGGCTGATGAATTTAGGTTTTCAGGCGAAGAAGACCCTGGGCTCCATCTATCTGATCAGCCTGGGACTGGGGATAACCGGACTTCTGATATTTTTCTTTTTTGAATCATCCTGGAAACTCATCATCGTGGTCTGTGCCGGGCTTCTTTTAGCCATCCTGGGAGCTCATCTGCACCGGAATCTTGTCCGGGCAGGAGAGAAACTTTTCTTGATCCTTCTGGATAGCATTGCAGTCAATCTGGCTTTCCTTTTCTTCTACTGGCTTAGATTTGAATCAGGTCTTTTCAGCACCCTGATAGTAATCCCGCTTTCCGAATATCTGGTGCCTGCCATCTGGGTCACACTCTACTGGCTGGTGCTTTTTGCCTTTTTAGGATTATATGAATTCAGATCACAATTACCCCTGAAGGAGGAATGGAAAAAGATAATCAAGGGAATCGTACTGGGGATAATTATTTTTTCGGCCCTCTCCATCAAATTCATCTCCTTGAGGTTTGTGCTCCTTTATTCTTTGAGCTTGATTTTGCTGCTCTTATTTTTCAGAACGGCCTTTATTTTATTGGAAAGAGCTTTTTTCACCAAGGGGATAGGATTAAGAAAAACTTTGATTTTAGGGACTGGAGAATACGCAAAGGATTTATATAGTTTATTAAATACTGCATCGGATTCTGGATTTAAAGTCTCGGGATTTGTTTCGGAAGATAAAGACTATCAAAAAAATTTAAAGGTCTTGGGATTTTTAGAAGATCTGGATGAGATTTTAAAAAGGACCAAAGCTGAGGTAGTGATTTTCGCTTTAGGGAAAAATTATGAAGACTCGGCAGCTCAAATCCTTTCGAATTTTGAACAGACCGAAGTCGATTTAGTGGTAAGTGAAGAACAAAGCCGGATCTTCAATGGTCTGAAAAGGGTAAAATTCTATAAAGGTCCCTGGTTGAAAATCTATCCCACCCAGTTAAGGACCTGGGAATCGGAAATAAAACGGATTTTCGATTTTTTAATCTCCTTATTTTTGATCATGGTTACCAGTCCGATCTGGCTTTCAGTTTCATTTCTAATCTCCCTGAATTACCCAGGTGGAATTTTGCTGAAGAAAAATTTTTTAGGGAAAGGGGGAAAGCTTTTTCAGCTTTACACTTTTAACTCCGGCCCTACGGATTCTCAAAATGAACTGGGTAAATTCCTAAAAAGCTCCAAGATCGAAAAGCTTCCGGTTCTGCTCAACATCTTAAAAGGGGAGATGAGTTTTGTCGGACCTCAGCCGGAGGAGGAAAGGTCCAATAATTATTCCTCAGAGCTACTGGACTACTATAAAAGAGTGGACTTAAAGCCGGGAATTTTCAGCCTGTGCCAGGGGAGAAAAGAAACTTCAGCTTTTTCCGAAAATATGACAAGAAGAAAAGTGGAGGAGGGTCTTCTCTATGCGGAGAAGGTCTCCCTGTGGTTTGATTTTAAAATCATCTTAAACCAGATTTTCGGTCTTTTCAGCAGGAGGCAGGATGTTTGACCTGAAATTTATTAGAGAGAATAAAGAATTAGTTAAAAAGGCGATTCAGAACAAAAATGAATCCTTAGATTTAGACGAGCTTTTGGAATTAGATGAGAAGAGAAGGGAAACTATCTCTTCGGTTGAGGAATTAAAACGCCAGAGAAATCTTTCCAACCAGGCCATAGCTTTGCTCAAAAAGGAGAAAAAGGATGCTCAGGCGGAGATTGAAAAAATGAGGGGGGTTTCTGAGAAAATCTCTTCATTAGATAATTCCCTGAAAGAGATAGAAGATAAAATCGACAGTTTGCTTTTAAGGGTTCCGAATATACCGCACTCCACGGTCCCGGTGGGGTTTGATGAGAACTCAAATGTAGTAGTAAAAGAGTGGGGGGAGCTACCCAAATTCGATTTTGAGCCAAGAGCACATTGGGAGATTGGAGAGCTTTTGGGTATTCTGGACCTGGCAAGAGGTGCGAAGCTTTCAGGCTCAGGATTTTATGCGCTCACAGGCAAAGGTGCTCTTCTGGAAAGAGGTCTAATAAATTTTATGTTAGACCTGCATACTAAAGAGCATGGATATAGAGAAGTATGGCCTCCGTTTATGGTAAACAGAGCCAGTATGACCGGTACCGGGCAGTTGCCGAAGTTAGAGGAAGATATGTACCTGTGTGAGAAAGATGACCTTTTCTTAGTGCCTACGGCTGAGGTGCCGGTTACTAATCTTCACCGGGATGAAATCCTCAAAGCAGAGGAGCTTCCTATCTATTATGTGGCTTATACTCCTTGCTTCAGAAGGGAGGCAGGGTCTTATGGCAAAGATACCCGTGGCATATTGCGGGTACATCAGTTCGACAAGGTAGAGATGGTGAAATTTGTAAAACCAGAAGATTCCTACGACGAGCTTGAGAAGTTGGTGGCTAACGCAGAAGAGGTATTACAGCTTCTGAAAATCCCTTACCGAGTCAGGCTTCTGTGCACTGGTGATTTAAGTTTTGCCGCAGCTAAATGTTATGATATTGAAGCCTGGGCACCCGGAGTAAAGAAATATTTAGAGGTTTCCTCCTGTAGCAATTACGAGGCTTTTCAAGCCAGGAGGATAGGAATAAAATTCAAGCCTGACCCCAAATCTAAACCAGAATATGTTCATACCTTAAACGGTTCAGGTGTGGCATTAGCCCGGACAGTCGCCGCTTTGCTGGAAAATTTTCAGACGGAGAAAGGAACAGTCATCGTGCCAGAGGTTTTGAGACCTTATCTGGGAGGGCTGGAAGAGATAAGCTAGATGAAGAATGACGGATGACTAATCACGAATAACGGATAAAGAATTAAGTAGGGGAGGGGATTGTTGAGCTTGACGAAATCCCGCTTTTGGGGTCCCCTCCCGCTCACAGTCTTGAGTTCATCAGGCAGACATATAATCCCCCTTGCTCATGAATAAATCGTTCCCCTCAAATTCCGACAAAAAAGATTGAATATTGAGCCAGCTTGGGTTATATTCCTATGGCTTGCCCTGACACTCATCCTGAATTGCGTATAATATTTAAGATATAAACATGGAAAAGAAAAATAACCATTCTGCACGAGATATCCAATACGAATCGGGCGTGAGGTTCTCCTCGCTCTTTTTTAAGTTGGCTCTTCTCCTGGGAATAATCATCCTGGCGTTGGTGTATGTCTTTTATACTCAGTATGTTATCAACCGTCTGAAGGAAGACTCAAAAAGAGTGGTGACAGCTTATGCCAGGCTCTGGAGTCTGGTAGCTTCTGAGGCAACCACAGGTGCGGAAATTGATCTGATCTTCGACGAGGTGATAAGGAAGAGCAATTTTCCCATAATCGTCACCTCGGCTGATGGTCAGCCGCAAGCCTGGAGAGGAATTAGCATCGCCTGGGATGATACCACAGCTGAAGCCATACTCAAGTTAAGAGAACTGATCAGAAAGATGGATAAGGATAAAGCGCCCATACCCATCTATTATGGAGAAGAGAAGAAAGTTATCAACTACCTCCATTATGGGGATTCAGAACTCATCTCCCAGCTCAGGGTTATGCCTTATCTGGAAATAGGGCTGCTGATAGTGGTTATCGGGATCGGATTTGTGAGTTTCAGGAATATGCAGAGAAGCGAGAAAAGGTATATCTGGGTCGGTATGGCAAGGGAGACCGCCCATCAATTGGGAACCCCGCTTTCTTCCCTTTTAGGCTGGATAGAACTCCTCAAGTCCAGTTCTGAAAAAAAGGAGGATTATCTAGAGAAAATGCAAATAGATGTCAACCGGCTCGAAAAAATAGCCTCCAGGTTCAGCCAGATAGGCTCACTTCCAGAGTTAAAGGAAACTGAGTTAAATGAAGTAGTCGCAGAGGCTGTGGGATATTTTAAAGAAAGGGTTCCCGATGGCGTGATAATCGAGGAGCATCTTGGAGAGCCACTTAAGCTGGAGATGAACCGGGAGCTTTTAACCTGGGTGATTGAGAATCTTCTCAAAAATTCAGTAGAAGCGGTTGAGTACCAAAACGGGAAGATAGAAATCTCCACTGGCATAGATAAGAGCAGAAAAAATGCCTTCATTCTGGTGACTGACAACGGCAGGGGGATTCCGCCCAGGGAACAGGGTAAGATTTTTGCGCCGGGATACACGACCAAGAAAAGAGGCTGGGGTCTCGGACTTTCCTTAGCCAGAAGAATCGTAGAAGAGTACCATAAAGGGAAACTGAACCTGGTGGAAAGTATCCCCAATCAGAAGACGACTTTCCAGGTCTGCCTTCCCCTGAGGTCAAAAAAGGGTTGAGAAAAGAGCGTAGATTAGATGTAAAATTACCATAATAAAGTTTTGGAGTGTAAACCTTTAGGTTTACTTACACAGTTTTCCATTTTCATTGATAAAGCTAAAGCTTTATACTCCAACATTTTTTCAATGGCTAAAAATTTCTAACAATTTTGTGAGGTATAAATGAAAGAAGATGTAAAAAGCATACTCTGGGTGGATGACGAGATAGATAATCTTAAATCTCACATAATTTTCTTAGAGGAAAGGGGATATAAGGTAACGCCTGCTACGAACGGGGATGACGCCATTGCATTGATCGGGAAGAAAAATTTCGATTTAGTTCTTTTAGACGAGATGATGCCGGGCAAGGATGGTTTGACCACTCTGGAGGAGATAAAGGAGAAAAATCCACATCTGCCGGTGATTATGGTCACGAAAAATGAAGAGGAGAATCTGATGGACCAGGCTATCGGGGAAAAAATCGACGATTACCTGACCAAACCGGTCAATCCAAGCCAGGTCCTTTCTGCCGTCAAAAAGATTTTAGGCAAAAAAAGGATCAGGGAAGAGCACCTCTCGAAAAAATATGCTGAGGATTTTAACCGGGTCCGCTCAACTTTAGCTGGTCCCGTGAGCTGGAGGGAATGGATTGAAATTCACCGCCTGCTTTCAGAATGGGACTTAGAGATGGAGGATTTTAAAGAGATAGGTTTGTCCGAGACACATTTCACTCAGAGAAGAGAATGTGACCTGGAGTTCGGCAGATTCGTGGAAAGGAATTATGTGGACTGGGTCGAGAAGAAAGACTCCCCTCCGCTGTCCGTAGACGTCGTTCCCAAATACCTCTATCCTTTGCTTTTGGAGAAAAAACCGGTTTTCTTCATCGTGGTCGATTGCATGAGGCTGGATCAGTACCTGTTCATCGAGCCGATATTGAACCAGTACTTTAATTTAAAAAGGGAATATTACTATTCCATACTTCCAACTGCCACCCCTTATTCCAGAAATGCGATCTTCTCCGGACTTTTTCCATCAGAAGTCGCAAGGCTCTATCCGGAGCTCTGGAAAGCCGGGTCCGAAGATGAGTCCAGCCGGAATAGATATGAAAGACAGCTTCTGGACGCCCAGCTGCAAAGGTTGAAGCTTACTTTTAAGACCGAGCCCAAATATGTCAAGGTGCTGGATATCGCTGAGGGGGATAATTTAGCCCGGAAGATATCATCTTACAGAAACGGTTCACTTCTTTCCATAGTTTACAATTTCCTGGATATCTTAGCTCACGGAAGGTCTGAGTCTGAGATTCTCAAAGAAATCGCACCGGATGAGGGGGCTTTCCGTTCCTTGATGAGGTCCTGGTTTTTGCACTCCTCTCTTTTCGAGATATTGAAGTATCTATCCAGGCAGGATTGCACAGTCCTCTTAACTACTGACCATGGCAGTGTTCTGGGCACCAGGGGAACAGTAGCTCATGGCAAGAAGGATACCTCCACCAACTTGAGATATAAATATGGGGATAACCTCAATTGTGACCAGAAGGATGCTCTCCTGATCAAAGATCCCAGGGGATACAAACTTCCTACTTATACTATGAGCACTACCTACATCATCGCTAAGGAGGATTACTATTTCGTCTATCCGACGAAACAGAGTGAATATGAGAGGCAGTACAAGAACAGCTTTCAGCACGGAGGTATCTCCTTGGAGGAGATGATTCTCCCGGTAACAATCCTTCGTCCCAAAATATAATAGAAGCCCGGATACGGATAAATTAGATTTGTTTAAAAAGAAAATCATAACCTCATCTCCAGAGGAAACTAAGAAGCTCGGAGAAAAGATAGCTCAGGTTTTTTATCCAGGGCTGGTGGTCGCCCTGTTCGGTCCTTTGGGAAGCGGCAAGACCTGCCTTACCCAGGGAATCTGTTCAGGGTTAGGCGTAAAAGATTTTGTGGTAAGCCCGAGTTTCGTTCTGATCAACGAATATCAGGGGAAATACAAGGTTTATCATATAGACCTTTTTCGCTTGGAGAAATTATCTGAGATTATTAACTTGGGGTATGAGGAATACTTTTACGGGGACGGGGTCTGCATAGTCGAATGGGCGGAAAAAGCATCTGCGCTCCTGCCGGAGAAGAGGATAGACATTCATCTGAAGATTTTATCAGAAAATGAAAGGGAGATAAGGATAGAGGAATTTTGACTGGTAGAACAGACATTCCTGTCTGTTCGATGTGCGTAGGGGCGGGGTTCAAACCCGGCCCTACAAAATCAGCACCTGCGGATTTCCAAAGCTGACTTCTTATGAAAATCTTAGGCATAGATACTGCAACTCCTTTTTTAGCTTTAGGGATTGTGGAAGATGATAAGGTCTTATCTGAACTCAGGTTTAATGCCGGGCAGACACATGCCCAGATTCTTCTGCCCAGCATAGACAAGGTCTTAAATGAAGCTTCCTTAAAGTTAGGGGAGCTGGATGGGATTGCAATTTCCATAGGTCCTGGTTCTTTTACTGGCTTAAGAATTGGACTGGCTACTACAAAAGGACTTTGTTTCACTTCAGGAAAACCTTTAATTTCTGTGCCTACCTTAGATGGTTTAGTATATTTTCAGAGTTCTTCCTCATATCCTTTGGTTCCGATTTTAGATGCGAAAAAAAATGAGGTCTACTCAGCGGTTTATGATTCCAGAGATGGCGGAATAAAGAGAGTCTCAGACTACTGGGTCACAAGCATAGAAAAACTTGTTGCCAAAATTCCAGAGGAGGTTATATTCTTAGGTCTGGGTTTAGAGGTTTTCAAGGAGAATCTGAGCAAGCTTTATGGAGAAAAAGCTCATTTCTTAGAAGGAGAGAAGAACCTGCCCAGCGGAACAGCTATAGCTTCTTTGGGACTAGAAAAGCTTAAACTATCTGAATTTGAGGATTTAGACAAGGTAGAACCATTATATCTGAGAAGCTCCGAGCAGGAATTGAAGTTCAAAAATGTCTGAGCAGAACAAGGATTTGACCTTTGAAAGGATGAAAGAAGGAGATTTAGAGGAAGTCCTCAGGATAGAAAAGGAAAGCTTCTCTGACCCCTGGACAAAGGAGTCTTTTCTGGAGGACATTAATAAAGATTTTACTTATCCAGCAGTGGCAAGGAAAGACGGGAAATTAGTCGGATATACCTGTTTATGGAAGATCGAGGATGAGCTGCAGATAGCCAACATTGCTGTAGATAAAGAGCACCGTTGTCAGGGAATAGCCAAAAAACTGATGGAATGGATAATCGAGCAGGGATTAAAGCAGGCCTGCAAAAGCGTGACCCTGGATGTGAGAGTATCCAATTCAGTCGCCTTGACGCTTTACAGGAAATTCGGTTTTGAGCAGATCGGCAGAAGGAAAAATTATTACCGCTTTCCGGTAGAAGATGCCATTATAATGGAGAAAAAGCTCTAAGAGATAAATCTATGGAATGGTTCAAAAAACCTAAGAATGGCCTGGTCTCGCAGCAGAAAAAGGAGATCCCGGATGGGTTATGGACTAAATGCGAGAGCTGTGGCGAGATCATCTACGTGAAAGAGTTAGAAAAAAACCTCTGGGTGTGTCACCGGTGCAATTTTCACTTCAGGATAAAATCCAAAGATTATATCGAGCTTCTGCTGGACCAAGGGAAATTAGAAGAGTATGATAATAATCTGATCTCCACTGACCCGCTTAAGTTCAAAGATTCCAAAAGGTATCCGGACCGGATAAGAGATTCGCGTAAGAAAACCGGGCTGAACGATGCGGTGATCGTGGGGATTGGTAAAATCGAAAACAAAGAGGTCAGCTTCGGAGTGATGGATTTTGGATTCATCGGCGGGAGCATGGGCTCGGTAGTTGGTGAGAAGGTGGCCAGAGCCATCGAGAGATCGCTGGAAAGAAAAATACCTCTGGTGATTGTATCCTGCTCAGGTGGAGCCAGGATGCAGGAGGGGATCCTATCTTTAATGCAGATGGCGAAAACCAGTGGACTTCTGGCTAAACTCTATGATGCTAACATTCCGTTTATCTCCGTTCTCACCAACCCCACCACGGCCGGGGTTATGGCAAGCTACGCCTCTCTGGGTGATGTCATAATTGCCGAGCCAAAAGCTCTTTTAGGATTTGCCGGACCCAGGGTGATCCAGCAGACCATTGGACAGGAGCTGCCGACTGGTTTCCAAAGCTCAGAATTTTTCTTAGAACACGGGTTCTTGGATAAGATCGTGGAAAGAAAAGATTTAAAAAAAACCGTTTCTCTTTTATTGGAATATCTCTTGCCCCCGGCTAAAACAAGCTGAATCTTTATAAACCTTTTATCCTTTAAATTCAAGATGAACTATCAGCAGGCAGTTGATTTCCTTTTTAGTCTGGAGAAGTTTGGGATAAAGTTGGGCCTAGAGAATACTTTTTCTCTGATGAAAAGACTGGGGAATCCCCATCTTAAGTTTGCCTCGATTCATGTTGCCGGGACCAATGGGAAAGGCTCCTGCTGTGCGATGCTTTACTCAATTTTGAGACAAGCAAAATATTCCTGCGGGCTTTATACTTCACCTCATCTTATAGATTTCAGAGAAAGGATCAGGGTAAGGGAATCTCTCATAGAAAAAGATTACCTGACAGATTTCGTCTCAGATTTGAAAGAAGAGATTCTAAAGAAAAAGTATACCTTTTTTGAGGTAACTACAGCCTTAGCCTTTTCCTATTTTGCTGACAGGAAAATCGAGCTGGCAGTTGTGGAAACCGGCTTAGGCGGAAGGCTTGATTCCACAAATATCTTAAAGCCGGAAGTGGCTATAATTACCAATATCGGTCTGGAGCATACTGATAGATTGGGTAAGACCCTGGAAAAGATCGCCAGGGAAAAAGGAGGAATCATAAAAGACAATGTTCCTACAGTGACCTCAATAGAAAGAGTAAAGTCTTTTAAGGTAATCGAGTCATTATGCCGACAGAAAAAATCAGAGCTCTTTTCGGTTTTCAAAGATTCCAAATGGGAGATCATAGAAAGTTCCATTGCAGGGATAAAGTTTAATCTTAAGACCAGAACAGATACCTATTCTGGAATAAGACTCAATTTAGCAGGTGAGCACCAGGTCAGAAATGCTGCCTGCGCTATCTTAGCCGCAGAGAATCTTACTCGTCAAGGGTTTAAAGTTAATAAAAAAGCGATTCTTTCGGGGTTAAGCAAGGTCAACTGGCCCGGAAGATTGGAAATATACAGAAAAAATCCTCTGGTCATCTTAGACGTGGCTCATAATCCGGACGGGATTAATAATCTGGTTTCTGCTCTGAAAAAATTATTGCCGGATAAAAAAATATATTTCGTTTTTGGGGTGATGGACGATAAAAATTACAGAACGATGCTCCAGATTATGGGTAAAATTGCCGAGGAGGTCATTTTGACTCAACCCTATTATCCCCGCTCAGCCAACCTTGATTTGCTGGCTGATACGGCTCGAAAGTTAGGGTTGAGATATAGTGCTGTTTCTGGAGTAAAGGAAGCTTACCAGAGTGCTCTAAGAAAAATGAAAAAGGACGATGTTCTCTGCGTGACCGGCTCGCACTTCACCATTGGTGAATTTTTATCCGGGTAAAAACACAGATCAAGGGGTGGAATTCAGCTCCGCCCCTCTGTAACGGTCAGACAGGAATGTCTGACTTACCGTAAGCTGTAGGGGCGTATTGCAATACGCCCCTACGCAAAGATGCAAGGCCAAGGCCTTGTCTTGATCGGTAAACCCACGTTGCCTCCAACGTGGGTCGGTTCTTCCATCCTGCAGAATGCAGAAACAAATCCGGATTACCGATTAAGTAGAAAAAAGAGGTTCCAATGGCTTCAGGTATAGAGATAACCAAGTTTATCAGCGATATGTTAGCCCCGGTGGTGATGATATCCGCGTGCGGGTTGCTTCTTTTGGGTTTGCAAAATAAATACTCCAACATCATCAGTGCCATCCGGGAACTGAACGAAGAGAAAAGGGAATTGAAATTGACTGAAGAACTGAATAAATTTCAGGTAAGAAGATTAAAAAGCATTGAAAAGCAGGTGGGACAGCTTTTGAGAAGGGCTCGGCTGAACAAAAATTCGATTTTGAATCTCTATACCGGCATGATTTTCTTCATGCTGACCTCGCTCTTCATAGCCCTAAGAGACCTGGGGTTGCTTTTCAAAGGAGAGCTTTTCCCCCTGATTCTTTTTTTAGTCGGAACTGCTTTTGTGTTCAGCGGCACGGTTTTCGCCTACTTAGAGGTCAGAATCTCCTTCCGGGTGGTTCAATTTGAGGTGGAAGAGGAGTAGAAAAAATCAGTCGTAGGGATTCAAAATTTTGAACCCCTACATTTCTTGATCAATGAATTTTTTGCCGGGGCAGTTCATGAATTTCCCTTATCTCGACGTAATCAGAGAAATGATTGTAAAATAGAGATTGACAAATCAGGTCAGACAGTTAATAATTGAAGAAAACTTTAAGGAGGATGGATGATTTTAAGCATGACCGG
>MEWM01000066.1:28231-31831 GCA_001775355.1 candidate division Zixibacteria bacterium RBG_16_43_9 | reverse complement strand
TTGACCTTGGGTAAGCTCTTCTGGAAATTCTTGTTCTTCTGTGCCTCCTTTTTGACCGGGCTTTTCATGCTCCTTATTGCTAAAAGAGAGGTTAAGGCAGCTAAAGAATCGGTGTTTAAAGATTTCCTGAAAAATCTGGGTTTAGGATTTGTTTTTGTGATCTGCATACCGATTGCCCTCATCATCTTGCTCTTCACAGTTATCGGTATCCCCATATCGATAATTGTTCTATTTGCCTATCTGGTTCTTTTCTATATTGCCAAGATTTTTGTTGGGTATGCCCTGGGTGAAAGGGTCCTACAGCTTTTCAAAACCAATGGCATTCCAGCCCCGGTCTGGTCTTTGCTGGTGGGACTTATAATTCTATATATCCTGTTCTTAATTCCCTATATACACTGGATATTCTATCTTTTAGCTCTTTTGGTTGGTTTCGGTTGTGTTTTTCAGGCAAAGAAGTATCTAATCCCTTCCCCAACCACCATCACCTGACCTGCACCCAGTAAAAAAGCCCCCTACGGGGGCTTTTTTATTTATATTTTGTTACGTCCGGTCCTACGGTGGCTACGCCAGACGTAGTCTCCGCTTCTCGGAGGTTACCCCGGACGTTATTTCATTTGTAGCGGAAGGCCTCAAGGTCTTGTCCACAGGATCCTGGCGAAGACTTCAGCCTTACATTTTTAAATAAAAAGATGGAAACCTGAAGGTTTCCGCCCTACGGGTCGTAAAGCTTTTATCGACTACTTAAAACATGGTAGGTCAGACGTTCTTGTGGCTACGAGCCCGCCCGCCCTTTGGGCGCCAGGCTTTGCCTTTCTGTCAAAGCACAGACAGGAATGTCTATGCTACCAACTCAAGTTTTTTTCTTCTCTAAAATCTCCTCAGCTAAAGAAAGCGCTACTCCTGATAACATTACCTCCACCCCTAATCTGGTAAAATCACCAGAGATAAGCTCCCTTTTAACGTTAGCATAGAAAGCGCAGCCAGCTTCTTTCTCCACCACCAGGCCTGAGATTTTTCCCACATCCTCTCCTACAAAAGTGACCTCCCCTAATTCCTCGCTGATCACATAGCCCGATACATTGTGCAATTGCAGATGGCAGTTAGAGGTATAAACCACAACCAAAGGACCTTTGGTCTTCCCCAGGGTTGCCTCCGGGTAAAGCTCTAAGACAACACTCCTTTTCCCCTTGCGGTTAACTATTTTCAGCCGGTGATGGTCTTTTTCCTGACAGACAGATTCCGGCTTAAGACAGGCAGAAATCTTTTTTATATCTTTTTCCGAAAAAATTCCCATTTTCTTTTCCCTATCACCTATTACCTTTTGTTAAAGCTAACCACCTGTAGAAAGGTAAAGCTAAAGTCTCAAGACCTTGACGGCTTTACACTCCAGTTCCCTCTTATTAATCTTTCTTACCTATCACCTAACACCTTTTATTATAAGTACCACCATCTGAAATAAACTATGACCAGAATAACCATCAGGATGGAGACGAAATTTATCTTAACCATCAGCCCGAAAGTCAAAGAGATTGAATAAAAATCAAAAGAGATAGCTTTAAAACCTATGTTAATGCTCTCTTTGAAAAGGATCCTGACCGCACCCTCAGGTATGAAAGTCCCGATTAAATCGCCGATCAGCCCGCCGATAACCGCGGCTAAAAGTAAGGCGATCACGATTGAAGTTATTTCAGATTTCTTCAATTTGCCTTCCTCTTGACGAAAGTGATGATGGAATTAAAGACATATCTTCCATCTTCTGAGCCTAAGATCTTTTCGCCGGCCCTTTCCGGGTGGGGCATCATTCCGAGGACATTCCTTTTCAGGTTGCAGATGCCGGCAATATTTTCCAGTGCCCCGTTTGGGTTATATACCGGGTCGATTTCCCCCTGGGGGCTGCAGTAATGAAAGACTATCTGGTTATTCTCTTTTAATTTCTTTAGTCCTTCCTCTGAGATAAAATAGTTACCATCTGTATGAGCCACAGGTATCTTCAGAACCTGAGATCTTTGACAGTTGTTGGTGAAAGGAGTTTTCTCCTGTTCGACCTTTATGTGAACCCACTTACACACGAACCTTAAAGACGAATTTCTAAGCATAGCCCCAGGCAAAAGCCCGGCTTCCAGAAGGATTTGAAAACCGTTACAGATCCCTATGACCAACCCTCCTTTTTCCGCAAAGTTGAATATCTCCTGCATAATCGGGGCAAACCGGGCAATCGCACCGGTGCGCAGATAATCACCATAGGAAAACCCGCCCGGCAGGATCACGCAATCACAGCCATTCAGATCTTTATCCTGATGCCAGAGGAACCCCACCTCCTCTTTCATTATAGTTTTTATAATCTGATAAGCATCATAATCGCAATTGGATCCCGGGAAAATGACCACTCCGAACTTCATCTTAGATCTCCACCTTGAAATCTTCGATTACCGGATTAGCTAAAAGCTTATCCGAGATCTGATTGACCAACTTTAAGGCTTCTTTTCTGTTAGCGGAGAGAAAGCTTACCTCAAAGAATTTACCGCTCCTTATCTCCTCAACCCCATTATACCCCATATCTCCTAAAGCCCTTTTTATGGTGGTGCCCTGAGGGTCTAAGACACCTTCTTTTAATCTTACGTAAACTGTGGCTTGGTATGACTTTTTTTCTTTGCTCATATTCTTCTCTTTTTATTGACCTTATTTTTCAGGATAAATCTGTTTTATCTATTTTGAACTTTTCCTCCCTGCGCCTCAGAAGGTTATCATCTATCTTTGGCTCGACATGCACTATATAATAAATCTCCCTTATAATTCCGGAGAGCACATAGATAATCCCTATGGGAAAGATAACTAATTTGGGTCTTATCAATACTGCAATCAAAGCTCCCAGGATCAACATAAGTTTAATCATATTTTTCCTGGAATTCAAGGAAAATCTGGGCAAAGTAAAATATTCTACTCCGCTGACCATAAGCGCAGAGAAGACTATTATCATGGTGATTAAAACCTCAGGATACCTAAGTTCTCCCCAGAGCTCGTAAGAGAAAAGAGTATACCCGCAAAGGGTTATAGCTGCTGCCGGAATGGGCAATCCAATGAAATAGGGCTTATCCTCTAACCTGGCTTGAATATTGAAACGAGCTAACCTGAAAGCCCCGCAGATGATGAAAATAAAACCGATGAGCCAGCCCCAGGTTCCCAGGATAAAAAGCCTGAAAGAATAAAAAATAACTGCCGGGGCTATTCCAAAAGAGACGAAATCCGCAAAAGAATCCAGCTCGATTCCGAATCTGGATGCGCTCTTGGAAACACGGGCGATCTTACCATCTAAGGCATCAAAAAAGCCAGCCAGGACTATGAGCCAGGCCGCATGGATTGCCTCCCCTTCGAAACTCTGCAAGATGGATAAAAACCCGCAGAGCATATTCCCCACTGAGAAAACACCTGGAAAAATCCCTTTAAAATTTCTCATCTAAGACCCTTTGGCTCTCTGTTGGTCTCTAGACCAACAGAGCAGGTTAGGAACAGGTTGTTGGTCAGGAGACCAGCAATCAGCCAGAGTTTCTCATCTAAGTCTTCTGGTGTAGTTGCCCAATTCATTGGGCTTAGTTCCCTCTC
>MEWM01000066.1:20111-28198 GCA_001775355.1 candidate division Zixibacteria bacterium RBG_16_43_9 | reverse complement strand
CTACGAGCCGTGATGCTTTTATCGGCCATCAAGGGAGGGGTATTTCTGCTCGATAAATCGAGCGACTACAATTTCTTTGCTCCCTGTTGGTCTCCAGACCAACAGGGCGGGTTCAGGCCAGGTTGTTGGTCTGAGACCAACAACCAGCGAACTGATGTCTCGCTTTAACCAAAGGTCCGGCTCTCTGGCCAGGGATGGCACACGTCATACGTCCCGATTACGGTCTCTCCAGCTTTGACCTTTTGATTTACCTTCACCAGAACCTTGACCTTTTCCGGCAGAAAAATCTCCACCCTTGAGCCGAACTTTATCATCCCGAACCTCTCTCCGATTTTAACCTGGTCTCCTTCTTTTATTCGGCAGACAATCCTGCGGGCAATAGTCCCGGCGATCTGTTTCAGGATAAGTTTAACCTGCTCATTTTCCAGCCCCAGCTCGTTTTGTTCATTCTCAAAGGAGGCTTTTTCTTTATAAGCCGCATTAAACCCGCCGGGAATATATTTGGAATACTTGACCACCCCGCTAATCGGATTTCTGTTTATATGCACATCCCACAAAGACAAAAAAATCGAAACCTTGGTACCGCCTGAATTTAAAAAACCATTCTCAGAAAAAGGTGCGATCTCCACAATCCTCCCATCTGCCGGAGAAAGGATTATCCCTTCTCCCTGAGTAATCTCTCTGTCCGGGTCACGGAAAAAGAAAACGATGAAAAGTGTAATCACCAGAAAAAGAACCGTTATACCTGAGAAAATTTTGCTTCTGGTCAATACCGAAAGCAAAAAAAATACGATAGTTAAAATCAAGCTGAAAAATATGATATTTAAACCTTCTTTAGCCATTTGTCTTCTTACCTAATAAACAAGAGGTGTACAAATCCCGATCCGTGATGACAATTTATAACCTCTTATTTTTTCTTTTTAAACACTCTTTTGAAAATATAATCCACATTTCTGAGATAATATTTCAAATCAAAGCAATCCAGAATCTCCTCTTTGCTCAGATATTTTTTGATCCTTTGGTCTTTAAGGACTAATTCTTTAAAGCTCTCGCCAGTTTCCCAGGCTCTGGTCGCATTTTCCTGCACGTAGGCATAGGCTTCCTCTCTGGTATGTGTCTTTTTGGTCAATTTAGTCAAGACCCTTTGGGAAAAAACCAAGCCTTTGGTCAAATCTATGTTCTTCAGCATATTTTTCGGATAGACTGTCAGATTTTTCATAATCCTGGTGAAATTTACCAGCATATAATCTACCAGACTTGTGGAATCCGGCAGAATGACCCTTTCCACTGCGGAATTAGTGATATCCCTTTCATGCCATAAATTCATATTCTCTAAAGCCGCCAAGGCATCGCCTCTTACTACCCTTGCCATTCCAGATAACCTTTCGCACATAAAAGGATTTCTCTTGTGCGGCATAGCAGAGGAGCCTTTTTGCCCTTTTACAAACCCTTCTTCTAATTCTAAGACCTCTGTACGCTGAAGATTTCTTATCTCCGTGGCGAACTTCTCGATTGCTCCGGCGATTATCGCCATACAGGTTACAAATTCTGCATGTCTGTCTCTTTGCAGAATCTGGGTGGAAACAGATGCAGGCATAAGACCTGCTTTTCTGCAGACATATTCTTCAACTTTGGGGCTTAAATGGGCAAAATTCCCAACGGCACCGGAGAGTTTCCCTACAGCGACAATTTTTATAGCTTTTTTTAATCTTTCGATATCTCTCTCTATCTCAGAATACCATAAGGCAAATTTCAGGCCCAGACTAATCGGCTCAGCCTGAACCCCGTGGGTCCTGCCGATCATCGGAGTCATTTTATATTGAAAAGCTCTCCTCCTGATAACTTTGTTCAACTCCTCCAGATCTTTGAGGATGATATCCCCAGCATCTCTTAATATCATAGAAAGAGCAGTATCAACCACGTCATAAGAGGTCATCCCCAGGTGAACGTATTTCGAATCCTCACCGATATACTCAGCTAAATTGTTCAGAAAGGCGACCACATCGTGATGAACTTTGTTTTCGATCTGGTTGATCTTCTTTACATTGAAATTGGCTTTCTTTCTTATGCGCGGGACAACGCTCTTAGGGATATTTCCCAATTTTGCCTGGGCTTCACAGGCTAAGATCTCGACCTCGATCCATTTTCTGAACTTATTCTCATCTGACCACAGTTCCTGCATCTGCGGCAGGGTATATCTGGCTATCATGATTTGATCCTTTCTCAATTCTTCTCGTTGCCATCCTGAAACGGAGACTACGTCTGGCGTAGCCACCGTAGGATGGGAATGGCAACGCTACGATGATTTACTCTCCGCCCTTCTAAAGTCCTTACCCTTTCCTGACCTTTTCCCAGTCAGCTAAGAAATTCTTAATCCCCACGTCTGTCAAGGGATGTTTTACCAGTTGCTGTAAAACTTTGAACGGCATAGTGGCGATATCCGCTCCCATAAGGGCGGCATCAACTACGTGCAGAGGATTCCGGATGCTGGCAACTAAGACCTCAGTCGAAATATCGTAATTCTGAAAGATCGTCACGATTTGCCCCACTATTTCCATCCCGATGTGGCTGGCATCATCCAACCTTCCAACAAAAGGGCTTACAAAAGATGCTCCTGCCTTTGCGGCCAAAAGTGCCTGGATAGGTGAAAAGACCAGGGTACAGTTGGTCTTTATCCCTTTGTCTGAGAGCATTCTCATCGCTTTCAATCCTTCTGTGGAGATAGGGACTTTGATAACGATATTTTTACCTATTTTGACCAGCTCAGAAGCTTCCCTTACCATACCATCCGGGTCTAAACTCACCACCTCTGCACTTATGGGACCATCCACCACCTCGCAGATTTTCTTGAGCAGAGTTTTGTAATCCTCCTTCTCCTTTGAAAGCAGGGTCGGGTTGGTAGTAACCCCATCCAAAATTCCCCAGGTTGCCACCTCTTTTATCTCTTCGAAATTTGCTGTATCCAAAAAAATCTTCATAAGCTCTCCTTTCAATAATTGACTCGGACTAAATATAATCCTTTAGCTGGTGCAGTCAAGCCTGCTTTTTTGTGGTCCTTAGCTTTGAGGATATCTGCAAAATCTTTTAAACTGAAATACCCTCTTCCTACATCGATCAAAGTCCCTACCAGACTTCTAACCATCGTATGCAGAAATCGGTCTGCTTCTATTTCAAACTCCAGTTTGTTTCCATCTTTTTTCCAAAAGGCTCGGAAAACAAAACAGTGATTATTCGGCTTTGCAGATTTGCCCACACAGAAGGAAGTGAAATTCTGTCTTCCCAGAATTATCTTGGTAGCTTTTTTTATCTTCGAAAGGTCCAGACAATAGGATACCTCCCAGGCGAACCTTCTCAGGAAGATATCTTTTCCGAAGCAGATTTTATATCTATAAACCCGGCTTTTGGCACCATATCTTGAGTTGAAATCTGAATCTACCTCTTCGACATCTTTTATGAGAATATCCTTCGGAAGAAGAGAATTTAAACCTCTGTGCATAGAAACCAGATTTAATTTTGTCTCAGTTTTAAAATTCGCCACCTGCTCCAGAGCGTGCACGCCGACATCAGTTCTGCCAGAGCCGATCAAAGTTATCTTCTCCCGCAAAATCCCGGTTAATTTATCTTCTATCTCCCCCTGAACCGTTCTCAATTTTGGTTGCTTTTGCCATCCGGAGAAGCCGGTCCCGTCATATTCTATTTTCAGTTTGACATTTCTTGACATTCTTTTAAAGGATGATCCTGAAAGATAAAAAGGAAAACAGGATAATTATTACAGCAAAAAGGTAATCTTCTTTTTTGAATTTTAACCTCTGATAGGAGCTCCTCTTCTCCCCGCTTTGAAAACCTCTTGCCTCCAAAGCCAGTGCCAGATCATCTGCTTTGCGGAAGGAGGAGATGAACAAGGGTATCAGAAGAGGAAAGGTTTTCTTGACACGCTGAACTAAATTTCCCTCGAAATCTGCACCCCGAGCCATCTGGACTTTTTTTAAATTCACCCCTTCTTCTAAAAGGAGCGGGATGAACCGGATGGAGATCATGCTCATCAGGGAAAACTCCTCCACTGGCAGTTTTAATTTTTTCAGAGGGCCTGAAAGCTTTAAAACCCCATCTAAAAGCTCCATCGGCGAGGTGGAAAGGCTTAAGAAGATCGCACCGGAGATAAAAAGAAGAAGCCTGAGAGAATAGACCAGTCCGTTCAGAATTCCTTCCCATCCAATCTGGAAATATCCAAAATAAAAATAGGTGCCAAAACTCTCAGAAGTCAGGAGCACCTGAAGTAAAAAGATAAAAATGAAAAAAAAGATAAATGACTTCAAGCTTTTCAACAAAATCTGCACTGGAATTTTCGATAAAAGGAATAAGCCTGAGAAAAGAATGAGCCATAATAAATAGAGTTTGATATTCACCGCCACCGCAACAAAAAGCACCATCACCAGGACTAAAAGTAGTTTAATTCTGGGATCTATTCTATGGATTATGGAATCTCCGGGATGATATTGTCCTATTGCCAGATCTTCAAAAAAAGACATATTTTCTTCCCATTATTTTGAAGCAGCAATATAGTCACCCGCAAAATCAAAGTCAAATTTAAACTTTGTTTTTGTTCCCTCTCCTTTCAGGAGAGAACTTCGCCGTGAGCTCAGCCAAACGGTCAGGGTGAGGTCAACTCGGTAGTCCCACCTTGCCCCAAGGTGGGACGATTGACCCATGCTGAGAGCAGCATGAGGTTACCGGCTTGGAGGACTTCGTAGGGACAGGGCTCGTCCCTGTCCGAATAAAACTCGGACAGCCACAAGGGCTGTCCCTACAAAAACCCAGGTTTTTCTTGACAAAAGAGAAGAATGAACTATATTATATTTGAAACTAAGAAAACGGAAAAACATGCACAGATCGGAGCTCATCAGCTTGTCGAATTTGACCTTGATGCTGATGCAATATGGCCCTGCGTGCACTCCAACAGTAACCTTCTAACCCCAGGAGGGCAAGATGCTTTTGATATTAGATTCTTATTGCGAGGAGTCCATTTGGACGACGAAGCAATCCATTTACTTCAACACTAAACCCCTATTTATCATTTTTCTCTTTTTAGCTTTGTTCCTTACTTTGTCAAATGTCCTTTATTCCCAGTCGTCTCAACCAAACCCCGATTCAATCCCATTTGCCCCGGCGGTCAACTATAGCACAGGAGACGGTCCAATTTCTATTTTTTACGCAGACTTGGACAAAGATGGTGATTTAGATTTAGTTGTGGCAAATGAGAGGGACAACAATGTATCCGTCTTGAAGAACAATGGGGACGGGACTTTTCAACCTAAAGTTGATTATGCCACAGGGAATTGTCCTATTTCTCTTTTTTGTGCAGACCTGGATGGAGATTCAGATTTGGACATAGCTACTGCAAATTATAGCAGCCACACTGTTTCCATCTTGAAGAACAATGGGGACGGGACATTTTAATCCGTAGTCGGGTGGCTAACGCAACCCGACCTACCTTCTGTTATCTTGTTAGCGATTTCAATAGATTGACTTAAGATTGTAAAGCTTCTGCCAGACAGCCCTCTAAATAAATATCTCTAATATATATCTCTATATATTCTATTTCTTGTCCATATTTGATGGACATCCATTGTCCATCTTTGGTGGACTCGATGGAGGAGCTCTATCCTGGAAACCCATCCTGAGGATTGTACGCACCCTACTTCAGATCACCTGTTCCCAAAAAACTTTTTTTCAACTCTTGACAATTCTATCCAGTTATGATATTATTTTAAAACTTTTCTTAAATTTTTTTAACCCTATGCCCATAGACAAAGTCAAGATACTGAATTTTATGGCTGAGAAAGCCTATCGCCCTTTGAAGATAAGGGAACTGGCAAAGGGGATGAAAATTCCTGAGGAACATTATCGCGCTTTTCGCCGCACTGTTCGCTCGATGCTGCAGGAAGGCTCGATCGTCAAGATCAAAAAGAATCGCCTGGGCTTGCCGGAAAAGCTCAATTTAGTGGTAGGAAAGCTCACTCTTAATAAGTCCGGATTCGGCTTTGTGCAAGCCGAGGATGGCAAGGAAGAGGTCTATATAAATAAAGATGATGTGGGAACAGCCTGGAATGGCGATAAAGTCGTAGTCAGGATCTACGGCAGGAGAACCGGAAAAAGCAGAGAGGGAACAATCATAAAAATCCTGGAGAGGGCTAATCAAATAGTTGTTGGAACTTTCAAACGGGGAAAACATTTCTTTTTTGTCCAGCCAGATGATAAAAGGTTTACCCGTGATATCTATATACCTGAGCCAGGTGAGGCAGAAGAAGGGCAGAAGGTCGTCATTTCCCTGGAGGAATGGCAGGATAAATATCTGAACCCGGAGGGGAAAATCCAGGAGATACTGGGTTATCCGGATGATCCCGGAGTAGATATCCTTACTCTGATCAGAGAATACCAGTTACCTGTCGAATTCCCTGGAGAAATCGATAGAGAAGCAGAAAAACTCTCCCACAGGATACCGGAGCTGGAATACCGCACCAGGGTCGATTTCAGAGACAAAATCTGTTTCACCATCGACCCCTGGGACGCTAAAGACCATGACGATGCCATCTCCCTGGAAAAGTTGGAGAGAGAAAACTATCTCTTGGGAGTTCATATTGCGGATGTCTCTTATTATGTTAGAGAAAACAGCAGGTTAGACAAAGAGGCTTTTTCCAGAGGCAACAGCATCTATTTAGCCGATAGGGTCATTCCTATGCTGCCGGAAAAGCTTTCAAATCAGATCTGCAGTTTAAGACCCAAAGAAGAGAAGCTCACCTATTCCTGCTTAATGGAAATAGACCCTAAGGGGAAGGTAATCAAGTATCGGATTGCAAAAAGCCTTATTCAGAGCAGGGCAAAGTTGAATTATGACGAGGTGCAGGCTTTTTTCGATACTGGTAAATCGAATAAAAATCTTTCAGGTTTGGAACAGACTTTAAAGGAGATGCTGAAATTAAGTCAAATTCTTCATCAGAAAAGAATATCCAAGGGAAGTTTGGACTTTGACCTGCCAGAGGCTAAAGTCCTTATGGGAAAGGATGGCAGAGTTCTGGACATCTTCAAACAGGAGAGGCTGGAAAGCCACAGGCTGATTGAGGAGTTTATGCTTTTAGCAAACCAGTGCGTGGCAAAATATGCCAGCTCTCTTAGAGTCCCTTTTCTATACCGGGTTCACGACCAGCCGGACAAAGAGAAAATTGAAAACTTCGCGGAATTCATCTCCACCTTAGGTTATAAGTTCCCGGTTGAAAAAAAAGAGGGAACAATGAGTCCAAAGAGGATTCAGAGATTTCTGAAATCGGCTGAGGGAACCCCACAGGAGGAGCTTATAAATGAGCTCCTTTTGAGGTCTTTGAAAAAAGCCTGTTACCAGCCTGAGAACATCGGTCATTTTGGTTTAGCCTTTTCCCATTATACCCATTTCACCTCCCCGATCCGAAGGTATCCGGACCTTTTGATTCACCGACTTCTAAAGGAACTTGAAGAAACAAAAAATTATATCCCAGAGAGAAGAGCTTATCTTCAGGAAAAACTGCCTTTTATCGGGAAGTTCACCTCAGACCGGGAAAGGTTAGCGGATGAAGTTGAGCAGGAATCTATCAAACTCAAACAGATAGAGTACCTGAAAGACAGATTAGGAGAGCATTTCAGCGGAGTCATCTCCGGAATTTTGCCATTTGGCTTCTTTGTAAGGCTGGATGACCTCCTGGCAGAAGGCCTGGTCCGCCAGAGTTCTATGGAGGATGACTATTACAGGTATGATGAGAAGAATAAAAGGTTAGTAGGCAGACATTCCAGAAAGATTTATAATCTGGGTGAGCGGGTTAAAGTTCAGTTAATCAGAGTGAACAAAGAGGAAAGAGAGATAGATTTTAACTTAGTAACCGAGAAAAAAGGTCTTAAGAAAAGGGTGAAAAGGAAAAAATTTAGATATTAAAGTGGTCGTCGTCCGCCTCAGGCCGATAAAAGCATTACGGTCCTACGGAGACAATGCTCCTCGTAGAGCGGACTGGCACGACGACAGAACCTGGATTTTTGGAGTGCAAACCTTTAGGTTTGCCAGA
>MEWM01000066.1:17388-20080 GCA_001775355.1 candidate division Zixibacteria bacterium RBG_16_43_9 | reverse complement strand
CCAGTTTTACCTCTTAGGCAGATTCCTTTTTTAACAGGAGCTTAATTAAAAAAGATTGCTAAAGAGTTTTCATTTTGTTATTTTTTAATGTTTTTTTAAGGGAATATGGCTGAAAACCATAAAATATTGGGCATTAGTAAATCGGATGAATTTCATCAGGAGCTGAAAAAAATCCTGCCTGATTTCGAGCTTTCCTTAGCCCTTAACAGCACTGAAGGGTTGAAAAAACTTAAAGAAGAACCCTCGGAGATTGTGATTCTGGACTCTCGCATAGAGGACTATCCCTGCGAGAGCCTGATAAAGAAGATTGCAAGCAAAAATCCGAGATCAGATCTCTTGGTGGCTTCAGAGGAAATACCAGAACAGGGAGAGATTTTCTTAGGATGCGGCGCAGATGACCTTCTTCAACTACCTCTGGCACCTGAGGAGGTCAGGATAAAGGTTAAGAAACTTCTCAAGGAAAAAGAATTCCTGGAATCCTGCGGCCTGGTGGGGAAATCAGAGGAATTAAAAAAAATCGCGGAGGCGATTCTGCAGGTTGCCCCGACCAACATCACCGTGTCTATCACCGGAGAAAGTGGAACCGGCAAAGAATTAGTGGCTCGGGGAATTCATAATAATTCACCAAGAAAAGATTACTCTTTCATAGCCGCCAACTGCGGAGCTTTTGCAGAAGGGGTACTGGAAAGCGAGCTTTTCGGACATGAGAGAGGAGCCTTTACCGGAGCAATAAGCCGCAGAGAAGGGCTTTTCGAAAGAGCAGATAAGGGAACCATCTTTCTGGATGAGATAGCCGAGATAAAGCCTGCCATCCAGGTTAAGCTTTTGAGGATTCTGGAGGAGAAGACCTTCTTAAGAGTAGGAGGGGTTAAAGACGTCAAAGTGGATGTCAGGATTATAGCTGCTACCAATAAAGACCTGGAAAGAGAAGTAGAGATGGGAAGTTTTCGCAGCGATCTCTATTTCAGATTAAGCGTGGTGAAAATCGACATCCCGCCTTTGAGGGAAAGGACCAGGGATATCCCCATACTGGTCTATGATTTCATCCAGAAGCTGAACCAGGAAAGCCCCAAGAAAATCTTAGGAGTAACAGAAGAGGCGATGGAGCTTTTGCTGAAATATCACTGGCCCGGAAATGTCCGGGAATTGAGGAACTTCTTAGAGAGCAGTTTGGTTTTTTCTGCAGACCGCTACATTGAAGCCCAGGATGTGTTAAAATATATCGATAAGCAGGTGCAAATCGAAAGGCATCTGCCCGTAATTACGGGGAAAAGTGTGACTGCGGCCGAGCATGAGCTAATCTACCAGGCTCTCTTAGGCTTGAGAAAGGAGATTTCTGCCTTGCGGAAGGAATTCTTAGAGGAAAGAAGCTCGGAGCCTAAAAAAGAATCCAAAAGTGTTGAGGTCAAACCTCAGGTAAGCCTGGAGGAGATGGAAAAGGAGCTTATCGATAAAACCCTTAAAATGGTGGGCGGAAACCGTAAAAAGGCGGCTAAGATTTTGGGAATCGGAGAACGGACCTTATATAGAAAGATCGACCAGTACGGTTTAAGAGAACCTTAAGGTCTTCTGAAGAAGAGTTTCATCCTGTTAAATCCTTTTTTGAATGTCAAAATTTGCAATCTATCTTTTCATACTTCTCTTAGTCCCCTTTTCACTTACATTTTCTCAAACCATCTCCTCCCAATTTTATGAAAATGAGGAAGACATAGAGGAAGGGCTTTTATCTGGGGACTTAACTTATATCGAATATTTAGAGCTTTTGGATCTCCTCCACGAGGGAGTAACATCTAGCTCTCCGCAAAAAGACCGGCTGCTTTTTTTACCGGATTTTACCCAGTCTGAAATGGAGCAGTTGACAGATTCATCTGGCACCAAACTCTCCCCTGAAGGAACCGTACCTATATATTCCCCAGCCGGAAGCTTTTTTCTGCCTAAGATACTAAGCCAGGCAAGAGGACGCATTTCCTTACAAAGTAGACAGAGATTTGATCAGGATTATTCCTCTGATTTTGTGCTCGCCAGATTTAAAGTTAGAGAGAGATTCCTTTTCCAGTTAGAGCTTCAAAGGGAGGGCACATCCGATCCTCAGGTAAAGAAAAGAAGCCTGGAGATTTTAAACCTTGGATACGTTAAAAGAATCATATTAGGCAGCTTTGATGAAAAGATTGGTCTGGGATTGAATATCGGCTACCATCCTTTTCTCAGGGCTGAACAGGAAGATAATCAGAGCTCTTTTCTTTATCCTATTTCAGGCAGGTTCAACGGGATTCTGATCCAATCTGATTTCGGCTTTTTTCAGCCTGAGATTATCCTCTCAAAAAATAAAAAAGGAGCTTTATCCCAGGAGCTCTGGGCTTTAAATCTTTCAGCATCATTTAGAGGCTTGAATTTTGGCCTGTTGAGGTCTGAGGGTAGATTAAAAAACGTATCCTCATTTTATGATAGAAACCTGAGCTTTTATCTTAAAGGTACAAAAGGTAAATTAGCCCTCTCCAGCGAATATTCCTTTCTCAACAACGGCGCCACCGGCTGGGCTTCGGTGCTGATTTTCAGGGACGAGCCGGCCCTGATGGAATTATCCGGCTGGAGCTATTCTAAGGATTACGTTCACCTTTTCGGAGCAGGCCCTTCCAATCCGGATTATATTCTTTCAGAAATTGGTGAGGTTGAGTACGAATACCCTTCCAGA
>MEWM01000066.1:17004-17189 GCA_001775355.1 candidate division Zixibacteria bacterium RBG_16_43_9 | reverse complement strand
CTCTCAACACTTGATAAGTTCTACTTTTATATTTGGGCCCTTGAAAGATATTCTATTCCGTCTAATAACCCGGTACGGGAAAAGGAAATCTGCGGCGACCTTTGAAGAGAAAAGCTCATTTGAATTCCAGCTCCGCTCTGATTTTCAAAAGTCCTCCCCTTTTCTTCTAACTCTCTGGGCAAGGT
>MEWM01000066.1:16359-16587 GCA_001775355.1 candidate division Zixibacteria bacterium RBG_16_43_9 | reverse complement strand
GAAAAATTATCTTATCTTAGCTCGCAAGTTAGTCTCTGTTCCTCCTGATTCTGAAAGTTTCGAATATCACTGGGGTAATGGGAGTGGAATCTGGGGGGATGATCCTGAAGAGAATTTCCCCGCAGTTGAAGTCGAACTCTCTCTGACCAATAGTGCAGGGACTGTTACCTTGATCGACCCTCAGCAAAATAGCTCCAGCTTTTCCTGGAACAAAGATGCCGGAGATGG
>MEWM01000066.1:15858-16246 GCA_001775355.1 candidate division Zixibacteria bacterium RBG_16_43_9 | reverse complement strand
ATAATGACCTTTCAATCTCACCTCAAAACCTGTCTATAGAACCACAATCTCCTGAGGAGAACGATTTTTTTAGACTAAAGGTTAAGGTGACAAACACCGGTATCTCGATTTCAAAGGAGAACCTGCTCTACTTTTTCTGTGATTATGATTTGGATGGAGTTCTGGAAGGAAACGAAAGCTTGGGTTCCCCTGAATACATTCCTCTGATACCTGTGAATCAGGACTTTATCATTTCAAAGGAGCTTTCTTTCTCGAAGGGGGTTTACAGGTTATATGTACAGATAGGCGAAGATGAAAAGGAGTATAACAATCAGGCTTTTATCAATATCCGGGTAGGACAGACACTTCCTGAAATAGTCATTAACGAATTCCTCTGCTTACCTGGTGA
>MEWM01000066.1:15422-15711 GCA_001775355.1 candidate division Zixibacteria bacterium RBG_16_43_9 | reverse complement strand
TAACTGAAAATCGCTCCTTATTTCTTTCGAGCTACCCTGAGGCGAACTGTAACGTAATAGAACCTCTCAGCTGGCATATTTTGAATAACGGAGGAGACTGGATCATCTTCCAGGATAGCCTGGGTTTTACAGTAGATGAATTGAGCTACGCCGCGGATGCGGATATAAAAGGTATTTCCCAGGAAAGAGTCAGTCCAGAAAGAGTATCCTCTGATCAGAATAACTGGTGGAGATCAGTTGATCCCAAAGGTTCCACGCCTTGCAGGAAGAATAGCTTGTTTGACTCATA
>MEWM01000066.1:137-15356 GCA_001775355.1 candidate division Zixibacteria bacterium RBG_16_43_9 | reverse complement strand
GGACCAAACAGGAATTAGCTTTGATATCCCCTTCAAATCTGAACTGACCTTGAAGATTTATGATGTCAGGGGAAGGCAGGTCAGGACCTTGATGGACAAATCTCCTCAGGTCTCAGGAGAAATTGTCTGGGATGGTAAGGATAATAATGGGAATATAGTAAGAGTTGGCATATATATTCTGTATCTCAAGACTTCCGGGTCAAGTAACCTTTCAAAAAAAACAACTATAGCAGTGGCTAAAAGGTAGTTTTTCATGCGAAGATTAATTTTTACATTCTTATTCTGCCTGATTTCTTTTGAGTTTTCTTCCGGAGCATTTGAGGAAAAACCGGGCAGTGCCAGAGGGTTAAGCCTTGCAGGGGCTACTTCTTCCCTTAGCTCGGAGTCTTCTCATCTTTTATCCAATCCTGCATCTACAGGACTTTTTTCTAAAAAGGAAATACAGCTAAGCTGGTCTAAATTGTTTGGATTGGATGAGCTTTCCCAGGGAGATCTGTATTTGACATTACCTCTAAATAAAAGATTGACCTTAGGCGCAGGATATAATATCTTTGGAAAAAATGATTACTATAAAGAGAACCTGATAATAATCGGATTCGGAATAAAAGTGTCTGAACATCTTTCTCTGGGAACAAATCTGAAATATTTTCAACTCTCTTTTCCTTCACCCTACGACGATTTCAAAACCCTGGGATTGGATTTAGGCTCGCTTTACGAGATAGAGGAAAAAATCCAGATCGGATTGGCTTTGAAAAACATAAATCAGCCAGAGCTGATAAAGAATTCAGACAGAATCCCTTTCTCCTATTCGGCTGGCATTTCCCTATATCCCTATAAGCAGATTCTCCTCTCGGCAGAACTGTACAAAACTAAATCAGAGAAAGAGGAATTGAGGTTCGGGCAGGAGATAAAAGTTTTCCGTAACCTGGCTCTAAGATTCGGGATGAAAACATCTCCAGCCTGCTACTCTTTGGGCACTGGATTGGAATTGGAGAATTTAAGGTTCGACTATGGATATCTAAGTCACCCTGTCTTGGGCGGAAGCCATAAGGTCACGCTATCTTTTAACCTTTAGGTCAGGTTTCTTGGAGGTCTTTGAAAAATCTATCTTGCGGGGCTGGTCCGCCTCAGGCGGACGCCTACGTCCACGATAAGTAACTTTCGTAGGTCGGGCACCCTGCCCGACCATTGTAATCTTTTTTAAGAACTCTTTAAGTAAATGAACATTAAGGAGTTTTCAAATGGTTATGAAAAGCACTCTTCTTTTCCTTTCCCGTCAGGAGAAACTAAAAAATTTCGTTCTGGGATTTGAGTTTGCCCAGAGGGTTTCCCGCCGGTTTGTTTCAGGCGAGACTCAGGAGCAGGCAATTCAGGCCGTTAAAGAACTGAATCAAAAAGGATTTCTGACAACCCTCGACCGTCTCGGTGAAAATGTGACCAATAAGGAGGAAGCCGTAAAAGCGGCAGACGATTATCTTCTGCTATTGGACAAAATCAGTCAGAATGGTGTTGGCTCCAATGTCTCCTGCAAACTCACCCAGATGGGACTGGATCTGGATTTTGATTTCTGTTTTAATAACGTTAAGAGGATTGTCGAAAGGGCAAAAGGGCATGATAACTTCGTGCGGATCGATATGGAGGATTCCCCTCGTACTGACAAGACCCTGCAGATCTGTTTTGCTCTGCACAGGGAATACCAGAACGTAGGAGCAGTGATTCAGTCTTATCTTTACCGAAGCGAGGAGGATGTGAGAAGACTTCTGGAGCAGAAGATCAGGATAAGACTATGCAAAGGGGCTTATAAGGAGCCGAAAACAGTAGCTTTCCGGAAGAAAAAAGAGGTGGATGAAAATTTCGTAAAATTGATGAAGCAGATGCTGAAAAGCGGGGTCTATCACGGAATCGCCACCCATGATGACAAGATGATCCAGGCAACTATCGATTTTGCCAAAAAAGAAAATATAACTAAAGAGAGTTATGAATTTCAATTCCTTTACGGAATAAGAAGAGAGCTACAGGAGGAACTGGTCAAACAGGGGTATAACGTCAGGATCTATGTCCCCTACGGAGACCAGTGGTATCCCTATTTTATGCGCCGGATGGCAGAAAGGCCTGCCAACCTGTTCTTTGTGGCAAAAAATTTCTTCCGGAGATAATTTTTTTTGGAGTGTAAACCTTCAGGTTTACCAGTCTTCTTGTCAGGTCAGGAGACCCGACAAGCACGTTAAAGTTTAAAATTGTTTTTTGATTTTTGGAGGTCTTATGGAGATATTCGATAATATCCGGACAAATATGGAGGAACAGGAGGAAAAATATCTGGCACCCTATGCCATGAAAAGTGAAGGGACCAAAGGAAGAAAGTACCAGGAGGAAGATCATCCTTACCGTTCCTCTTTTCAGAGGGATCGTGACCGGATCATCCACTCCACTGCTTTTCGCAGGTTGGAATACAAAACCCAGGTATTTGTAAATCATGAGGGTGACCACTACCGCACCCGTTTGACCCACACTATTGAGGTCGCCCAGATCTCTCGCTCCTTATCCCGGGCTTTAAAGTTGAATGAGGATTTGACTGAAGCCATAGCCTTAGCCCACGACCTGGGCCACACCCCTTTTGGACATTCAGGGGAAGAGACTTTAAATGAGATTATGAAGTCACATGGCGGATTTGAGCATAACCGTCAGTCTCTGAGAGTGGTCGATCTGCTGGAGGAGCGGTACCCTGAGTTCCCTGGTCTGAACCTAACTTATGAGGTGCGCGAAGGAATCATAAAACATGAGACCACTTACGATAAACCGGTCCCGGCTGAGTTCAATCCGAAATTCTGCCCCACGCTCGAATGCCAGGTGGTCAACTTGGCTGATGAGATCGCCTACTCGGCTCACGATATCGATGACGGGCTGCGTTCACAGGTCTTGTCTGAGGAGGAGCTGAGCGAGGTCGATCTGTGGAGAATGACCATAGAGCAGATCGAGAAAAAATATAAGAACTTGCCCTCGCATCATAAATATATCCAGGTGGTGAGGATGATCATAAACCAGGAAGTCACGGATGCCATCCAGGAGACCACCAAACGCCTGAACAAATATCAGATCAAAAGCATAGACGAAGTCCGCTCTTCAGGAGAACACATCTTGAGCTTTAGCCCGGATTTAAAAAAGCTCAACTCTCAGTTGAAGATGCTCCTTTTCAATAAAATGTATCGCCATTACCGGATGATTAGGATGGCGGACAAAGCGAAGAGGATAATCACCCAGTTATTTGAAGTGTATCTGAGTAATCCGGATCAGCTTCCACCCCATACCCGAAAGAATTTCAAAGAGACCGAAAAGATGCAGGTGATCTGTGATTATATAGCCGGGATGACGGATAGGTTCGCGCTTCAGGAATATAAAAAGCTTTTCGATCCGTTTGAAAGGGTTTAGGCTAACAAAAACAGAAGTGCCTCATCGGGTAGGGGTGCCCGCTCTACGAAACTAATTGTAATCCTTCTTAATCGTAGGCGGGGCTCCCAGCCCCGCTATTCTCCATGAAACGTCTATGTAATAGATTGCACCAAGTATGAATCTGCTTGCATAAAAAATCTTTCCAGTAGCCTTCCTTTCTCACGGGATCATCGCCAACAACCTGTTATTGCAAATTGCAATACTCCCGATTTTTTCATCGCTTTTCATATCCCACTTGAAATCAGCGAATTATGGAATGCCCCTACCTTTCATGGTCATCTTTTCAGCATCTCCCCTATCACCTCTTAACAGGCATAGGTTTTGCAGTAGAGTAACTTTGGAAAATGGCAGAGGTCGTTAAAAGCTTTACGAAGGCTACGCCGGACGTAGTCCCCGTAGGGAGGAGATATGGAATGCTTCTTTTACGGAACGATAAGAGAACAAGAGGTAAAAGAAAGATTCAATGGAGTGCTGTCCTTCGCCATACCTGATCTGGGATTCATCTTCCGGGCACAGTTCAAAGGCACTCCGGCTGAATGCGAATATGCCAGCCTTTTAGCCCTTCTGGAATTTATCGAGCAGAACCCGAACCTGTTTAAGAGCAAAAGGATTGAGATTTACGGTGACAGTTTCACCGTGGTCCATCAGGTCAATATGCAGATGCATTGTACCAAAGACTTAGAGCCTTATCGCAATATGGCCTTAGGGTATAAAAAGAAGATCTCCTACGTGCTGAACTGGATACCCAAAAATGACAATCCGGCTTTGATTTGAAAAAAGATAGGGGTTAGGGTGAGGAAGTGTAACGTCAGGGTTTATCCCTGACGTTTTTTTATTATTAATAAACCTCACCCTGACCCTCTCCTTTCCTACGGTGGCTACGCCAGACGTAGTCTCCGTTTAGGAAAAAAGGAGAGGGAATATATCTTTCCCCTGCTGGTTGTTGGTCTCCTGACCAACAACTCCCTTTCGTTGGTGAGGATACAGTCCGCATTAGAGTTAGGACAGGGACAAGCCCTGTCCCTACAGAAAGATTTTCCTTTATTCGTTATTCGACATCCGTCATCGGTCATTATTTTCTTATTTGTCATCTTACATCTGTTATTTGTCATTGTTTTAAAGAGTAAAATATTGACAGACTAAGTCTATTTTGCTAACTTGGAAAATGTGAAATATACTGAATTCATAACCCAGATCGAAAAAGGAAAGATAGTTTCACTTTATCACTTTTCCGGTGAAGAGGATTTTCTCAAACGAGAAGCTACTGAGAAACTGATCCAACTTCTGATAGAGCCATCCCTGAAAAGCTTCAATTTAGATTTTCTCCAGGCAAGAGGAGTCAAGGCAGAGGAGATTATAAACCTGTGTGCCACCCTCCCCTTTGGCTCCAAAAAAAGAATGGTGGTAGTTTACGAGAGCCAGAAACTTCATCCGGCTCAGAAGGATGAGCTTTTAAAATACCTTCCCCAAGTTCCCCAGACAACCTGCCTGGTTTTATTTTCGAATACAGTTGATAACCGCTTGAAATTCTATCAGAGTTTAAAGAAGCTCGCAGCCGAAGTTGAATTTTCTGCACTCGGCCCGGAGGAAGCATCAGACTGGATCAGGGAAAGAGTCAAAACCTACGGTAAAAAAATAACCTCAGAGGGGATTAATTTCCTGCAGGAAGCAGTGGGAAATAACCTGTATGAGCTGTCAAATGAGCTGGAGAAATTATCTCTTTATGTTAAAGAACGGGAGCTGATCAATTTAAAAGATACCGAGGCAGTAGTCGGTTATACCAAAGCTGAGAACATATCTCAGTTAGCCCAGGCAATTGTCGGGAAAAACCTCAGCCAGGCTTTAAAGATCCTGAAAGACCTCTCCCTTTCCAAAGAAAGAGAATCCAGCATAAACTACAAGCTGGGAGACCATTTTCTGAAACTTTATCAGGTGAAAGCCTCCAAAGACCAGAATATATATAATCTGGCTCATGCCTTAAGGACTAACTCTAACTTTATTCTCGAATACCAGGACCAGGCAAAGAATTTTAGCCTGGAACAGTTGGAAAAAGGGCTGGCACTCCTTTACCAGGCAGATTCAGACCTGAAATCAGGCAAGATGCCGGAAAAGTTTTTGCTTGAGCTTCTGGTCTATGAGCTCTGTCATCTATAAGGTTTAGGAAACTCACTTTTAAGCAGCAAATTGAATTTGGAAAAACAGGGGAATATTATTTATTCTGATTTGTATTAATAATGATGGAAGTCCGGATGGTGGAGAAAAGATTCAAAACCGGAACTGAGGAGCCTGAGGGCAAGCTCATTGCCAGGGCGAAAAAGGGGGATATCTATTCCTTTGAAAGACTGGTAGAGAAATACCAGAAGAAGATCTATTATCTGGCTTTACGTATGACCAGATCGCATGAGGCAGCAGATGACCTGGCTCAGGAATCTTTCATCAAGGCATTTTATTCCCTTAAATCTTTTAAAGAAGGTTACAGCTTCTGTGCCTGGGTTTATAAGATCTGTATGAACCTGACCATAAATTACCTTAAAAGACAGAAATTTACCATCTCAGAAAGCCAGATACCCCAGGGCTCCCTTGAGCTTGTGGAGGATATGGGGAAAGCCGATGCCTCAGAGCAGTTAATCAGGGATGAATTGACCAGAAAAATAGAAAGCGAGATAGATCACCTGCCAGCTGAATTCAGGGCGGTTTTTATTCTCAAGACGTATGAGGAATTAAGCTATGAGGAGATTGCTAATACTCTGAAGATCTCCAAAGGGACCGTGATGTCCCGGCTCTTCCGGGCAAGAGAAAGACTGCAAAAGAGTTTAAAAGGTTATCTATGAAAGAAGGTGGGAAAATTGAAGTGTGAGGATTTTGACAAACTGGTTCATCTTTATTTTGACGGTGAATTAGATGCGGGAAAATCAAAAGAGATAGAGGAGCATCTTTTGACCTGTCAAAACTGCGCGGCAAAACTGCAGGAGCTTAAAAAGCTTGAAGAAAGTGCTAAGAGTATAAGAATGCCAGAACTTTCCCCTGATTACTGGAAAACCTTTGCTGAAAGGGTAAGGAATGAGATTATCCTCAGAAGGAGAAAATCTATCTGGGCAAGGCTCAAATCCGGCTGGGAGTCTTTTTTCTTTTACTCGCCCGTCAAACTGAGAATAGCTGCTGGAATCGCCTCGATCCTTTTAGTCTTCATAATCGGCAAGCTCTACTGGGATTACAGGGGGAAGGAATTGGAGAAAATTAGGTCCGAAAAGATGGAGAAAGTGCTAATCCCTCAAACCCAGCAAAAAGTTGAAGCATTAGCACCAGCAGTCAAAGAATCGCTCCAGGTCGCAGAACAGAAGGAAGAAACCACTTTCACGGGCTCAAAAATGTCTCCAGTTGAAGAAAAAATAGTTCAGGTCCCCACCCCTTCAGAGTCAGCGATTTCATCCATCGGAGAAAAAGGGGAAGAAAAAGCAAAACAGATCGGTGAAGGCACCAATTCAGAGCACAAGAAAGCTATTACGGTCACCGCAGAAAGACCAGTAATCGAGAAAGGAGTCACAGCAAATTTAAGGACTGTTACTCAAGCAGAAATGGCCATGAAGCCTCCAAGCTTACCAGAAACCATCCTTTATGTTCAGAAGTCGCCAGAAGATAAACGCATCAGGACAACAAGTGGCATTCCGGTCAGCCCGCGAATAAGCATTGGAGATAAATCACAACCGATTGAAATCTTAAGATTTTACAGGCTGGATAATAATTGGGTGCGTGCCTTAACCGAAAAAGACACACTGGTGGAAGCAGATACCTTGAAAAAGGTAATTTCTTGCTGGAAAGAATATTTTGAAAAAAAGCCGGTATCAGAATGGGCTCCTGAAGGTTTTTCACAGATTATAATTGGCTATCAACTGCTTTTCCTGAAGACCAGGGATCAGTCGGCGCTTCAAGAAGGAATAGAACTCTTAGATAAATATAAAACGTCCGTAACTGACCAGAAAATCAAAGAGGAACTCAGTCAGAAAATTGCCGAATTAGAGGCTTTGAAGAAAAAATAAAATTTTCGGGAATAATCCCTTCCTTGATTTGTAGAAAAAGTGGAAAAACTTTAACCAGGAGGGAATTATGAAGAAATTAAGTTTTGCCTTATGTCTCTTCCTCATCCTCTACTCCAAGACCTTAGCGGATGGGTTCATCGTCCCGGTTCCCCGCCATCCAGATGAGCCGCTTCCGCCTTACCTCTCGATCAAATATCATCACGTAGAAATCAAAATCGATAACCAGGTGGCTCAGACCACAGTTGATCAGGTTTTTAGAAATGATTATCCTCGTGATCTTGAAGGGACTTATATCTTTCCTCTGCCTGAGGATGCCTCTATTTCTAAATTTTCGATGTTTGTAGGTGGCGAAGAGCTAAAAGGTGAAATTCTTGACAGGGACAGAGCCAGAAGGATTTATGAGGAGATAGTTCGCCGTAGAAAAGACCCGGCTCTTTTGGAATATTATAATCAGGGGATGTTCAGGGCTCGGGTCTATCCCATACCTGCACACGGCGAGACCAGGATAAAATTGGGATATTCTCAGGTCTTGAAATCTGAGAACAACCTCTGCGAATACAAGTATTCTCTTTCCACTGAGAAATTCTCCCAGACTCCATTGGAAAACGTAAGAATCGAACTGGTCATCAATTCAGATATTCCGATTAAAAATATCTATTCTCCTACTCAGAATATAAAGATTGAAAGGGAGACTGACCATAGAATAAGGGTCTCCTATTTTGAGGAGAACGCCAGACCGAATAAGGATTTTGTCCTCTATTACTCGCTGTCAGATAAGGAAGTGGGCTTCAATCTCTTGAGTTATGAGGATAAAAAAGAGGGAAACTTCTTTATGGCTCTTTTCTCCCCCAAAATCCAGAGGGCTGATAGGTTCATCAAAAAAAGAGTAATTCTTATTCTGGATACTTCAGGCAGTATGCAGGGAAAGAAGATGGAACAGGCAAAGAATGCCTTGGTCTTCTGCTTGAACAGCCTGAATCCAGGGGACAGCTTTAATCTGATCGATTTCGATGACCAGATCAAGCCTTTCAGTGAAAGACTTCTCCCTGCATCCAGGGAAAATATTAATTCCGGAATAAAATTCGTTCAGAATTGCGAAGCAGATGGAGGAACAGACATTAATTCCGCCCTTTTAGAGGGTCTGAAAAACTTAAACCCTGAAGACAAAACTTCATATATCGTATTTCTGACTGATGGCTTGCCAACGGTTGGATTAACAGACATCAAGAGGATACTGGAGAATGTGAAAGAGAAAAATGTTTCCAACAGAATTTTTGTCTTCGGCGTGGGCTTTGATGTGAACACTCATTTTCTGGACAGACTGGCTCAGGAAAATCATGCTACTTCCGATTATGTGACTCCGGCTGAGGACATTGAAGTCAAAGTATCCAATTTCTTTAAGAAGATCTCTAATCCGATATTATCTGACTTAAGCCTGAAGTTCCCAGGTATCAAAACTTTTGAAATCTATCCCAAAGAACTGCCTGACCTTTTCAGCGGCTCTCAGGTGCTGGTTTTAGGAAAATATGAAGGAAAAGGAAGCAGCTCAGCTACTCTGAGCGGATATAGTGGTGAAGAAAAGCAGACCTATTCCTATCGAGTAAATTTTTCACCCGAGGGAAAAAACAGTTTCATCCCCCGTCTCTGGGCTACAAGGAGGATCGGATATTTAGTTGATCAGATTAGACTTTACGGCCAAAGCACAGAATTAATCGACGAAATTGTCCGCCTCTCCAAGAGATATGGTATAATAACCCAATATACTTCTTTTCTGGTAGATGCAGATCGCCCCATAACGGTTACCCCGGAAAGACCAATAATCGAGAAAGGCGTAACCGCTAACCTTCGAACAGTGACCGGCTCAGGCGCAGTTTATCAATCCAAGAATTTACTTGGTCTGCAGGACGCCTTGAAAGCTCCAGAGGCGTTCATTGACCCTTCAGGTAAAGAGAAGAAAATATCCGGCATAGTCCAGGCAGGGAACAAGACCTTCTTCAAAGAAGGAAACTTCTGGGTGGATAGTCAATATGACAGTACTCTTAAGATTATAAAAATTCAAAGATTCAGCCGTGCCTATTTCGAGTTAGCAAAAAGGTTCCCGGAATTTGAGAAGTACCTTTCTTTAGGGGATAAGGTCATTTTTGTGCATCAGGACAAAATGCTCGAAATCTCAGACCAGGGTGAGGAAAGAATAGAGGTTCTTAACCAGTTACATTGAAATCGCAGGGGCAGGATTTACCCACCCAAATAAACCAAGGGGCGAGGTTTCCTCGCCCCTATCTTAAAATCAACCCCACCCATCTTATTGCTCAGCATTTTTTCCTCTTTTCTTCCTTGAACCTTTGACCCCTTAATCCTCGAGCCCTTATTCTTAAATATCTATTGACAAAGCCTATATTTTGATTTTTATTTTCCTCAAAGGAGATTCCAATAGTTTTCAGGTGGAAAGATGAAATGGCAGGTATTACTTGTAATCCTCATGTTTCTTGTGTTTAGCTGCGGGAAAACTGAGGAAAAGGACTCTTCTATGGAGAATAATACTCAGTCAGATTCCCTGAGGATGCAGGAGAAAAGGGGCTGGATGGTAAAAGCCCAGATTGAAAGCCGGGGGGTCAAAGACTCTATGGTTTTAAAAGCCATGAGAAAAGTCCCCAGACATCTTTTCGTCCCTAAGAGCTATCAGGAAGAAGCATATGCAGATGAGCCTTTACCTATCGGAGAGGGGCAGACCATTTCCCAGCCTTACATAGTTGCCCTGATGACTGAGCTTTTAGGCTTAAAAGGGGGAGAAAAGGTTCTGGAAATAGGAACCGGCTCTGGTTATCAGGCAGCCATCTTAGCTGAGATCGCCAAAGAGGTTTACAGTATTGAGATTATCTGCCCCCTGGCAGAAAGGGCTGAAAGCAGTTTGAAGGAATTAGGATATAAGAATATCACAGTCAAGTGCGGGGATGGTTACCAGGGATGGAAAGAGTACTCCCCATTTGACGGGATAATCGTAACTGCCGCTCCTGACCATATCCCTCAACCTTTAGTTGACCAGTTGAAGATCGGCGGAAGGCTGGTTATCCCGGTGGGAGAACTTTTTCAGGAGCTTATCCTGGTAACCAAAACAGAAAAAGGTATTAAAAAAGAAAACGTCATCCCGGTTCGCTTTGTGCCTATGACCGGGGAGGCAGAAAAGAAATGAAACCAAAGAGCTGACAGGCTCGTATAGGGAAGAAAAAAAAGAGGTAGAAATGGACAAAAAACTTTATCGTTCCACAAAAAATTCGATGATCGCCGGGGTTTGCGGAGGTATAGGAGAATATCTGAATGTCGATCCGACCATTGTCCGCTTGTTTGCAGTCCTCTTGATCTTTGCTGAAGGGATTGGGATAATCCTTTATCTTATCGCCTGGATAATCATGCCCCGGGCTGAGGCGTTTGAGGGTGAGACCGTGAGCCAGAAAGAGTCTGAGTCAAAAAAATATCTACCAGGCTTAATTCTCATCGGGGTAGGCATCCTGTTTTTGCTTAATAATTTCATCCCCTGGTTCCATTTCCACTTCATCTGGCCAGTCATTCTTATAATCCTGGGGCTTTTCCTTTTAATAAAGGCTTAAACTCGATAAGCAGACCCTTAGTGGAGGAAATATGACAGTTTCCAGAATAAGAAACGGAGTTATTTTACTTTCAGTCGGCGTAGTTTTACTGCTGAACAATTTAGACTACGTGGACTGGTCAGTCTGGGTCTCCATCTTATCTTTATGGCCAGTCTTGCTTATCGCCATAGGGATTGAGAAGATCTTTGCCAAGACTCCTTTGAGTTTCCTAAGTTATCTTTCCCCTGTTCTGCTTCTTTTGGCAATTTTGGGACCAGCTTATTATTACTACAATTATGAGGAAAAGGCGGCTCCTTCTGGCAAAACCTTTCGCTGGGAAAAAGAGATGACTCTACCGGTAAGAAAGGGGTACGCCTCAATCGATTTTAAGGCTGGAAGACTAAAAGTCGATGCCGGAAAGGATAAGCTCATCCTGGCAAATTTTGATTACTGGAGAAGAGAACCCTTATGCATTTATAACTATTCTGATAAGGATAGCTCTGTCAGGCTGGAGATAAAGGACCTCGATCATTTCTGGAGAGGATGGTTTAAGCCTGGCTTCATGAATAGACATGAATGGGACCTTTTCCTTTCTGAGAAGATACCTTGGGATCTCAAGATAGAGAATGCGGCTATGAGCGGAGACCTGAATCTTTCTGAACTTATCCTGGAGAATTTATCCATTGACTCAGATGCCAGCAGACTCAAGATCAAATTAGGGGATAAGGCAAAGAATTTAAAAGCCAAGATAGATTCAGATGCTTCCAAGTTGGAGCTTCTCATACCTAAAGGGGTTGGCTTGCATATTGAAAACCGGGCTTCTTTAAGCTCCACTGATTTTGAAGATATCTCCATCAATCACCAGAAAAAAATATACTGGACATCTAATTACGACTCCGCACCCTTGAAAATAGATATCTCTTTGAGAGGAGGTATCTCCGGGCTCAAAGTGATCGGGTATTAAATCTTACTCCTATGCTAAAATCATATAAACCGTATTGCAGATTTATCACTTTTCTTTTGATATTTACTTTTTTATTCCCCTTAAATTGTTCCAGAGAAAAACCAGATGCTTTTTCCAGAGTGATGAAGGAGAAAAAGCTGCTGGTGGGAACGGATGCTACCTATCCTCCTTTTGAATCCAAAGATGATTCTGGCAAGCTCGTGGGTTACGATATAGACCTGATGGATGCCATTTGCGATAAGTTAGGAGCCAGGTGTGAATATGTGGTAGTCCCATTTGACGGCATCGTCTCCGGTCTGAACAGCGAAAAATATGACGCCATCATCTCCTCCTTCACCATCACCCCGGAAAGGGAGATGGTCATCGATTTTTCCAAACCCTATTATCAGGCAAGCCAGTCGATAGCGGTAAGATTAGACCGGCAGAAGATAAATTCTTTAATAGACCTCAAAGGTAAAAAGATTGGTGTCCAGTTAGGCACCACTGGCGAGCTTTTGGCTAAGAAAGTCGAGGGAGCAGAAGTTGTCTCTTTCGACAATATCGGTGCGGCTTTTATTGACTTGGAGAACGGTAAATTAGACGCCATCATAAACGACAAACCTACCTCCCAGCGAATCATCGCTCTGCGTGGAAATGCAAAGATAGTAGGAACAGACCTCTCCTCTGAGAATTATGGAATTGCAGTGAGAAAAGGGGAAAAAAGATTACTTGACGCCATCAACAACGCCCTCACCTCCTTAGAGCTTTCCGGCAAATTAGAGGACCTGAATAAAAAGTGGTTCTCGGTACAGACCAGGATACAGTAAATTAAAAATCGGAGTGCATCCCGCCAAAGGCGGGCTGATGCAATAGAAGGTAGAGGAACGGCGCACCGTGCCCCTACGGTTTGAGGACTTGATTCATCAAGCCCAAATATTTTTGTCCCGGAAAACGGATCCGCAGATAGAGGTATATTGCAAAACGCCCCTATTTTTCTTTCCGTCGGGTCAGGAGACCCATCGGCGCATCTGAAATTGGAGTGCATTAGCTTGCTAATGCAAGAGCAAGCTCTTGCACTCCAGAGAAACCCCAATATTCCCCTTGACTTCTCTTTCCCATTCCTTAAATTTTCGCTAAAATTGGGTATTTTGATATGTTCCTAAGAGAAATAATCAACTGGATTTCATTCCAACTTCATATCCTGAAAAATATCCTTATTTTCCTTGCCCCAGCAATACCGATGACCATCAAGTTGACCTTGGTTGCTTTTGCTTTGGCTTTGATTTTAGGACTCTTGATAGGCTTAGCCCGGTTATCGCAGAGAGGTTTAATCAAAGCCTTGTCCAAAATCTATGTGGATGTGTTGAGAGGGATTCCGCTTTTAGTGCAGATTTTCTTCATCTATTTCGGCTTGGGCAAAATCCTTAATTTAGACCGCTTTTTGGCAGGAGTCATTGCCATTGCAGTGTGTTATTCCGCCTATCTAGCAGAGATAATTAGAGCTGGCATCCAGGCAATCCACAAGGGACAATATCAGGCAGCTCTATCTTTGGGAATGACCCCTTATCAGACTATGAGGTATGTGATTCTGCCGCAGTCCTTAAGGATTATAGTCCCACCTGTGGCAAACGAGTTCATAGCTTCCCTGAAAGATAGCTCCCTGGTCTCCATAATCGGACTAAGGGAGCTGACCCGTGCCGGCAGGGAATATTATTCTCAGTATTTTGTAGATTTCCAGACCTGGCTTGTGGTGGGCATAATCTATTTGGTAATGACTCTGAGCTTATCCAGATTGGTTGCCCATCTGGAGAAAAAGTACAAGGTGCATGGGTACGGAATACCGCATTGATTGCCAAGTGCGGGAATTTCAATTCTCGCACAAACATAAACATTCAGGATGAGTGGAGTATAAACCTTTAGGTTTATCAGGAAGGTAAAGCTGAAGCTTTACACTCCAGGAATTTATGATTATTCAGACTAAAGAAATCAGCAAAAGATTCGGCGAAATCATTGCCCTGGACGCGGTCAATTTTGAGATTGAAGCAGGTGAGGTTGTGGTGATAATCGGGCCCTCAGGTTCTGGTAAAAGCACCCTGCTTCGCTGCCTGAATGGTTTGGAGAAAACAGATTCAGGTGAAATCGTAATCGATGGGATAAAATTAGACAAGGATAAGAGTAGTATCCACAAGGTGAGAGAGGAATTGGGAATGGTCTTTCAGGAATTCAATCTTTTCCCTCATCTTTCGGTCTTAGGAAATCTTTGTTTAGCCCAGGAGGCCGTGCGTAAAAGGAGTAAACCAGATTCCGAGAAAATCTCTCTGGAGCTTTTAAAAAAAGTGGGGCTTCTGGACAAAAAAAACTCATTTCCCAACCAGCTTTCAGGCGGGCAACAGCAGAGAGTAGCCATTGCCCGGGCATTAGCTATGAATCCCAGGATAATGCTATTTGATGAGCCGACCTCAGCTTTAGACCCGGAGATGATTGGTGAGGTCTTAGAAGTGATGAAAAATCTGGCAAAAGAAGGGATGACCATGCTGGTGGTAACCCACGAGATCGGATTTGCCAGAGAGGTAGCTAAAAGGATAATCTTTATGGATCAGGGAAAAATCATAGAAGAAGGGAAAACCGAAGACATCCTGAACTCCCCCCAAAACCCCCGCACCATTGCTTTCCTGAGCAAAGTTCTGAAGTAACTTTTAGATAATCTGTAGGGGCGTATTGCAATACGCCCCTACCTTTATTCTTGAACCAACCAGAGAAAGACTAAAAATCTGTCCTACCTGTATAAAACCAAGAGCCCCCGTAGGGGCTCTTTTAAAAGAATAGAAGGAGTGATTGGGATGCTGACTTCTATTCTTCAGGCGGAGGTTCTTCTCCCTGTAAAGGTTGAAGCTCCTAAATTCACCAACTAAACGAGCTTTGGTTTCTGACCCTGGTTTTTAGACAATACCCTGCTTTTCAACTGCAAGGTCCCGGTCCCCATTTGAACAGGTAATTAACCAAGTAGATCACGTCCGTGAGAGTAACAGCTCCATCACAGTTTACATCACCGGCAAGGAACGGAGCAGGGGCAGGTCCTCCTTTGAAAAGGTAATTCACGATATAGACCACATCCGATATGGTCACCCTTTTATCCCCGTTGGCATCCCCGCGTAAGTATTTTCCACCTCGAACTAATCGGACATAATTATAGATGCGGACAGCATCC
>MEWM01000066.1:0-73 GCA_001775355.1 candidate division Zixibacteria bacterium RBG_16_43_9 | reverse complement strand
CACCTGCGCCATGGACATCAATCCAGCCGCCTAACCCCGGCATGTAACCCATCGCTCTTCCGAAGCATAGATA
>MEWM01000065.1:16981-18676 GCA_001775355.1 candidate division Zixibacteria bacterium RBG_16_43_9 | reverse complement strand
TGTATGTGACCGGCCTGAGCTGGGGTGGTGGGACATCCGCTGACTATGCTACCATAAAGTATTATCCTAATGGAGATACTGCTTGGGTAAAAAGATACAACGGACCAGGAAACGGCTATGACGAAGCACTTGCTTTAGTAACTGATGGTTCTGGCAATATCTATGCGACCGGATACAGCTTCGACAGCGCAACATCTTATGACTACGCTACTATAAAGTATTATCCCAATGGAGATACCGCCTGGGTCAGAAGATATAACGGACCAACCGATTCAGTGGATGTGGCAGTGGCTATAGCCATTGACGGGTCTGGAAATGTATATGTTACCGGAGATAGTAGGATTAGTAGTGCAGACCGTGATTATGCCACCATAAAGTATGCCTCATCTGGTAATGAGCTTTGGGTGAGAAGATATAACGGACCTGGCAACTCAATTGATTGGGGTAATGACCTGGTCATAGATAGTTCTGGCAATGTCTATGTGACTGGATTGAGTGTTGGAAGTGGGTCATCTTTTGACTATGCTACCATAAAATATTACCCCAACGGTGATGCTGCCTGGATAAGGAGATACACTGGTCCAGGAAACCAGATTGACCGGGCCAATGCCCTCTCCTTAGATGGTTCTGGAAATATCTGCGTAACTGGATATTCTTACAACAGCGTTACCTCTCGAGACTACACCACTATAAAGTATTATCCGGATGGTGATATCGCCTGGATGAGAAAATATGATGGCCAGGATATCTATAGCCCCCTGGATGAGGCTAATGCCATCGCCGTGGATGGTTCAGACAATATCTATGTAACCGGATTCATTACAGTATCCGGCGCTTATCCGCCTGATAGAAGTTATGCCACTGTAAAGTATAGCCCCAATGGAAATGAGCTCTGGGTAGTCAGATATGATGGACCAGGATTCTATGAAGACCGGGCTCAAGCTTTAGCCATAGATGGTACTGGCAATGTCTATGTGACTGGATCCAGTCCCGGCGTTGCGACAGGTAATGACTATGGCACTATAAAGTATCTCCAGTTTCTGCGTGGGGATGCAAACTCTGATCAGCAATTGAATGTTACAGACGTAATTTATCTGATCAACTATCTTTTCAAAAACGGACCTGCTCCTGATCCTTTAAAAACAGCTAATGCCAATTGCGATGGACAAGTGAATGTTACCGATGTTATCTATCTAGTCAATTATCTTTTCAAAGGTGGACCGAAGCCAGCCTGTTAATTATGGAGTGCATCCCGCCAAAGGCGGGATGCTGAATCCGCAGTATGCACTCCAAAAAAAGGGCAGGCACACAGGCCTGCCCCTACGATTTCCATTCGTCATTCGTAATCTGTCATCCGTCATTTATTTTCTTTTTCCCTTGAACTCTTGTCCGCCTCTGGCGGATTAAACCTTTGAACTTTTTTTACGTCCATACCGTATCCAGAACCAGAGCTGCTTCCTTGATCACTTTGGCATAGGCAACGGATTCGGAGATGACCGCCTCCTCCAATTTCTGCTCGATGATCTTGTCATACTCCACCATCAAAGGCTGGGTCACCACCTCTTCAATGGCAAACCGGTTATCTAATCCGATGACCAGATCGGTAGGTATATCGTCACATCGGATCAAAGTCGAGCCCAGCGGAGAAACCAGCTCCCCGGATTTTTGAAAGTTGAAGCCTGCCATCGGGTCTTT
>MEWM01000065.1:16671-16808 GCA_001775355.1 candidate division Zixibacteria bacterium RBG_16_43_9 | reverse complement strand
CCATCTCCATTGATGATAGTGTTGGTGATTAATCCCATCTTGTCTGCCTGTAATCTGAAACCTATGTACCAGAGAAGGACTTTGAACTGGGCGGTGGTCCTGGACCTTAATGCCCGGTATGAGGTTTTCAGGGTGAC
>MEWM01000065.1:15885-16601 GCA_001775355.1 candidate division Zixibacteria bacterium RBG_16_43_9 | reverse complement strand
AAAGAGAGCTTTTTCTCCGCAGGTGTCACGTTCACATGAAAAGGCGTGTAGCGTGAACTGGAGACCTGAGCAGAAGAGGCCAAGAGCCTGGATAGCTCTGGTCTCATCTTCTGCCCGGCTTTTATCTCTCTCAGCATAAACTCCGGTAGAAGCGCAGGTGCGCCCTGATAGAACATCTCCACCGTTATCGGATGTCTTCCCCCGATTCTCAGCTCGTTAACCAGAAGCTGTCTTTCAAAAGCGTCCAGAGGTGAATCTATGGGCGAGGGGTCATACTCCTCACTCTCTAAAAACTCAGTTAAGGAAACCCCTCTGCTCTGGGCTTCTAGATAGGTCTCCCGGTCCACCTTTATGTTTTTAGCTCTGGACAGGTCCAAATTGACCGGAACAGACTTCTCCCTGGAAGCCAGCTCTAAAAGTCTGGTCAGTTGAGGAGATTTCTCCATCTCCCCTAATAGTTTTTCTAATTCCATCTTTTCTCCTTTCCTTTTAGCGATTAGTCGTGAACTCTATGTCATTGCGAGCCACAGGCGAAGCAATCCGTCCAATCTGGGGAGTTTGCTTCGTCGCTTCGCTCCTCGCAAAGACAGTGCGAAGTGTCATTGCGAAGCAATCCGTTTATGTTGCATGGATTACCCCGTTAGTCAAATGACCTTTTCGCAATGACTCTTTTTTCTTTTCCTTTTTTCTTCTTCCATCTTCTTTTTAATCCGTTA
>MEWM01000065.1:13393-15853 GCA_001775355.1 candidate division Zixibacteria bacterium RBG_16_43_9 | reverse complement strand
AGCGTACACTCAGTCGTCCCATTCACCGCAATCACCATCCCTCTGGCAATATTCCCTCCAGCCGGGTCATAGCCGGTCAATACCGGTGCCTGTTTCACGGTCCCGTTTGCACCTCCTACGACCCGATTACCTACCACTGGATAAGTTGTGGTGATAGGAAGGGTCATAACTCCAGTAATCTGCACGGTCGCTACTCTTTTACCGTTGTCTGCATCTGTCAGGGAAAGATCAACCAACTTTCCCAGAACCTTTGACCCATCCGTTGCCGGACCAACTATATTGCTTGACGTTATCTGGACTACCTTGCCGATATCCTGATCTTTAAGGTCATCTACTCCAGCAGTCTGTTTTATAGAAAAAGTAGCAAAAACCCCACCTATCTCCTGCAAATCCTGCTCCCTTATTCCCATTTCTTCCTCCTTTGTTTCGCGATTAGTTATTAGCTATTCGCTGTTAGATTTTTTTTGACTTGAGCCTATAGCGTAACGATCCGCCTGAGGCGGATTAGACCACCGCTGAGCTACGCGACTCGATTGCCATTGCGAAATAATCCCTTCAATTTGTGCAGATTGCCTCGTCGGTCAAATGACCTCCTCGCAATGACAGTTTTCCTTTTTTCTTCTTCCTTTCTTATTCGTCATTCGTCATCCGACATCCGTCATTTATTTCTTTCTTTAGCCTATAGCCTTTAGACCTTAGCCTTTTATCTTCCATCTCCCTTTATTTTTCACCATCGAGCAAATATCATTTTTGATCTGTAGGAAGATCCGCCGAAGCAGGTGGAACAGGCATCTTGCCTGTTTGTGTATTTCCCAACCGGTTTTTTTATTCCCACCTTTCAGATAGAATGTATTATCTTAAACCAGCTTTTTCTGTTGAGGAATACTATGAAAAGCGAAGATGTTACCATCATCGGAGCGGGACCTGCAGGAATTGCCGCAGCCATCCAGCTTAAACGCTACGGAATAACTCCTCTCCTTCTTGAAAAAGAAGAAATAGGAGGCCTTTTGAGAAACGCCAACCTGGTGGAAAATTATCCCGGCTTCCCTTCAGGGATCACTGGTTCGCGTCTTGTAAATCTTTTCAGGGAGCAACTCCAGAGAGTGTCAATCCTGCCCGCATTTGAAGAGGTTAAAAAACTCTATTTTAAAAAAAAGATTTTCCTTGTAGAAACACGGAAAAAAACCTATCCTTTCCGGATAGTAGTGATTGCGAGCGGGACAAAACCCAGGGGGTTTGCGGATTTTGTAATACCTGAAGAAGTGAAAGACAAGATTTTTTATGAGGTTTATCCCATTCTTAGAGCCAGGAAAAAGGAAATAGTGATCATCGGAGCTGGCGATGCAGCTTTTGACTATGCCTTAAATCTCAGCCAGAATAACCAGGTTACCATTTTGAATAGCGGACAACATATCAGGTCTCTTCCCCTCCTCTTGGAAAGAGCCCAAGCAGTTTCCTCAATCTCCTATCATAAGAATACACGAATCACAAGAGTGTCCAACAACTCTCAAAATGGAATACTACTTGAATGCAAGACTCTTGGAAATACCTGGAAAAGTCGTGCTGATTATTTGATATTTGCCATCGGAAGAGAGCCGCAGCTCGACTTTTTGTCAGAAAAAGTAAAGCAAAATTTCAGGGCTTTAGTGAAAAAAGGGGTTCTCTATCTTAGCGGGGATGTAAAGAATAGAAATTACCGACAGACTGCCATTGCCGTGGGAGATGGAATTATGGCGGCAATGAAAATATGCAGAAGATTAAAGGTGGTATGCTCGTGAAGATCCTCTCTTCTGCATTCGTAGGCAGTCCGCCAGAGGCGGACCAGCCCTGCAGAACGAGTTTTTCATAACGCTCACATGGAAGATTAAAGGAGATCCAAATATGAAGATTCTCGCCTCAGCCGGAAAAGAGGATATCGCCATCGTTTATATTGCTGAGCTGAGAGACGGAAAGCTGGTCGAATTGGTCGAGTCTGTACAGCCACCTTTGTCCAGGGAGAAAAAGTGGGTTTTGATAGTCTCAACCCTGTTCGGCTGTCCGGTTAAATGCTTAATCTGCGATGCCGGAAGCCTTTATCAGGGGAAATTATCTAAAGAAGATATTTTTTCACAGATAGACTTTCTGGTCAAGAAAAGATTTCCGGATGGCAATATTCCAGTTGAAAAATTCAAAATCCAGTTCGCCAGGATGGGTGAGCCTGCTTTTAATCCGAATGTGCTGCAGGTCCTGGAAGAGCTTCCGTCCCGTTATAACGCCCCCGGCTTAATTCCCACTATCTCTACAATCGCTCCAGCCGGCACGGACGGATTTTTCCAAAAACTACTTATCCTAAAGAATAAATTATATCCCGGCGGAAAGTTCCAACTCCAGTTCTCTCTCCACACCACAGATGAAGAAATGAGAAACAGACTAATGCCGGTGAGGAAGTGGGACCTAAAAACAATCTCTTCCTTTGGAGAA
>MEWM01000065.1:12071-13349 GCA_001775355.1 candidate division Zixibacteria bacterium RBG_16_43_9 | reverse complement strand
CCTGGCAAAAGAGATGCCTGTGGAACCAGAGGTCCTTTTACAACATTTTGACCCGGATAAATTTTTGATTAAGATGACGCCGATAAACCCCACTTATCAGGGAATCAGACACAAGCTTTGTTCCTACATTGACCCACTCTACGAAGGAAAAGACTACCAGATCGTAAGTGAGCTTCGTTCCGCAGGGTATGAAGTTCTCATCAGCATCGGGGAAATCGAAGAAAACCAGATCGGCTCAAATTGTGGCCAGTATTTGATAAAACATTTGAAGACGAAAGAGCAAATAAAAGAGGGATACACTTACAAAATTCAAGGCTACTCTTAGACTGTAAAGACATATTGAATGCGTCTAATCGGTACAACGGGCATCCTGTCTATTGCTTCTGTCCCCTCTCCTCACAGGAGAAATTTAGGGTAAGGTCATCCTTTCTTTTCTCTTTTTTCACGGTCACGATAAACGAGAAACACTCACGTTTTTTTTTAACCCTCGAACTTCTTTTTGACTTTAGACTATTGCCTTTAGACTTTACCTTTTTTCTTTTATCCATCATTCGTCATCCGACATCCGTCATTTATTTCTTTCTTTAGACTTAAGCCTTTTTTAAACCCGGTATTCCTCCAATCTATCCTTTCCCCTTCTCTCCTTAGAGAAAACATAATTGCTCCTGGAAAGCGGAGCATTGGGAAAACTCTCGTTGAACTCAGACTCAAGTCTTCTTTTCAAAAGACACAGCTCCTCATAACCGGTATTCTGATTTGAGAGATATTTCCCTATCAGCTCAGAACTGCTATCTTCTCCTTTGAGCCGGGATAAAGAACCCGCCATCCTTTTTATCTCTCCTTTGAAATCCTTCAGGATTTTTTCTGCGACCTCCTCTTTTTCCTTCATCCTTTTCAGCTTTTCAGAGGCGGCCATCAAGTTTCCTTCCAGCCTGTCAAAATCGATCAGCTCGATTTTCTCCTCTTTTAACCTCTGAGCATCTCTCTTCAGATTTTCCACCAGTTCCTCTATTTCCATTTTGACCTTCCTTGTTTTTCGCTATTCGCGATTAGCTATTCGCTGTTTGCTTCTTGATTTTTTTTGACTTTAGACTATAGCCTTTTGCCTTATACTTTCATCAGCTTAATCCAATTAATCAGCTGTGAGGGCATCTTCCTCTTCTTTATCCACGGTCACGTCTTTTCTTTCCTTGACCCTTGACTCCTCGAATCCTTGAATCTTTGTTTTATTTTTTATCCTCCAGCTTAATCTCTATCTTGAGCAGTCTTTGATTTATC
>MEWM01000065.1:7210-11996 GCA_001775355.1 candidate division Zixibacteria bacterium RBG_16_43_9 | reverse complement strand
ATTGAGACTCAGCCTTTCGAGCCAGATCCAGCCTGATCCCGGCAATGGTAGTGTAATATGCAGTCAAAATCCCGAAGGCAGTGATGAAGAAGGTAATCAGAAACTGAAAAACCTGAACTTTTGAAAATATCTTATTATTGTTCTCGCTCATTTTTTCCATCACCTGCGACTGTCATTGCGAGCGATCCCGCTATTTGCGGGAAAGCGAAGCAATCCGTTTGACTCGAAAATTAGTTTTCATCCGTCATTTCGTTCGTAAAATATCCACCTTTCCTGAGTTCTGCTCTTTGCTCTTCTTAAGAGGTAGACTCCTTGCAGAAGTTTTCCGGTCAGCCTGAAACTGAAGAATTCATCTCCCTTATCAATCAATTGACATCCACCGGAGTCCAGCACTTTCTTTTCAAATTCTGATTCTTCATACCTATCGTCTTCTGTAAAATCACAGAGAAAACGTCTCCCCTGTTTCAGTTTTTCCGGGTCAAACCTGAGGATGATAAGTTGAGATTTTCTCTCCTCATCTCTGAATAATAACTCCCCAGCTCCACTATTTTTTTGAGGATCCACTCTCAGAACAAACTTGGTGGGTTTGAATCCCATATTTTCTTGACTTGCCGTATTTGTAAACCATACCCTTTCCCTTAAAGAAGGTGGAAGAGCATTCAAAACTTTCTCCTCCAGACTTTTATCACATTGAAGTTCAATTTTTCCATCTGAGTAGCCCTGCTCGGCGACCTTTCCGGACAATTCTACCTGATCTTGCAAGCCTGCTTTGTTCAAAGATTCCAGCACAGATTCTTTATAAACTCTCTTGAATTTACAGACACCATCCGCACAGTCGTGCTTCTGAAAAAGGTAAAGCTCGTTGGTCATCGAGGTTCCGAAAACTGCTCCCCGGTAAACCAGCGAGGTCTCATGGACTCGGATGATGTTCCGGTAATTGAAATGGGCTTGGGCCTGCTCCCCATTCTCATCCTGATAGGCACGGAAAGGTATATGCTGGCATCTCCTCATATCCTGTTTGCAGATAGAGCATTCTGGAAATTCGAACGAGAAAGCGATGGAGCATTCCTTATAAATTCCATGATCGATGTTTTCCTTTAAGGACTCTGCCTCTGGTGAATTTTTCAGCCAGTAAAAGTAAACCTTGATCCAGTTGGCGCCATCTTTCTCAAGTAGATCTGCCTTGAAGTTTCTGGCTATCGGAAGTCTCTCCTTAGAATGGCCCACTAATACCGGAGAGTCCACCAAAAGCTCTGCCAATTTTGGATGTTCATCTAAAAGAAAACACCCCCCAAAAGAGTTGACCTGGTCTGAGACCAGATACATTGCCCGGATGTAGACATCTTCCTTTTTAACCGGGAGAGGTGGCTTTATCCGGGTATTGATCAGAAAAACCAGATCATCTGATACCTCTATCTCTTTTTCCGCCAGGCAGGCTTCGACTTTCCCTAATAGGTTTTCCACTTATTTCTCCCCGATATTATTTCCACGTCATTCTGAATCCCCGCAGGGGGGCGAAGAATCTCTTTCTCTCTGTTTGTCTCCAGCCCACTCAGTTTTTGTTCTCTGTTGGTCTCCAGACCAACAGAGTTTAGATCGGTGGAACAGGCATCCTGCCTGTTCTGTTTCTCCCCTCTCCTTCCCACGGAGAAGGCTTCGGCGTGAGCTCAGCCGAACGGTCAGGGAGAGGTTCCCGTCTTCCTTCTTCCATCTTCCTTTTTCCTTTCTTTCCCTTGAACCCTGGACCCCTCGAATCCTTGAACCTCTTTTAGAACTAACCCTGAAGGTGGAATTCAGGTCTTATTCTAACAACTCTTTCTGATTCCTTTTTCCCATTGAAGATGTAGAAATTCTGTTTTTTTACGATGCAGCGAGATTGTCTTATTACTCTCATTCTATCTGAGCGGGGGGTCACAGTTAAACTTTTGAACCTTTTTTTCTAATTTCTGCAATTCTTTGCAGAAAATATCTTCCTGTTCAAAAATTGAACAGTTATTTCTTTTTCCTTAGACCTTGAGTTATTGGAGCTTATCAATCGATGAGCTATACTTTTCGAACAGGCAAAAGATTTGCTCTTTTACAAAGTGAAAAATCCAACCTGGAGGGCTAGGGATGAAATCACTCTTCAAATAGAATTTAATCGTAGGGGCATCCCGCCAAAGGCGGGACCGTGCCCTATCTAAGGTTCTCATCTCCCACCTCTAACCCCTATCTAAAACAAGAGGTGGAAAAAATGAAAACCAGAATTTACTTAGTTTTCTTTACTGTTTGCCTATGCCAGATCTTGAATCTATCGATCTTTACTGATAACAGCCTGGCATTTAGACTACAAAGCTATCCTAAGGATGGGAGATTTAAACAGCTTTCGCCTGGAAGAGATCCGTGGTATTTTATGGACGAACAAAATTGGTATCTTGCTGCACCGGACAAATGGCAGCATTTCTCCGGCTGCTATCTGGGGCAGAAGCTCTTGTCCCAATATCTGAATCGTTATTTCACTGCTGGACTGATCGCCTTTTTAGGGATGGCTAAAGAATATGATGATGCCTACCGGGAAGGCTGGAGCAACCGGGATTTGTTGATGGATTTTTTGGGAATCTTTGCCGCGATGAACCAGAGCAAGTATCAGCTCTACTGCTCTTTCGACAGCCAGAAAATAATGCTTAATCTGAACTGCAGGTTGCGTTAAATGTGGGTGTAGGGGCAGGGTTACCCCGCCCCTACAGTTTGGAAAGGTTAAAGCTCCTTTCTTTTTTGACGATAAGTATAATAGTCTACAATAACTTAAAATGAAGCAATCTCTGGGGGAGTGAAAAATTTTTTGACTGTTCGAAAATTAAACAATCTTTTTTTAAAATTTAGAACCCAGTTAAAAGGAACAGGGAAAATGGAGCGCTTTTGTTCTTTTATCTTCCTTTTTCCTTTTTCCATTTTCCATTTTCCATTTTGAAAGGAGGGGGAGATGTCTGATCTAATCAACGGGTACCTTCAGCTTCTGATCTTCGGCACCTCTTTGATCCTGGTGCTAAAGTTCGAACAAAGGTACTTCAAATTTTATCCCGGAGTGAAATGGAGTTTAGCTCTGGGGATTTTTCTTTTATTCTGTGGAGCCTTCTTCACTTTTTTCCTGCCCTTGAGCGGACCTCTTATGGCAGCTGATTCTGATATAAAGACTTCTGCAGAAGCAGGTTTATATATCGCGGGCAGCATATTTATATTCTCAGGACTGAGGAGATGGTTTTGGTACCTGGCCCGAGTAAAGGAAAACTCTCTCCAGCGTCTGAAAAGATTATCCTGCTTAAAGCAGGTCCAATCGCTTTCCCAGAATAACCAGGACCTGGAACAGAATCTGAAAGATGCCTTTAATAAGGTGATGCAGTTTATGGGGTACCAAAAAGGGGTTCTTTTCAGGTCATCTTTCAATTCTCCGGAAATGCTTCTTCTTTCTTACTTTAATCTTTCGCCGGAGGAGCTTTCACGCTTTTACAAGCTGAACCTGAATGAAGGTTTTTATAGTGAAACTCTCAAGACCAGGGAGATTTTAACCCAGAACCAGTTCCAGGGTTCAGACCAGTGGCATAAGCTTTTTCAGGAGAAGGAGAAAACCTGTTCTTTTGCCTGCGTTCCGATAAAACATAACTCAAAGGTCTTTGGGCTTATCTGCATTTATGATTCTGATCCGGAAAGGTTTGCCTTTGAAGAAGTTCAATTCCTCACCAGTTTAAGGGATGAGCTCGGCTTGATGGTCGAGCAGTCTTTGCTTTTAGAAAAAGCCAGAGAGCGCAAAAGAGGTTTACAGACTGCGGACGAGGCAGCCAGATTACTTTTGGAAACAAGGAATATCGAAGATAACCTCCCCGCATTATCCCAGATCTTCAAAAAGGTTTTTGAATTCGACTACCTCTCCTTATCTTTAATCGAAGGCTCGGGCAAGAATGTGAAAAAGATCAGCTTGGGGACTGGAGAAAACCTGCTCTTAGATGTAAAACCTAATCTGCCGGTATATGGAACCTCGGTCGGCTGGGTGATCGACTCAGGTGAGCCTCTGGTCGAATCAGACCTGGAGAAAAAGGGTCTGTACGAGGATGATCTTTCGAAGCTTTTGAGGATCCGCTCCAAAATAGTAGTTCCCTTAAAGGTCAAAGGGAATGTAGCTGGCACGTTAACACTGGGAAGCAAGAGGGCACAACTTTACAATCCAAAATATGCAAAAAAGCTGAGTCTTTTTTCCTCTCTTTTTTCACTTCATCTGCAGCAAAGGAGTTTGAGGGATTCACTGATACAGGAGCAAAAATATTTCCAGACTTTTTCCAGACATTTTCTGGAATTTCTGAATCATAAAGATTTCAGAGGATATTTAAATGGATTAACTGAGGATTTAACTCATATTCTTCCGACCAGCTTCTGCCGGGTCTCTTTTTTAGACCCGGAGAAAAAGGCTCTAGAAACCTTTTCCAGCTACAAAAGACGGGAGGAGATCTCCCTTTCGCCTTATAACTCCCAACCGTTAGAGGCTTTGCCCTGGCACCGGTTAGCTTTAGAGACTAAAAAACCGATGCTCATCAATCAGGACGACCCTGAAAGCACTATATCAAAAGAGGAGGCAAAACTTTCCTTAGCCCCGGATGTGAAATCCGCACTGCTTCTGCCGCTTTTGGATAAGGAGCAGATAGTGGGGATGATCTCTTTGGGAGAGATGAGAAGCTGGGAGCGCAGGCCCATCAGAAGAAAAGAGATAGATTTCATGGAGAAAATCGCAACTGAGATCGGCCTTGCTCTCAAGCAT
>MEWM01000065.1:6223-7204 GCA_001775355.1 candidate division Zixibacteria bacterium RBG_16_43_9 | reverse complement strand
CCTGGAGAAGTTTTTCCGACCCCAAGGGCGCCTTATGCGGATAGGAAAATGTCTGATTTAGGATTGCAGGTCAACAATTCGCTGACCTCGATAATCGGTTCATTGGAACTTTTGAATCTGGGTAGAGATTTGACCGAGGAGAAAAAGGAAAGGTATCTTCAGATAATAGAAAAAGGAGCCTTGCGGATAAAAGAGAATATGGAGAGATTTTTTAATCAACCGGATTCAGTGATTGTTGAGAAATAAAAAACACAGAATCAGTTGACTATAAAACTCAGATTTAGAGGATAGATAAAGATAGTTTCGTGAAAGTTCGGATTGGTTTTAAACTTTAGTAAGAATACAGTTTTTATAAATTGTAAGAATCTTTCTTTATTCTTCTCTTTTATCCTTAAAAAATAAAGAAAATAAGAAGATTTTCCGAAAAGATATGTAATGGGAAAACTCAGGAATACTTTTTTTCTAGCTGGGAACAAAAAACTGGAGGTGAGGTGGCTCAATACCCCGAAGGGCTAAATCAGGAAAATTTTATACACGAGCAAGATAAAACTGAAAATAGGTTTAGAATATTGGTGGTGGACGATGATGAAAATGTCAGAGAGGTTTTAGCTGACCTTTTGCTTCTGGAGGGGCATGAGGTCCTTTTAGCTGAGGACGGCGAGAAAGCTCTTTTAATTTTTGAGCAGGAGGAGCCGGATTTGATCATTACTGACCTGGGAATGCCCGGCATCTCCGGCTGGGAGGTCTCACAGAAAGTCAAATCTATGCGACCATCCATAAAGGTCATAGTTATCTCCGGCTGGGGAGCAACTCTGGAAAAAGACCAGATAGAAAGAAATTTCGTGGACCAGGTTTTGCCCAAGCCTTTTCACTTAGAGCAGGTTAAAAATACCATTGCGCAGGTGATGTCGAAGTTGTAGCGGAAGGCTTCAGCCTTCCATTTTTTTTAAAAACTGGAAACCTGAAGGTTTCCGCTACACC
>MEWM01000065.1:5308-6209 GCA_001775355.1 candidate division Zixibacteria bacterium RBG_16_43_9 | reverse complement strand
TCTGGATTGGTAAAACAGGCATCCTTGCCTGTTTCTTTTGTCCCATCTCCTTCTTAAGGAGAGAGGTTTTATAAAACGCTCACGAACAACGAATCCCGGTCACGTCTTTTTTCCCCCATCTTCCTTCTTCCTTTGTTTCCTTTCCTTGACCACTCGTCCGCCTCTGGCGGATTGAATCCTCGAATCTTTTTCCTCTCTCATTTTATCCTTTTCTTCATCGCCTCATACTCATCCTTATAAAAGGGCAGCTCCTTTGTTTTTTCCCCGAACCCTGTAATCTCTTTGGCAACTCTGGCAATCCTCTCCTTGGCAGCAGGGTGGGATGCGGATAACTTTTCAAAGAATGTGGGCTCTTTATCGCTGAGCTTATCTAATTTTCCCAAAAGCTCTGCCATCCCTTCTGGATTGTAACCTGCTTTCTCCATATAAAAAGTCCCGAACTGGTCAGCCTCAAACTCGTTGTCCCGGCTATATCCCTGGAGGATGATTCCTATGGAGGTGGAAACCAAATCCTGGCTAAGCTGGCTACTTGAGCCTAAGGCGATCGACAAGACAACTTGCACTCCCAGGACCTGTTGCAGCCTTCTGACCCCGTGCCGTCCCACCACGTGGCTTATCTCGTGCGATAAAACCCCGGCTAACTCCGCTTCGTCATCTAAGATTTTCAGGAGACCGGAATAAACATAGATATATCCGCCTGGAGTGGCAAAAGCGTTGATTTCCTTGGAATCTAAGACCTTGAAATGGAAAGAAAGATCTTTTCGGTCAGAGACGTGAGCGATTCTCTGTCCCACGCCGTTCACGTAATCCTGCACCTCAGTATCAGGCAAAACCTTTTCCTGAGATTCCACCTGCGTCGACATTTTCTGCCCGATTGAAATCTCCTCATTGGTGGAGATCA
>MEWM01000065.1:4872-5287 GCA_001775355.1 candidate division Zixibacteria bacterium RBG_16_43_9 | reverse complement strand
GGACCAGTTGTCGCACAGCTCAGGAAAAGCAAAGCAACCATCAAAATACTAATCTTTTTCATTTTTTCCTCCTTTAATGTATTTATATATATTTATTTAATATATTTAACACTTAAATACATATTTATAAAATATATATAATATATTATATATAAAATATATAAATAAAAATATTTAAAAAAATTTTTTGTTTTTAAAGAAATAGATTTTGCAGTAAATTTGTATTTGCAGGGGGGTATTACTTATACGTCATTTCGTTTTATTGTAGGGGCGATCCGCCTGCGGCGGACTCGGCCGATGATTGAGGTGAAAGACGCATTCAATGCGTCTCTACAATCCCCTCTCCTTTTAGGAGAGGGTCAGGGTGGGGTTGCTCTCTGTTGGTCTCCTGACCAACAGAGAAAATAGTTATCTT
>MEWM01000065.1:4539-4752 GCA_001775355.1 candidate division Zixibacteria bacterium RBG_16_43_9 | reverse complement strand
GGTCAGGGTGAGGTCTTTTTTTTACGCTCACGAGCCACGACCAACGTTCACGTCTTTTCTCCTTTGAACCCTTGGAACCTTTTTTTATCCCGCTCCTCCACCAGAGCCTCCTCCCCCGCCTCCACCTCCCGCAGATGCTCCGCCCCCGGTCCCGGTGGCTGAGCTCATAGTGCTCGTAGCTGCACTCATCAGGGAGGATAAGCTTTCAGCAAA
>MEWM01000065.1:3697-4491 GCA_001775355.1 candidate division Zixibacteria bacterium RBG_16_43_9 | reverse complement strand
GGGTATAATCTGATTCCTCTGCTCTGCTGGAATAATTTCTGCCAGGCTTTGAACGACTTTGCTGGATAACCCCAGGACCATTCCGTAGACCATGAATCTCCCTAAGTTCTCCTGCAGAGAATGACTTACCGACTCTCTGAAGTAATACTTTTTCAAATACTTCTTTAAGCCTATCCATTTTTTGGCTTCCAGCTCGTATTCCGGACTTCTTCTCGGAATTGTAAAAGACAAAATCATCAAAAGTGCACCGAAGACCCCGGGCATAAATGCCCATTCTTCAATCAAGAAAACTGATAAGATTGTCACACCTAAAAGAACAAAACTGAAAATCAGAACCTTGTTCCTTGCCTTTAAACTCTCCTCTTCCCAGTATCCTTTTTGCTGACCTATTTTTCTGACCTCTTTCTGCCAGCGGTTAAACCAGCTCGTGACCCGTGAGCGCTCTTTGGTCAGGCTCTTGAAATTTATCACATCCTTTCCCTCAGAAAGGTTATTAAACAGAAAATCTAAAAGCCCTTCTTCAAAATTTAGCAAATTTTTTCTGTTCTCCGCATAAAAATTCCGATTAAATTCTAAAAGGTAGTGACGTTTTTGAGTATTCCACCAGCTTTTTTTACCGGTTGAAGATTCTTCTTTTATCTTTAAAAAACCTCTCTGAGCTAAGTCGAGTATTGTCCCCACCAAAGCTTTGCCGCTCATCTGCCCCTGGTATAAAAGACAACTCAAAAGCACTGGGGATATGTCTGAGGGGGGTTCTGAATAATAAGTATCTGGAAAAGGAACCCGGTGCTTTA
>MEWM01000065.1:160-3590 GCA_001775355.1 candidate division Zixibacteria bacterium RBG_16_43_9 | reverse complement strand
GTCTGCCCACAATTTCTCTTCTGTTAGAATTTGCGGAACAATCTTTTCAGAAATTACCTTTTTGATCTGTGGAAAAAGACCCAGTGGATAAATTGCCCTTACCTCCCAGAAAGTGTTCGCAGGTAGATTCTGAACATCCGCCCTGATCTTTCCGTCATTCAGAATTTCTATGTTACCCCATAGAGGACCATGAGCCCAGGTTTTAACCTGATCTTTAGACGTGGATGCCGGAGGAGAAATCTCGACCCGCACTTCCTGAGAAGGCTTATCCCAGCCGGTTCCGATGAATTTGTAATACAGAACCGCCGCATCCGAGTAAAGCTTTACCACATCTAAAATTTTATATGAAATGACAAAAGTCTTCTCCTCATTTCTGGCATCAAAATACCATTTGGCCTGAACATATTCCGGAGATTCATCGAATTCATAGGTCCCTTCTGTGCCTGTTCTGCTTCGCAGATAAGGTCTCCTTTCCTCTCCTACTGAGAAATCAACTATCTCCCCTATCTTTTCTTTGGGCAGAAAATATGTAGCCCAGTGAAACTGCCCTCGAAAATTGTAAGTCCTTGCTTCCTGAATATTCATACTCCCATCCGGATTCAACTGAGCCTGAATGATAACCGACTGGATGCGATAATACTTTGCTCCCGACGCTGGACCTGTCCAGAATAAAGCCAGAAGGGTGAGAAATGAAATCAAAAGAAGTAATCTCACAATCACTTGATTGATCTTATGCCTGTTTTTCATACTCCCTCTTTTTTTGATTAGTGCTTCCTTTTTTAACCTGTGTTCACCCTGAATTTTCAGGATAGATATACTACGATGCGTGCCCCAGTCAAGTTATTTTTTTTATGTAGGGGCGTTTTGCCATACGCCATTTCGTCTTATTGTAGGGGCAACCCGCCTGCGGAGGACTCGGCCGATGATTGAGGTGAAAGACGCATTCAATGCGTCTCTACAATCCCCTCTCCTTTTAGCCGATAAAAGCCTTACGGTCCTACGGAGGCTTCGCTCCTCGTAGAGGAGAGGGTCAGGGTGAGGTTTTATAGATCGGTACGTGGACTTCTCTGATGTCTCTTCTGAATCAGCAAAAGGTTACCTCAGAAAAAACGACAATCCGAAAAATATATTATGATAACTCCGGCTGGGATAATAAGTATAATTATAATTATAATACCCCCGACTATGCCTATTATAATTCCCAGCGAAGAATCTCTGAAATCTATACTCAAGCCTCAAGGCAGTTGACCTACTTAAGAAAAACTTCGATCCCAGACCGAGGTTGAAAATAGTATAATGTCTGTTAAGATAACCAGAATAGAGATGATGGTTGAAGTAAGGAGAAGAGTTTGCCCATCCGATTCCCCCAAGAAAGAATGGGAAAACTTTGGAATCTTTGGATAGCGGCAGGTTGTAGAGAAAATTGGCACTCAGGATAATTGCGGGATCGCCTCCCTTATATGTGGATAAAATTATCTCCGGTTCAATTTCGAATTGTTTGGTTAGAAAATATCCAAAACGGGTTGACAGATTAAAGGTGCTACTCACATCCTCACCACTTTCCTGTACCCCTCTGAAAGCCGCTCCAAAAGATAGTTCCATCTGCCTTTTTCCTAAATGATGAAAATGAGCTGAAGCATCTTTAATAAAAGTTGAACTCAGAAGAATCGCTGCCAATAAAAATAATCCTTTTCTCATCTCGGTTCTCCTTTCAGTTAAATTTAATTGTCTCAGGTCAAATTATCTTTCCAGAAGCTATCTAATTTCTTAAATACCTTCTTATTCTATATTATTTTACGTTCAACCAACATAATTTTATAACTCAAGAAAATGGAAAGGCGAAAGCGAATTTCTCTGATCAGTAAAAAGAGCCAGTAGGCCAAGCATGGTGAAGCCGCCTTGACAGATCAAAATAGATTGTCAGCCGCCCTTTGGGATGGCCAATAACGAATGATTCAAACCTAGATTTTAAGATAAAAAAAGGGAGCCTGCCTTTGAAGACCATCTGGCGGGGGCACAAGTTATGTCTATTTCCCCTTTAGGGGAAACTCGTGCTTAGTCCTCAAAAGAGCAGCGCTCCCGTGCTTAGAATTTACCTTAAATTATATAAGCAAATTTTATGCCAGTTCTTAATTCAGGCTCTCATCATTAACTCAATGATAATAAAAAACTTACGAAATCCATTTTCTTGGACTTCCCAAGCCAGTACAAAGAGTGTTCAGATTTTAGACAGCTCAAAGTCGCTATCAAACTTATCTTCAATTTTATCTTGAACTTAAAATGGATTTTTTTTGTCAATTATATTAACACTAAAAACATTTAAGATTAAAATCGTCTGGTCTTTCTACTTTTGTTTTTTCAAATATCCTCTAAAAAATTCAAAAAGACTACTTTTAAAATGGGAAAGAAGAAAACCTGACAGAATTTAGAAATGAAAATCAAAAATTTTCTAAGGAAACTGAAAAACAGAAAGGAAAATCTTTCCGCTTCTACCAGAGTACCTGCTTTTGGTGGAGTTAAAAATCTACCGGATAAACCTCTTTCAAAAAATTCACTTATGTCCGAGGGTGAAGATTTTATTATCCCTCTGGCAAGCCAGTATGACCATTCTTTTAGGATAAAACTCTATCGATTCTTAACAGACAATATCCCCGCATTAAATTCTGCCATCTGGACCTGGACCAGGCTTTCCTGCGCTCCTTCTTCTTTCAAATTGAAAGGTAGTGATGACCAGGCTCTCCTGGAGCAGGGAAGCAGGATCGTTTCTGCTTTAGACAGGAGAATCTACCAGCACTCCTTTTACAAATTCGGCGGAATCGAATCTCTCCTTTCCCAGTTTTTTTATTCCCTTTTCACCGATGGTGCAGTTTGTGGAGAGCTGGTTTTAGAACCTTATAGAAAACGAATTGGCAAGTTTTATTTCATCGATCCCTCCACCATAAAATTCAAATCTAACGGGATCGACCTGGAGCTTTATCAAGAGGTCGAAGGAGAGCTAATCCGGCTGAACAAAGATTCGACCTATTATTATGGCTTGGACCCGGACTCGCAAGACCCCAGGGGAAAAAGTCTTTTGTGCTCTATTCCGTTTGTGTCCCGCATCGAGCAGACCTTGCTTTCCGATATGCAGAAAAGCATGCATAATGCCGGCTATCACCGGCTGCACGTGAAACTAAAACCTCCGGAAAGAATCTCTGCAGAATCGAATGAGGCTTACACTAAAAGAGCTAACCAGTATTTTGAGGACACCCTGCAGATGATGAAGAAGCTTTCAGTAGAAGATAACCCGGTCACCTGGAACGACGTGCAGGTAGATTATATTGGACCTCAGGGGAGTTACTCTGCCACCACCTCCTGGTATATCAACCACAAAGCTTTGATCGAGGAGATCTGCACCGGAGTTCATTTAGACCCGTTTATACTGGGATAT
>MEWM01000065.1:0-139 GCA_001775355.1 candidate division Zixibacteria bacterium RBG_16_43_9 | reverse complement strand
TGGGCACAGATAAAATATGAGCTTATCCTGAGAAATATAATCTCCATCCAAGCATCTGCTAAAAGGTTTATGGAGTGGATTCATAATTTAGAGCTGGCATTGAACGGAATAAACTTGGAATATGAGCATCTTTTTGACA
>MEWM01000064.1:1475-7135 GCA_001775355.1 candidate division Zixibacteria bacterium RBG_16_43_9 | reverse complement strand
CTTTATATCGCCAGAAGGTTAATCAGGTTTGCCACAGAAGATATCGGAAATGCAGACCCTCAGGCTCTGCAGGTTACCATTGCTGCTAAGGAGGCATATCATTTCTTGGGAACGCCTGAAGGTGAGTTAGCCTTAGCCCAGGCAGTGATCTATTTAGCTACAGCTCCAAAGAGTAATGCTATTTACACCGCATTTTCAAAAGTCGAGAAAGAAATCCAGGATACTCAGGCACTCCCGGTTCCCTTAAATATCCGCAATCCCGTGACCGGGCTGATGAAAGATCTGGGTTATGGCAAAGATTATAAATACCCTCACGACTTCCCTGGTCATTTCGTAGATGAAGAGTATCTGCCGGATAACCTGAAAGGGAGAAGATACTACGAACCCACAGATTTCGGTTTTGAAAAGGAAATCAAAAAAAGAATCGAGTGGTGGAGAAAAAAGAAGGGGGAGTTGAGGAAAGGCAAGAATAAGAATTCAAAAGAGTAGTTGCTCGATTTATCGAGCCAAAATCAAATCCCCTCTCCCTTTACGGGAGAGGGATAGGGAGAGGGTAGACAGAGAATATTATTTTTCACCCTCCCTTTTTCACCCTCCCTTCAAGGGAGGGGAAATAATATTGTAGTCGCTCGATTTATCGAGCATTTTCGTAGCGCGACCCTTTCAGGGTCGCTTAGACGAGGCTAATCCGCCAAAGGCGGGACGCACTACGAAACACGGCAATGTTATAATAAGCCCAATGAATTGGGCAACTACATTAAAATAGATTCCAAGATGTTTAGAAAAAACTTATCCACAGGCTTTAAATTAGGATTATCTCTTTTTATTATCTTTTTTATAGCAATTCTTTCCCCTGTATCTTCACCGGCTCAAAAGATTCTAATCCCTATGGACCTATCCCAGACCGATCATCTTAAAGCCTACGGGGTAGCCTACTGGTGCTTGAAACAGGGTTACAATGTGGAATGGCTTTTGAACTACAGGGACGGCTCTTTTATGGCTGAATATCATGAGGACATTGCTGACCGCTGCAGGCTGCAGGGGGTCTCCTTTGAAAAAATCGATATGTCTCAGGCTGGGGCTATCTACCAAGAGATTGAAGAGAACAATATGGACGTAGTCTTACTGGAAAAAGCACCAGCCATTGCCGTATATGTCCCTCCTAATAAGGAGCCCTGGGATGATGCTGTCAGACTGGCCTTAGCTTATGCTGAGATACCCTACAAGACCTTGTGGGATGCAGAGGTGCTAAAAGGGGACCTGGAGAAGTATGACTGGATGCATCTTCATCATGAGGATTTTACTGGACAGTATGGAAAGTTTTACGGCACCTTCAGGAATGAGCCCTGGTATAAAGAAGAAGAAGCAACCTGTGAAGCCACTGCCAGAAAGTTAGGATTCAAAAAAGTGTCTGAGGAGAAAAAAGCAGTGGCGAAAGCGATAAAAGACTACGTTTCCCGTGGAGGGTTCCTGTTTGCCATGTGCTCTGCACCTGAGACTATGGACATAACCTTAACTGCAGAAAATGACGATATCGTTCCAAAAGAGTTCGACGGCGACCCGCCTGATCCGGATTGCCAGAAGAAGTTAGATTACTCCAAAGCCTTTGCCTTTACTGATTTCACAGTCTCCTTAGACCCCCTTGAATACAAACATTCCGATATAGACACCTATTTAGACCGGATCATCTGGGGAATAAATTCGCAGAATGACTATTTCACCCTGTTCGATTTTTCTGCCAAATTAGATCCGGTTCCCTCAATGTTAGTCCAGGATCATGTGAACGTGGTCCGGGGGTTTATGGGGCAGACCACCGCCTTTAGAAAATCTCTTCTGAAAAAGTATGTAACTATCCTGGCAGAAGTAGAGGGACAGGATGAGGTCAGATACATCCACGGTAATTTCGGTAGAGGAACTTTTACCTTTTTATCAGGACACGATCCGGAGGATTATGAACATAGAGTAGGCGATCTTCCCACAGATTTAAGCCTGCATAAAGACTCACCCGGATACCGTTTGATTTTGAACAATATCCTTTTCCCGGCAGCAAAAAAGAAAGAAAGAAAAACTTGATTTCTTTCTAATCCGGGGGTGCAACCGGGGCTTGTTTTTTCCAAACCCCGTTGAGACGGTAGATCAGACATTCCTGTCTGACCTCTCCTGAACAAAAGGAACTGCCTGCTTGCCAGGAGACAAAGAAGAGTCAATGTGTCCTCTTAATCGAATTTTTTCACCGCCAGAACGGTTACAAAAGAAATTGCGTTTTCGTATTATAGTTAAACCTTTAAGAGGTAGGGTGTGTCTAAACAAGAGTTTAAGAGTTTTCCGTGATTCGCCCTTAAAAGGGACTCGACTAACCCGTTCCCGATTTTAAAGAAAAGAAAGGAAATTTTATGAAGAAAGTTTTTATTTTAATCCCTGTCCTGGTTCTGATAATTTTATTCTTTTTTTTATTCTTCAGGGGAAGCGGCAAGAAGACCGAAGCTAAATACACTACGGCCGAGGTGCAAAAAGGGGATATCTCAATTATGGTGACAGCTACTGGAGCTGTGCAGGCGGTGACCACGGTTCAGGTAGGAAGCCAGGTCTCAGGTACCATCTCAGCTCTTTATGCAGACTTCAACGACAAAGTAAAGAAAGGGCAGGTCCTCGCCCAATTAGACCCTACTTTTCTAAAGGCTCAGGTCGCCCAGGCCCAGGCGGATTTAGAAAGATCCAGAGCCTCAGCCGAGCTTTCTAAGAAAGAATATGAGCGCACCCAATCCTTATTCCAGCAAAATATGGTCTCAGTATCTGATAGAGACGTTGCCCAGACTAATTATGAGCTGGCACAAGCTGACGTGAAATCTTCACAGGCTAATTTAGACCGGGTGAAAACCAATCTTGACTATGCCACCATAACCTCGCCTATAGATGGAGTGGTTATCTCCAGAAATGTGGATGTGGGGCAGACTGTGGCTGCCAGCCTGCAAGCACCAACTCTTTTCACCATAGCTCAGGATTTAACAAAAATGCAGGTCGACGCCAGCATAGACGAGGCGGATATAGGCAAGATAAAAGAGGGCCAGGAGGTGCTTTTCACCGTGGACGCCTATCCAGATCAATCCTTTAAAGGAAGTGTAAGTCAGATAAGGCTTTCGCCCCAGGTGGTGCAGAACGTCGTATCCTATGATGTCATTATCGAGGTCTCAAACCCGAATCTTCTCTTAAAACCGGGAATGACCGCCAACGTGACTGTGCTGGTGGACGAGAGAGAGGGAATACTTAAAGTCCCTTCAGGAGCTTTGCGCTTTCGCCCATCCACAGAAGGAAAACAATCTTTTTCCGAGATGAAAGGGGGAGCCCAGATGCCTCAGGCGCCACATTCGCCTGATAGCAGTTCTACCAGGACCAATTCCACCGGTTTCAGAAAAACAGGTAAGAGTCTTCTCTGGATTTTAAGCCCACAGGGAAAACCTGAGCCGGTTCCAGTTCAAATCGGGATATCGGATGGTGCATTCACCCAGATCATCTCGGACAATTTTAAAGAAGGGGATAAGGTAATCATCGGACAAAAAGGTGTAGAGCCTTCTTCCAATAACCAGCAGGTTAACCCCTTCGCTCCCAGGTTCCCCGGAGGCAGGAGATAAACTTGGATAAACTTATATCCACAGACCATTTAGTTAAAATCTATAAGCTTGGAGATTACGAGATTCAGGCCCTACGGGGGATAAACCTGTCTATTGAAAAAGGTGAATTTGTAGCCATAATGGGACCTTCTGGTTCAGGGAAATCTACTTTAATGCATATCTTAGGCTGTTTAGATCGACCTACAAAAGGCAAGTACTTTCTGGAGGAGAAAGATATCTCCTCTTTAGACCGAAATAGCTTAGCCGGTATCAGAAATCAAAAGATCGGTTTCGTTTTTCAGTCCTTCAATCTTCTGTCTCGAACTACTGCTCTGGAAAATGTAGAGCTTCCTTTGCTTTATAATAGCAGCTACTCTAAAGAAAAAACTGAAAAGGCAAAAAAAGCTTTATCGATGGTTGGATTGGAAGGTAGGGAGAATCATTATCCTAATAAGCTTTCTGGCGGACAGCAGCAGAGGGTAGCCATTGCCAGGGCATTGGTGAATGATCCTGCAATAATCTTAGCAGATGAGCCCACTGGAAACTTGGACAGCATTACATCTATGGAGGTGATGGAGATATTTCAATCCCTTAACAATAATGGAATTACTATTATCCTTATAACCCATGAAAAGGATATTGCCGCCTATGCTAAAAGGAACATCACTTTCCGGGATGGTAAAATTGTGAGAGACGAAATAATACCTGTTCCCAAAAAAGCAAAAGATGAGCTCCTCTCTTTGCCGCCTGTCGAAAACGAGGAAGAGATATGAGATACTTTCAGATTCTGAAGGTTGCCTATAAGGCTTTAGGCAGGAACAAAATGCGCTCCAGCCTGACTATGCTGGGGATAATTATCGGTGTGGCAGCAGTCATCGCCATGTTAGGGATAGGCGAGGGTGCAAAAAAGATGGTCAACTCTCAGATAGCCTCCTTGGGAGACAATCTTTTAAATATATTCCCGGGAAGTTTTATGAGTGGAGGTATGAGGGCAGGTGCTGGAACCAGGACTTCTTTAACTGAGGAAGACGCTAAGGCTATTAAGGAGAAATGCCCCGCAGTTCTAAGGATTTCACCGGTAGTTAGAACCGGGGCACAGGTCGTAGCAGGAAATCTTAACTGGGGAACTTCAATTGAAGGATATTCCACAGATTTTCCTCTTATCCGTTCCTGGCCCTTAGCCTCCGGCACTTTTTTCACAGAGCAGGATGTTAAAGGAGCCACCAAGGTCTGCATTTTAGGAAAAACGGTAGTGGATAATCTTTTCGCTGGGCAGGACCCCATCGGGGAGATCATAAGAATCAAAAAACTACCCTTCAGAGTTATAGGGGTTTTATCTTCAAAGGGACAAAACGCCTTTGGCCGTGATCAGGATGATATGATAGTAGTCCCTTATACCACTGCCCAGAAAAAAATTGCGGGGATAACATATATTAATTCTATAATCGCCTCAGCCGTAGACCGGACCAAAATAGACTTAGCTACAAAACAGGTAACTGACCTTCTTCGCCAGAGACACAGGATCCTTCCAGGACAAGACGACGACTTTACAGTCAGGAGCCAATTAGATATTGCCACTGCGGCTGGTTCCACCTCCAAGATTATGACCATCCTTTTAGCCGCGATAGCTTCTATCTCTTTGATAGTTGGAGGAATCGGGATAATGAACATAATGTTGGTCTCAGTAACTGAGAGGACCAGGGAGATCGGAATCAGGATGGCAGTTGGAGCCAGAGGCAAGGACATATTGACTCAATTCTTGATTGAGTCTATAGTCCTAAGCCTGATCGGAGGGATAGTTGGCATACTCTTAGGAGTCTTAACTTCAAAAGCGATTTCTGTAATTCTACGCTGGCCCATTTTCATTTCAGTTCTGGCAATTGCTTTATCCTTTTTCTTTTCAGGGTTTGTGGGGGTCTTCTTCGGTTTTTATCCTGCCAGAAAAGCCTCCAACTTAGACCCGATTGAGGCTTTGAGGTACGAATAAATTCTGTAGGGGCAGATACGTAGGTCAACCATGTCTAACGGACTGGTTGACCATTCCCTGTTTGT
>MEWM01000064.1:1015-1369 GCA_001775355.1 candidate division Zixibacteria bacterium RBG_16_43_9 | reverse complement strand
GATCAGTCGAAAAATATAAACGCCCGACATAAAAGTCGGGCGCTACAAGCTTTTTTTCTCTTTTCAAACTAACAAACTCACAAACTCCAAACTGTCTTTGGCTTCGCTCAGCAAGGCGGTGGTCCGCCTTTGAAAAGATAATTGATAAGATAGACCACGTCTGAGACATTCACCTTACTATCGCAATTAGCATCCCCAGTTTCAATAAAGATCGGAGGTGGTCCCCCTTTGAAAAGATAGTTGATCAGATAGACAATATCTGAAACGGTCCTCTGCCCATCACAGTTAACATCCCCACGCTGGGGAGGTACTTCTGTGACGTTGAAACTGCCCACCTCTCCTGCGGCAGGCCAA
>MEWM01000064.1:0-969 GCA_001775355.1 candidate division Zixibacteria bacterium RBG_16_43_9 | reverse complement strand
CCGATGAATTAACTGCGGTTCTGAAGGTCAAAGTGCCTGGACCTGATACATTATAGAACATCCTGCAAAAAAGACCGTCGGACCCAAGAGGGAGCCTGTTGCCGCCAAAACCAATCGCATCAAACACCAAAGGGTCCTCAGGTGGCCCGGTCTCATCCACCTGCCTCAGGGTCCAACCTACAACCAAGCTGGGTGGATCAAAAGCTGGAGGATTAGCACTCGATTGCCCACCAGTCAGCACCGTATTCAAAACCGGATGCGAGGTTCCCTCTGCAAACAGTAAGACTACGATGGCAGTAACTCCGTAGGTAGACAAACCAATATCCTCAATCTTGACATTGATATTCACCTGCACAACACTATCACAGGGGGAGATTTGTAGATCTATCGGAATCAGAGAATATTCATTCATCTTAAGGTTGAAACTATCAAGTGTCCCCTCAGAGGGCCAGTTGATAGGAGCAGGGGTGGAATCAGGTTTTATCATGCTAACCTCGCCGGCGGTGGAATGAACCGCGGTTCTGAAAGTCAACGTTCCCGGACCTGAGACCTTGTAGAACATCCTGCAAAAAAGACCAGTATCTGGCGGAAGTGGTATGGCAAAATTATGAGCCATAAAAAGCAAAGGGTCAGATGGGGGTCCATAGGGATTTACATATCTGGTAATGAAGTCTGAAACCAGACTGGGCGGTGCAAATGCCGGAGGATTTGGGTCTCCCAGACCCCCAGTCAAGATTGTATCTAAGACCGGATTTGATGTCCCCTCTGCATACAAAGGGATTTGAAATAATTGGATAGTGTCACGGGTGTTGATATTTATGTTGAACTGAACGGTGCTGTCATCAGGTGCGATCTGGATGTCAACCGGGACAAGGGAATATTCATTTACCTGAGAAAAACCCAATTGGGAAAATAAAAGCACCAATGAAAACACCAAGAGAACTAACTGCGAGCTTCTTCTCATGGGTC
>MEWM01000063.1:3638-8765 GCA_001775355.1 candidate division Zixibacteria bacterium RBG_16_43_9 | reverse complement strand
TTTGGTTTTTTGAGTTCCACTTTAGAAAGAAGTGCGGCTTTTTGAAAAAGATTGGCAGATGAGGTCTCGATTCCCGGAGATATTACTCCTCCAAGGTATTCGCCTTTTTCAGAAATAACGTCAAAAGTAGTGGCTGTTCCTAAATCCACTACGATAACCGGTCCTCCATAAAGCTCAAATGCTGCAATGGCATTGGCTATTCTGTCTGCTCCCACCTGTTCGGGGTTATCGTAAAGTATCTTCATCCCCAAAGGTAATTTTGAGGAGATTATAACCGGCTCAGAATGTAGGTATTTTATGCTCATCTCCTCATACACAGTGGTCAGGGCTGGCACAACTGAGGCGATTACTACCCCTTCGATCTTCTCGGTTTTAACCTCTCCGATCAATTCCCGGATTAGAATCCCGCATTCGTCCACAGTCAAAAAATGATTGGAGGAGACACGATAGTAATTTCGTAAAATGTTTTTTATGAAGATGCCAATTACGGTGTTGGTGTTGCCTATATCTATGCAGATAAGCATAATGCCTCCTTAAAGATTTCTGGATTTTTTTTGTAGGGGAGGGGCTTGTCCCCTCCCTTTTTTTCGGGAGACCACACGGTTCGACAAGCTCACCGTCCCTGAGCAAGGTCGAAGGGAAGGGTCTCCCCTACCTTTCGCTCTGCATTTTGGGCATCCATTTGAATGCAGTTCATCCGAGGTAAAGCTTTACACTCCAGGGTTTCTTAAATCAGTGTAACCTCGCCAGAGCTTATGGTTCCCAGATGCCCTCGGGTTTCAAGGATTAAGGAGCCGTTCTCATCAATGTCTTTGACGATGCCCTTGATCTTTTCCTTTCCGTACAGAAGCTTCACCTTATGTCCCAACATGGAGGAAGAGCTTTTTATTTCCTCCAGATAAAATTTCAGTCCAAAGGTTTTGAAATTCAGATAGATTTTTTCCAATTTCTCTAAAAAAGTCTTTAGGAGTTCAACCCTGGAGTATCTTTTGCCTGATTCCATAAGGATGGAAGTGGCTTTGCCTTTCAGATTCTTAGGGAAATCGTCCTGGACCTGATTTACATTTACTCCCACCCCGATTATGACAAAGTTTACCTTATCCAGCTCTGCTGACAGCTCTAAAAGAATGCCGGCAAATTTTTTACCTTCAATCAGACAATCGTTGGGCCATTTCAGATCTGCTTTCAGTCCGGTTTTCTCCCTTATAGTCTGGACTAAAGCTAAGCCGGTGCATAAGGAGAGTCCGGGTGCTTTGGCTGGCGGGATTTTGGGTCTTAAGATCAAGCTCATCCAGATTCCCCTTTCCGGAGGAGAGAGCCATTTTCTGCCAAGTCTTCCTTTTCCTGCAGTCTGTTTTTCAGCCACGATTAAAGTCCCTTCAGGAGCTTTTTCTTCAGCTAATCTATAAGCTAAGTCATTGGTCGATTTTAGAGTGCGGTAAGAGAGGATTCTTTTCCCTAAGATTTTAGTTTTAAGGTTATCGTGAATCTCTAAAGGAATGAGACTATCAGGCACTGAGGTCAGGCGATAAATTTTTCCTTTTTCAGTTTCGATTTTATACCCGAGTTTTTTTAATTCCGCAATCCCTTCATAAACTGAAGAGGTGGGCAGACTTAACGAAGAGGAAAGAAGACTGGCACTTAATCCGCTAGAATTCTTTTCTCTTTTCAAAAGGGTAAGAATGCTTTCAGAGATCATCGTTTATTCGCTGTTCAAAATTTCTTAAAATTTTAACTGAAGTCTTAAACCTCGCACATTGGAGGTCTGAAGACCTCCGCTACATTTTTTTGGTAAACCTGAAGGTTTACACTCTATCTTTTGCTTACATCATCTCACATCTTACTTTTTACATCTTCCGTAATGGAGATCTAAAGACCTCCGCCCTGCTGGGGTCTAAGCCCGGCGTAGCCGTCGTAAGGCTTTTATGGACCACATCCTCACTTCAACAAAAGACTGAAGTCCAGGGCTTTGGCTGAATGGGTCAGTGCTCCTACCGATATGAAGTCAACACCGCTCAGGGCTATTTTTCTAACATTTTTCAGATTAACCTTGCCTGAGGCTTCGATCTCCACTTTTTTGTTTTTTGAACGGATGAGCTTGACCGCTTTTTTTAAATCTTCTGACCTGAAATTATCCAGCATTATCCGGTTGATCTTAAAATTTAAAGCCTCTTTTATCTCTTCTAAATTTCTGGTCTCGACTTCGATTTTAAGCCCTTTTCTGTTTCTCAGAGCCTTCCTGATTGCTAAAGAGATACTCCCGGCTGCCTCAATATGATTATCCTTAATCAGGATCATATCATAAAGCCCCTGGCGGTGGTTCTTTCCTCCACCCTTTTTTACTGCATACTTTTCCAAGAGCCTCAGTCCGGGGGTGGTTTTGCGGGTATCTAAGATCTTCGCCTTGGTGCCTCTGATTTTCCTGACAAACTCGCCAGTGAGGGTGGCAATTCCAGAAAGCCTCTGCAGAAAATTCAGGGCTGTCCTTTCTCCAGCTAAGATACTTTTTGCCTTTCCCCGGATCAGGGCGACCTTCTGGTTTGGTCTCACTTTGTCTCCGTCACTTACTAATGGCTTAAACACTAATCCGGGATCAACCTGCTTGAAAACCGATTTTGCCACCTCCAGCCCGGCGATTATCCCTTTCTCTTTGGCTATGATAAACCCCATCCCCTTTTGTTTTTCCGGGATAATCAGCTCTGAGGTTATATCTCCTTTTCCCAGATCTTCTTCTAAGGCGATTTTAACTATCTCTTGAATTTTTTGGAACCCGGATTTCCTCATAGGGGTAAAAATTAAGATAATTCTGCGCGATGTCAACATAAAACTCTTGACAAATTACCTTGAAAAGTTTATAGTAAATTTAAACAAATTTTTGGAGGGGGAAATGAGATCAGATTTTTTTGATATTCCTCTTTCTTGTTTTTCTCAGGATAAAAAAGAGCAGGGGAACTGCTGGCTCAATCTTTTAGTTTCAGGGGAGAAGCTCGAAATCTTCTTTCCTTCAGACAAAAGGTTGGGAAACTGCCTGGAATGCAGTTTTTTCCAGAAGCTTTCCTCCAGGTTTGCCGGGAGAAGAAACGCTGACCGGATAGCAGAGGAGTCTTTAAAAATTCTGCTCGGTCAGGTGAAAACCTTTGATAATTATCTGGAGAGGATAAACCAGGACCTCAACAAGAAATTAGAGGAGCTTTCCCTTCTGAAAAAAGTATCAGATGCCCTGCTTAAGTCCAAGGAGCTGGATAAGACCTTAAGGATAATTTTAACCGGGGTTACGGCCGGGGAGGTATTCGGTTTTAACCGGGCATTCATCTTCTTAGTCAATCCCAAAACTCAAACTTTAGAGGGGAGGATGGGTTTGGGTCCCAAAGACCAGGAAGAAGCTTTTAAAATCTGGTCATATATAAAAAAAGAAAAGGTTACCTTCGAACAGATGTTAGAGAATGTTATTTACTCAGAGGAGCAGGAGAATGAATTGACTTTTAAGGTAAAGGGTCTCACTTTCTCCCTGGAGGAAAAAGAGAATATTCTGATCAAGGCAATTTTAGAGAAAAAAAGTTTCAATATAACGGAGGAGGGGGTCTCAAATTTACAACCAGATGAGGTCTTGAGACTTCTAGACCCAAAGGGGTTTTTGCTTGTGCCGATATTTTCTGAAAATAAAGCCATAGGGATTCTGGCAGTAGATAACCTCATCACCGGAAATAAGATTTTGGAGGACGACCAGGTGGGACTGGAGACTTTTGCCAACCAGGCCGCTTCCCAGATCGAAAATATCGTTTTGCAAGAGGAGTTAAAGCATAAAATAAAAGAATTGGAGCTTGCCTCCCGGATTTTAAGAGAAAACCAGAACTATCTTTTGCAGGCTGAAAGATGGGTGGATATAGGCAAATTAGCCACTACCGTTGCCCATGAGATAAAAACCCCACTGGTGACCATGGGTGGATACGCGCGCCGGGCTTTAAGAAAGGCTGAGGAAGGAAAGCTGGTCCCGCACGAGTTAGAGATCATTGTAAAAGAGACCGAAAGGCTGGAGAGCATAACCTCTGAGATCTTGGACTATTCAAAAGCCACCAAACTAAATTATGAGAAAAAGGATTTGAACCAGCTGATTAAAGATGCTATAGAGGTATTCAGGGGTAAGTTAAGATATAACGGCATCTGGTTAAAGACCAAATTCTCCCTGGAACCTTCGATTCTGAATTTCGACCCTAAAAGAATAGAGCAGGTTCTTTTCAACCTGATAGAAAATGCGATTGATGCGATGCCTGAAGGAGGGACCTTGACTATAAGGACTAAAAGAAACGAGGATTTCGCTATCTTCGAGGTTGAGGATACCGGCTCCGGGATAAGCGAAGAAAATCTGCAGAAACTATATATCCCCTTTTTCACCACCAAGCCCAAAGGCTCAGGCCTGGGCTTGCCGGTTTGCAAAAAGATAATCGCAGACCACCAGGGGTATATCGAAGTAAAAAGCGAGGTGGACAAAGGGTCAAAGTTTACAGTGTATTTGCCTTTATAGGAAGAAGAACTATGAAAAAGAATTGTATTTTGGCTGGATTGATTTTGATGGTTTTGTTCTCAGCGGTTTTAAATTCGGGTTTTGTTAAAGAGACTAAAGCCGGTAACATTGCCGGAATAGTGGTATGCGAAGGAAAACCTTTGACAGATGTTCAGGTTAGTATTCCTGGAAAAAAAGCAAAAACAGATTCAAATGGAAAATTTTTCATCTCAGATATACCGTCTGGAGCATATATAGTTGCGGTCACCGGAGACAAATGTGTTATTGAGTCCTTTTTTCAACCTTTGTTAGGGTGGTCCGATTCGACCACTATCCTTATTTTTTCTTTAGATACTATTCCTCGACCAGCTCTGAATCGAAAGGTGAAAGTGACAACGGAAATTGACAGTGCTTCATTTGTTAAAATGGATTATAAACATATAATGGAGCTTTCTCTCTCACCGCCGAAAAAAGAAGTCGTCTCAGATTCTGCAAAAAAGATAATAATAAATGGTGATACGGTAATAGAAGTTCGATTATCACGTTACCCAGAGGGGCCGATTCAGTTTGACAATAACCAGATGAAAATTACACAGAAAAAAAACCTTGGAATTGGGAATATAGCA
>MEWM01000063.1:3223-3630 GCA_001775355.1 candidate division Zixibacteria bacterium RBG_16_43_9 | reverse complement strand
GAGCCGCTTGCTGGGGTTACCGTCTTAATAGAAAAGATACCCACAAAAGTCACCAGAAGCGACACACTTGGAAGATTCTGGTTGTCTTACATTTCTGTTGGAGAATATAGTATTCAGGCAAGTCAAATTGGATTTTATACTGGCAAGATTTCAAATGTCAAAGTTTTCGATGATTCAACTACAATTGTGCTTTTTAATCTGCGTACGATGGCAATTCCGGAACGTCCACATTCATACTCTTGGCTGGGGAATAAAATCAAGTGTGATAGCACGGAATTTTATAAGAATTATTACAAAACACTGTTAAGAAAGAAGTAGAAATTTTGTAACTATAATCTGGCAAATTGATGAGGGGTTTTATGTACAAAATTTTGTTAGTAGAAGATGAACCTCATCTTTTAGAACTC
>MEWM01000063.1:1710-3171 GCA_001775355.1 candidate division Zixibacteria bacterium RBG_16_43_9 | reverse complement strand
GGGAAGAAGCGGTCCTTTTGACCAAAAAGAATTTTCCGGACCTGGTGGTTCTGGATATAAAGATAAAGAAACTCCACGGCTTGGAGGTGCTGAAAAAGATAAAGGAGTTCAATAAAGACCTGCCGGTCGTTCTGAATTCAGCCTACGAGACTTTCAAGTCGGACTTCTCCTCCTGGATTGCAGATGCCTACCTGATCAAATCCTCCAATTTAGCTGAGCTAAAAGAGAAGATCGCTGAGCTTCTGGTGATTTAGGTTGACCAGAGCGTAAGGTCTCAAGGTCTTGGGATTTTAGCCTGCCTTTACTTCATGAATCCCCTTGGCTTTTTCGTCGGGTCAGGGGACCCGACGACCACTGATGTAGCGGAAGGCCTCAAGGACTTGTCCACAGGATCCAGGCGAAGACTTCAGCCTTCCACCAACTTGATGGAAACCTAAAGGTTTCCGCTACATAAATCTCTTTGTAGTTGCCCAATTCACTGGGCATTTTCGTGCTCGATGAATCGAGCAACTGCGATCTCCCTCTCCCATGAAGGGAGAGGGGATATAATTCTTTTCCCCTAAATTCTTCTCCAAACCTGCCGATAAAATACTTAGTAAAGTTCAAACAATAACAATCATTTAAAGGAGTGGTTATGAGGAACAAAGCTTTTTTTGTTTTCGGGGTAATTTTTGTAGCCTTGGTTATGGTTCTTCTCATTTCCGGGTGTAAGAAAAATTCTACCTCTCCCACCTCGGGCACTCAAACGGTTTTGAAAACATTCACTGCCCTTAAAACCTCTATGCAAACAGGAGATTCAAGCTTAGTCCAGGCAAAAGTGACGGATCAGGATAATAACCCCTATAATAACGTGCGGGTTAATTTCTCAGCCTCACCTGCATCCTTGGGCTCCTTCAGAGATGTTTATGACATGACCGACACTTCGGGAACTGCCTCTTCCTATTTCGTATCTTCAGATACCGGCACAGTCACTTTGAAGGCTAAACTTTTAACCGGGGACAGCCTGACCACGACTTTGCGCGTAACTTCCCCTGGATCCGGTTCCAGCGGCACGATTGCCAGCATAGAATTCAACACGCTCAGGCCTTCAATTCAGGTTAAAGGGACTGGAGGAATTGAGTCAGCAGTTTTGGTGGCAAATGGATATGATTCGTTGGGGAATAAAGTAGGTGCTGGGAAGCAAATAATTTTCAGGATTTTAAATGGTCCGGATGGAGGAGAAAATCTTGAGAATAAAGGTTATGGTCCGGATACTGCTTACACCATGGAGTCAGGCCAGGCAGTTGTCACCTTGAATAGCGGTACCATCTCCGGAACTGTTGAACTCAGGGCTGAATCAGGAACCATTTTTTCCAACGTCACCCGGGTGGCCATTAATGCTGGTCCTCCAGCTTATCTCTCCTTAGGAGCAAAGCCGTTGAATATCCGGGGGTGGGATGTGGTCAACGCTACCTCTGACGT
>MEWM01000063.1:1479-1646 GCA_001775355.1 candidate division Zixibacteria bacterium RBG_16_43_9 | reverse complement strand
ACAGAGGAAGGGATGGTGGATGCCTATGCTACAACTTCCGGCGGCTTAGCCACATCAGTCTATCATTCGGGCGAGCCCAGGAACGATGGTCTGGCGTACGTCAATGCCTCGACTGCAGGAGGGACTGTATCCAACACCGTTCTCATCATCGTCTCAGGTCCACCAGA
>MEWM01000063.1:1261-1332 GCA_001775355.1 candidate division Zixibacteria bacterium RBG_16_43_9 | reverse complement strand
AGGTTAAGATGGAGACGGATTTCGGAACTTGTGCTTCCGGGACTACTCAGGATGGAATAAATGCTTCGCTT
>MEWM01000063.1:0-1175 GCA_001775355.1 candidate division Zixibacteria bacterium RBG_16_43_9 | reverse complement strand
GACTGCCAAAGCAGACTGGTCTTCAGCTACAGTTCAGGTCAATTTCTTAACCGGTTTTGCCTATTACAAAAATTGTCTTATAGATATAGTGGCTTCTGTGATGTACGGAACTACTGAGCCTTTCACCGTTTTAATAAAGGATCGTTCAGGTAACCCCTTGGGCGGTCATTCCCTTTCTGCGACTGCCTCTTCAGGCACGATCACTGGATCGCCCAGTATAACCAATGGCTATGGAGAATCCTCTGGCTTTTTCTTTACCGCACCTACAGACACTACGATCAAGAGCGCCACAATTTCAGTAACTGACAATGACCCCAGAGGCGGAGGAATGGTCTTGACCAAGAAAGTTGCTTTAAGCTCGACTCTTTTAAAGAAGAAATAAGTTTATAATTATGGGAAAAAGCCCCCGGAAGGGGGCTTTTTATTTTGGTCGGACAGGGTGTCCGACCTACGAGACGCCAATACCCTCTCTACTATCGTAGGCAGGGCTCCCAGCCCTGCAAAGCCTGTTTGCGAGATATATCTGGAGGGATAAGATAAGCCTCTCAAAAGTTGGGGGCTTTTTTATTTTATCAAGCCAAGCCAGTTTCCAAACAGGAAATAGATCCTGCCTATAAGGAGTGACATACGGGACATAACCGTATAGCCGAAGGAGGCGCCAAAGGAGATCATCAGAAACCAGATGCCGACTTTGGCTCCAGCACCTAAGGTGCCTTTATGTTCTTTGGAGAAGAAAAAATAGATTAAAGAGGTGAGAACCCCAACGGTCAGAAGGATATTGTTCAGAGAGGAAAGCCAGTTGCCGGTCCACAAGGGGAGCAGATTAGCACGGATCTGAAGGATTAAATCGCCGGTGCTATATCCTATGATGGCTATCCCGGCGAAAATTCCGATGATTAAAGCCATAGACCAGCGGGAAAGCCAGGCAAAATTTTTGGTAAACCGGGTAAAAAATAAAATCCCGAAGGCAAAAGGAATTATCAATATTAAAGACTGCCACATAAAGGCAAACCCGACCCGGGGGAAGGAGAAAAGGATATTCAAGTCAAGCCTCATCAAAGGGTCCCACAGATTGGGTCTGAACACATTGTGATATTCCATAGAGACCCAGTAGCCGGCAGAGATCCCTACATAGAGATGCTCAGCAAATTTATAGAAGGGATTATCCTTATACA
>MEWM01000062.1:3398-19226 GCA_001775355.1 candidate division Zixibacteria bacterium RBG_16_43_9 | reverse complement strand
CTACAAGCTGCTTTTGCCAAAATCCATTTTTTTTGCAAAACAATTTATGTAGAGACAGGGCTTGTCCCTGCTACTACCTCGATATACTATACCTCTTAGGTCATAATTTTAACCCCCTTTTTAGATTGATTTTTGAAACTTTTTTGGTTTTATTACGTTAAAATAGAGTGAATTATATTTAAAAACAACGGAGGTAAAATGGAAGAGGAATTAAAACCGGTCGAGACCCAGGAAGAGAAAATGGGGTTTTTCTCAAGGATTTCCGGGATTTTTTTTGAGCCGAGAAAAGTTTTCAATTTTTTGAACTTTAAACCTGGCTGGCTGCCAGTTCTTATACTTATTGTGGTAATCGGTGTGATCGTGGCAGAGATAACCCTGCCCCAGAATCTTCTTTTACAAAAAGAGTTAGTCTCGCAGAGCCCCAGGTTGTCTTCTACCCCTGAGGTCCTGGATAAAATGACAGAGATCACCACCGGCAAAAGGATAAGCACGGTCGTAAGCGAGATCATAAAGGTTTTCATTGGACTCATACTTATGACCTCGCTGGTCTATTTTCTCTGCAATATCATCCTGGGTGGTGATAGCAGTTACAAGAAGGTTTTGTCAGTTGTGACCTATACTTCACTGGTTCCGACCTTAGGTGCAATCCTTAAAACCCCTTTGATCTTAGCTAAGAATTCGGCGAACGTGCAGACCAGTCTGTCTCTGCTTATGCCCGGGGGTGATTTTACAAAGATCAGATATATGCTCCTTTCAGCCTTAGATATATTTTCCATCTGGCAGATAATACTTATAGCTTTAGGAATTACCGTTTTATACAAGTTCTCAACTACCAAAGCCTTTATCGCCTCCTTTATTGGCTGGGCGATTCTGGTAATTATTGGCATAGGTTTGGGTGTGATGGGGATGTCGGTTTCAGGGATACCGGTTACCTGGTAAAACTTTATTTTAAGGAGTCAAAATGAGAAAGAAAACGGCCTTTTCAGTTCTTTTAGCGGTTCTCTTGTGGTTCTATTCAGCTCAGGCACAGGAAATTCAAAAAAAAGTTCTGACCATTGACGACTGTGTGAATATAGCATTGAAGAATAGTTTCCCGGCTCGTTCTGCCCAGGAGAATTACCAGTCAGCCAGGTGGGAATATCTGGGAGGATGGTCTAACTTTCTTCCCTCGCTGAGTGTTTCCTCTGGCTGGTTCAGGAACAGTCAAGAGATCTTGCGGTTCAGGTTGGGACAGTTGGTCAGCTCGCGGGACCAGTATAGTTTTAATCTCGGACTAAACCAGACCATCTTCAACGGAGGAGCTAACTTCGCCAGCTATAATCTAAAGAAATATGGCAAGAGTTCAGCCTGGGATGATTTGAAGCTTGCAGAGAAGTCAGTGGCTTTAAACGTCAAGCAGGGTTGCTATGATCTTCTAAAAGCTCAGATGTTATATGATGTGCAGAAGGATGCCGTAGAAGTAAGTCTTGAACAGCTAAAGATGGCAAAAGCCAGGTATGATTTAGGTGCAGCCTCGCTTTCCGATTATCTAAAGGCTAAGGTTCAGTTAGGTAACGATAGCCTGACTTTAATCACCAACGAGAACAATGTGAAATTAGCTGAAGCCACCCTGAACAGTCTGTTAGGACTTGATGTCAACACTCCTTTAGAGATAAATGCCCGGCTGGAGTATACAAAATTAGATGCAGATGTAGAGCAGGAAACCAGAAAAGCTCTGGAAAGCCATCCCCAGATAGACAAAGCTAGGATGGGATTGAATCAGTCTCATTCCAGCCTGACCCTTGCCAGAAGTGCTAATTACCCCAGCATATCTTTTTTCGGGGATTACTCCTGGAGCGATATTAAGCTTCCGGAACTGAAGAATTTCAAAAGGGACTGGGACCCCTATGATTCCTGGGATATAGGTATAAGAATCAGCTTAAGCATCTTTGACGGCTTCCTGACCACCTCTCAGGTGAGAAGTGCCAAAGCCCAGGTCAGATTGAACAAAGACAATCTGGAACAGAATAAAAGAGATTTAGCCCTGGCAATCAAACAAGCAAATCTTTCGGTAAAAGAAGGAGAACGAAAAATCCAGTTGACGGATGATGCTTTGAAGTCGGCTGAGGAGGACTTAAAGCTGACCCAGGAAAAATATAACTTAGGTGCGGCATCGATATTAGACCTGCTGAGTGCCAACGTCTCATATAAAACAGCCAAAAATAACCAGGTGCAAGCCTTGTATGATTATAACTTAGCAGTTGCTCAATTCGAGAAAGCCACAGCCAGATGAGCAGCTTCAGTCATAGTTTAGAGGAGGTAGTATGAAAAAAAGAAATAAGATCATAATCATAGCAGGAGTATTAATTTTAGTGGTGGTGATAGTCCTTTTAAACCTGTTCCGCTCTGGTGAGAAAGTCTATACAGTGGAGGCTGACAAGGTCAAAAAGGGCGACTTAGCCTCCATAGTCACAGGCAGCGGCAAAGTCCAGGCTAAAAAAGATGTCAAGATCGGTGCCATGGTTCCTGGACTGATTATCAGTCTTCCAGTGAAAGATGGAGACTTAGTTAAAAAAGGGCAGCTTTTAGTGCAAATTGACCCTTCAGAGTACAAATCGGCTGTAGCTCAAACCACAGCACAGTTGAATTCAGCTAAAGCTAGTTTTGAACAGGCAAAACTGCTCCACGAAAGACAGCAAAAGCTCTTTGAGAAGAGCCTCACCTCCAAGGAGCAGTATGATGCCTCTTTGACCCAGTATGATGTTGCCAAGGCACAGTATGATCAAAGCCAGGCATCGCTGAGACAGGCTGAAGACCTTTTAGCCAAGACCACCATTAATGCTCCCATGGACGGAAAGATCACCGAGCTTTTAAAAAAAGAAGGGGAGATGGTAACCGGCGCCACCTATAATCCCACTGAGATCATGACCATCTCGGACCTTTCTGCATTCGAGGTAGAGGTAGAGGTGGATGAGACCGATATCGCAGAAACCAGATTAACCCAGGAAGCCAAGATCAAAATCGACGCTTTTCCGGATACCTCTTTTAAGGGTGAGGTCTCGGAGATCGGCAATACAGCCAAGATCACCGGTTTCGGAACCCAGGATCAGGTGGTCAACTTCATAGTCAAGGTCTTGATCCAGGATGAAGTCAATGGGATAAAGCCCGGGATGTCCGCCTCTGTGGATATCACCACCGCTTCTCACAAAGACGTTCTTAATATCCCGATCGCCGCAGTGGTAATGCGGGAGGAGAAAAAAGATACCCTGAATACCAAGTCTAAGGAGGGTAAAGCCGAGGCACTGGCTTCCTCCGCAAAGGAAGAGAAAAACGACAAGAAGAAGAAAAAAGAGTTAGAAGGGGTATTCTTGATAGAAAAAGGGAGGGCAAAATTCGCTCAGATCAAGAGCGGTATTGCTGACCAGCAGAATATGGAGATAGTCTCCGGACTGAAGGAGAATGACCAGATAATAACCGGAAGCTATAAGATCCTGAGGACCTTAAAAGATGGGGATAAAATCAAGATAGAGAAAAAAATGGAGAAGAAAGAGGGAAGCTAAGGTGATGATAAAAACCCAGAATCTCTGGAAGATATACGAGATCGGAAACGAAAAGGTCCAGGTTCAAGCCCTACGGGGGGTTGATCTGGAAGTAGAAAAAGGGGAGTATTTAGCCATTATGGGACCTTCAGGCTCAGGCAAATCGACTCTGATGAATCTGATCGGCTGCTTGGATACTCCCACTCAGGGAGAATATTATCTGAACAGCAGGCTGGTGAGCCAGATGAACGATGATGAGTTGGCCTTCATCCGCAATAAGGAGATAGGGTTCGTTTTCCAGACCTTTAATCTTTTGCCCCGGGCAACAGCTTTACATAATGTGGAGCTTCCTTTAATCTATAATGGCACAGAGTCAAAAGAGAGGATCCAGAAAGCAAAAAAGGCTTTAGAGATGGTGGATTTAACTGACCGGATAACTCACAAGCCGAACGAGCTTTCCGGTGGTGAAAGACAGAGGGTGGCTATAGCTCGGGCTATTGTGAACAACCCTTCCCTGATTTTGGCGGATGAACCCACAGGAAACCTGGATACAGCCACTGGTGCGGAGATAATGAAACTGGTCGACCGGCTTCATTCTGAAGGGAACACCATAATTCTGATCACTCACGAGGCGGATATAGCTGCTCATGCACATAGGGCCATACATCTCCGGGATGGGAAAATAGAGCAAGATGAAAAAGTAAAATAAGTTTCTTAAGAAGAAACTGGAGTGTAAAACTTTAGTTTTACTTTCTCTAATTCAAGAACAAAAAAGCAAACCTGAAGGTTTGCAATCTAATCCGCTTTTGAATGATTTAAAAAGGTAAACCTGAAGGTTTACACTCCAAAAAATGGTTTGACGGAGGATAAGTTTGCAGTTTTTAGAAAGTATCGGGGTTGCCTTAAAATCTCTTATCGCCAATAAGCTCAGGTCCATCCTTACCCTGATCGGGGTGATAATCGGAGTGATGACTGTGATCGCGGTGGTCTCGATCATAGCCGGGATGAACAAATATGTGGCTGACCAGATCTCCAGCCTGGGCTCCACCACCTTTTTTGTGGACGCTGGCTGGCGTACAATAATGAGCGAGGAAGATTATTTAAAAGTTCTCAAAAGAAAAGAATTCACTCTCCAGGATATGGAAGCAGTTAAGAAGGGGTGCCCTTTGTGCTGGAAGGTTGGAGCTGAGATGGTTGCCTATAGAAAGGTGAAATATAGAGAGAAATATCTGAGTGACGTTGAGATTGATGGATCTACTGCCAATATCACAGAGATCTCGGATATCAATTTGAGCAGTGGAAGGTATCCTTCTGAATTTGAGAATCTACATAATAGAAGGGTGGCCTTGATTGGATGGGAGGTTGCGGATAACCTTTTTCCCGGGCAGGACCCTTTGGAAAAAGATATCAAGATAGGTAATTATTATTTCAGGGTTGTGGGAGTGGCAGAAAAGAGGGGAACCTTTTTAGGAATAAGTCAAGATAATTTCGTTATGATCCCTATCACCACCTTTAACAAGCTTTTCGGAACCAAAAGATTTCTGGCCATCTTCGTCAAGGTGGAAAGTTTCGGCTCGATGCAGGAGGCACAGGATCAGGTTCGCTTAGTCCTCAGAGCCAGAAGGCATGTTCCCTATGATAAGCCAGACGATTTCGCTATTATGACCTCTGATACCTTTATGGAGCTGTACCGCAATTTTACCTCCACCGCCTTTATAGTTATGATCGGGGTCTCATCTATCGCCCTGGTGGTTGGGGGCATAGTCATTATGAACATAATGCTGGTCTCAGTCACAGAGAGAACCAGGGAGATCGGCATCCGTAAAGCTGTGGGTGCGAAGAAGAAAAATATCCTCTGGCAGTTTTTGGTTGAAGCGGTAACTGTAGCCCTGGTCGGAGGATTGATCGGGGTTATCTTGGGCAGTATCATCGCCAAGATAGTGGCAGCCACCACACCGCTTCCCGCGGCTATTGAAGCCTGGTCAGTTATCACCGGTCTTATCATCGCAACTTCAGTAGGACTTTTCTTCGGGATCTTTCCAGCAGTTAAAGCCGCCAAGTTAGACCCGATTGCTTGTTTGAGATACGAATGAAAAAGGAAGAAGGAAAAATAAAAAATAATAAAAAGCATGGAGTATAAACCTTTAGGTTTATTAAAATCAATTACCAATGGATGAATGAAGGTAAAGCTAAAGTCTCAAGACCTTGACGGCTTTACACTCCAAGCGTTGAAGAAACAGACTAAAAAATGAACCTTTTTGAGATAAAAGAAGGCATGCTGATGGCCTGGGCATCGCTGAAAAGTAACAAGCTGCGCTCCTTTTTAACCATTTTGGGTGTTCTTATTGGTGTGACTGCGGTTATAGGAATGGTCTCGATCATTCAAGGCCTAAATAAAAGTATGGCTCAGCAGATAGAATCCCTGGGGTCGAATGTGATCTACGTTACGAAATTCAAAATTGGTATAAGGATGGGAAGAATACCCGAGGAGGAGAGGAATCGCAAACCGATAACCTTTGAGGATGCTATGGCAGTAAAGGATTTCTGCCCTTCGATTAACGAGGTCTCTCCACAGAACTGGGGACCTGGCTCCCATATAGCGAAATTCGGAAAAGAAGAGAACACACGTTTTGAGCTGATTGGAGTTATGCCGGAATATGAGGTGGTCAATAACAACTTTGTAGCTGAAGGGAGATTTTTCACCGACTCAGATATAAACTTCAAAGCCCAGGTAGTGGTGCTGGGTCCAGATTTAAAAGAGAAATTGTTCCCTTTTATAGACCCTATAGGTAAAGAGATTCTAATGGGAGGAGCTACTTTCTCCCCTAAGAAGTTTACAGTTGTTGGAGTAATGGAGAAAAGGCCCAACCTTTTAGGCGGAAGTATGAACAATTTCATCCTTTTGCCTTATGGGACTTTTATGAAACTTTATCCACAGGAAAAAGAGTTACTCTTGGTTGCCAGGCCCAAATCGCCAGAGCTTATGTCCAAAGCGATCGATGAGATTACTGAGCTGATGAGAAGGAGAAGAGCTGTTCCTCCAGATAAGCCCAATGATTTCGCTGTCTCCACTCAGGATGACATGATGAATGTATACCATCAGATAACCAGCGCTATCTATTTAGTAATGGTGGTGATTTCCTCCATCGGCTTGTTAGTGGGAGGGGTGGGGGTGATGAACATAATGTTAGTCTCAGTTACAGAGAGAACCAGGGAAATAGGGATAAGGAAAGCGATCGGGGCCAAAAAAAGGGACATCGTCTGGCAGTTCCTGATCGAGGCTATGACCTTAAGCGGTACAGGAGGGGTTCTGGGTATAATCGTGGGGCTTCTATTGAGCCAGCTTATAGCCTTAACCACCCCCTTGCCCGCCAGCGTCTCCGTACCCTGGGTGATCATAGGTTTCTCAGTGGCAGTTAGCGTAGGGTTGATATTCGGTATATATCCGGCTTACCGGGCAGCTAAAGTTGATCCCATAGTCTCCCTCAGGTACGAATAAAAGTTTAAGCCCAAACGGGAAAAGGGAAGTAAGTGTAATTATAATGGAAAGTACAGGATAGATTTCTATGGATATTTCTATAAGATTTATTTATAATAATCAGAGGAAAAAATGAAAGGAAAAATTGCGTTTCTCTTCCCGTTTTTGTTTTTAATTTTTCTCCCGTTAGCCTTTTCGCAAACTGACTTCGGATATCAGGAGGAGCCGGAGGGGCAGGACGTCTTCGTGGATTACGCCTATTTCAGCGAAGGAAATAGCTGGAGGTTAGAGGTCTACTATAAAATCTTCAATAACAAAATGACCTTTGTAAAGGATCAAGACAAGTTCAAAGCAAGCCATGAGATAGAGTTGGTCCTTTTTAATAAGGGTAAACAGTATACTGCCAGCTCACATGAGGAAGAATTTGCAGTTGATAACTATCAGGAGACCCGGTCCGCTGCTGCCTTCCTGATAAACCGGGTCGATCTGTTCGCACCAGCCGGGGAGTATAAACTCAGTTTCAGGCTTAATGACCATAATTCTAATCGGGTGTCAAAGTTTGAGCAGATGGTCACCCTGCCTGCAATCAAGATTGGTGAACCCCTTTTCAGCGGTTTGGAATTAGCGCGTAGCGTAGAGGAAGACAAGGACTCTTCCAAATTTGTCAAAAGAGGTAAAAAAGTCGTTCCCAGCGTATCTGATCTGTTTGGAGATCCAGAAGGTTTTTTCTGGATCTATTTTGAGCTTTACGGTGTACTTCCCGCAGGCAAAGTAGAAGATTACAGATTAGGCTACGAGCTGGAAGGAAGCAATAAAGCCATAATTTTAAAGGATACCTCCAGTGCCGCACTTTTGTCGGTTTTTGATCAGACTTTATATGGTTTTAAAAAAATTGACTTGAGTTCAGTGCCAGATCAGACTTGTACTGTTCGTATTAAACTTTTTGACCGGAAAGGTAATCTCATAGCCAAGGCTCAAAAGGAACTGAAAGTAGAATGGTCTCCTCTTTATCAGGTGAACACAAATTGGGACCGGGCAGTGGAGATTTTACGGTACGTGGCATCGGATAAAGAGCTAAAGGAATTGAGGGAGACCAAAGGAAAAGAGGAAAGGATCAAGAAATGGAGAGAGTTCTGGAAATCGAAAGACCCTACTCCTGATACCCCGGAGAACGAATTGATGGAGGAATATTATAAAAGGATAAAATATGCCAATGAGCACTTCGGCATTTACGATAAGGAAGGGTATAAGACGGATATGGGGTTGGTCTATGTTAAGTTTGGTCCTCCGGATGAAATAGACAGGCACCCCTTTGAACTGGACGTCCGGGCTTACCAGGTCTGGTATTATTATCGCCTTAATCGTAAATTCCTGTTCGTGGATGTGAACGGATATGGAGAATATGAGCTTCGATATCCTTATGATGGCAGGAGATGAAAAAAGGAATTTAAAGCTCTTATTTTTTTAAATAAATTAATGGACGGAGGTAGTGATGAAAAAACAATCAAAAATCAAGGCAGATTTAGCCTGGGTCTTATTCCTGGCTCTGGCTCTGTGGTTCCCTCAGAGGCAGGCTCTCTCTGCTGATTCGCTAAGGATAGATTTAGATTATGCGGTTTTCAAGTATCTGCCGGACATAGACAAAAGCTATCTGGAAATCTATTATTCCCTGGAGCAGAAAGAGCTGGAATATCTGCAGCAACCTAAAGGGTTCGGAGCAGTCATATCCCTCGAACTTACCTTAAAAGATCAGAAGGGTGGCACAGTCAAAGAGAAAAGCTGGCAGATAGGAAACCTGGTCGAGGACACGGCGAAAGTCTTAAGCTCGGATGCCCAGTTGATAGATGTCCTGGGCGATACACTGCCAGCCGGGACTTATTCTTTAGAGCTAAAGACTTTAGACCTCAATTCCAATAAGGCTGGGATAAAAAAAGCTCAGCTTTTTATCCCTGATTTCAAAACCGATTCCTTGCAGCTTAGCGATATCCAGTTAGCTCTGGATTTAAAAGAGGACACCACTGAGGTAAAATTCAACAAGTCAGGGATGAAAGTATTCCCTAACCCCAGGCGGGAATATATCGCGAAACAGGGGTTACTTTATTTGTATGCAGAGGTCTATAACCTCAGATTCGATTCAGAGGGCAACAAGAAGGGATATTCCTTGAGCTTTTCAGTCTTGGATTCTAACAGCTCAAATCCCAAAGATTATGGCTCAATGATACATACTAAGCCGGGAAATACTTCGGTGGTGGTCAGCGCTCTGAATGTAGGTTCGCTTCTGCCAGGCAACTATTTCCTTCAGGTATCGGCTAAAGACCTTGCCTCTGGAGAGGGGACTAAAAAAACCAAACCTTTTCAGGTCCTGGCTTCGCCAATGCTGGAAGCAGCAGGAGAGCCTGGGACCGAAGAGGAAGCTAAAAATCTAAGAAAAATGCTCACTTATATCGCCAGCAAGGATGAATTGAGGATGTACGACCAGCTTAATTTGACCGGCAAAAGACAGTTCATAACTGAATTCTGGAAGAGAAAAGACCCGGACCCCTCAACCCCTGAAAACGAGTTCAAGATTGAATATTACAAGAGATGGGAGGAGGCTCAGCGTCGATACTCCACCACCGAAGAAGGAAGGGATGCCTGGAAAAAAGACGGATGGAAAACCGACATGGGAAAGGTCTACATAATATATGGAGAGCCGGATAATATCGAAAGGTACCCCGTGTCTATGTCCGCAAAGGCGTGGGAGAAATGGTATTATGACCACATCCAGGGTGGGGTTTATTTCATCTTCGTAGATGAGCAGGGATACGGCGTTTACAGGTTGGCTCATTCCACGGCCAAAGGAGAGGTGTATGACCCATCCTGGGAGGACAAACTGAACAGCAATCAGTCGTCTCAATACTGAGACGTGAACCTGCTGTTGGCGAAACTAAATACGGAGAATGATAAAAACCTTCAACCTTTCCAAGACATTTCAGGATAAAAAAAGGGGAGAGATCAGGGCGGTGGATAAGGCTAATCTCGAATGCCAGCCCGGGAAAATCTTTGGGTTTTTGGGACTGAACGGAGCAGGCAAAACCACACTGATGCGGCTCCTTTCCACAGTTTTGAAGCCTACTTCGGGTACCGCCAAAATCAATGGTTTCGATATCCTCTCAGAGCCTCAGAAGGTGAGGGCAAATATCGGTTTTCTTTCTTCAGATACTGCTCTTTATCCCCGGCTGACCGCCCAGGAAACAGTTGCCTATTTTGCCAGATTAAACGGTTTAGATGAAGACTTGATCCGGAAAAGGACAGATGAGCTTTTCAAAGTTTTCGATATGGAAAGCTTCAGAGACCGGAGGGTGGATAAACTCTCCTCCGGTATGAAGCAAAAGGTATCCTTAGCCCGAACCATCATCCATAATCCGAAGATATTGATCCTGGATGAGCCTACCTTAGGACTGGATGTGATCACCTCCAGAAACATCATCCAATTCATCCGGAAGGCAAAAGAAGAGGATAAATGCGTTCTTTTCTCCACTCACATAATGTATGAGGCAGAGAAGCTCTGCGATGAGATCGCGGTCATTCACCAAGGGAAAATCTTAGCAGTGGGCACCTTGGAAAAACTCCGGGATACAATTGGACTGAAAAACTTAGATGAGATCTTCGTCAAATTAGTAGGGGAAGAGCATGAATTCTAAAAAGGTAAAAATCATTTATTTCAAAGAAGTAAAAGATATGCTGAGGGACAGAAGGACCCTCATCTCTATGATTTTGGTTCCTATCCTCCTTTTTCCGATTCTGATGTTCGGCATGAGCTCTCTGATGATAAAGATGACTAAACAAGCGGCTAAAAGGGTAAACCCGATTGTGGTTATTGGCGGAGATAATGCTCCAGCTTTATTCTCCCAGTTGAAGATGGACAAATCCTTTGAAATTGTTCCGGAGAGTGATTACCAAGCAGCGCTAAAAGACAAAAAGATCACAGCCGCATTGGAGTTCTCCACAGATTTCGAGAAAAAGATCGATGCAGGAAACTCGGCTCAGATTAAAATCTACTATGATGCGGCGGAGATCCGCTCTGAAATGGCTTCAGGCAAGCTGGATAATCTTTTCAAAGCTTTTCAGGACAGCGTGGTCACAGAAAGGTTGAAAGTCAAAAAGGTAGATAGGTCCTTGCTTCATCCGGTGAAGGTTCAGAAGGAAAACCTGGCTCCTAAGGAGAAGATGGGAGGATTCTTCCTGGCAATGTTTTTGCCTTATATGATAATGATAATGGCTCTTACCGGTGCGATGTATCCGGCAATCGATTTAACTGCGGGTGAAAAGGAAAGAGGCACAATGGAAACTCTTCTGGTTTCACCTGCTTCTCGAGGGGAGATTACCTCAGGTAAGTTCTTAGCAGTATTCACCGCCTCCTTGATCACCTCCATCGTATCTACTGGCAGCATGGTCATCACCGCGGGAAGCAGTTTTACCCGGTTCGAGGAGATGGGTAAGGGTGCGGTTTTCTCAGTCAATCCCCTTTCCATTTTAATCCTGATTTTACTTATGATTCCCTATTGCTGTCTGGCAAGCTCGATTCTGCTTTCCCTTTCGCTTTTTGCCAAGTCTTACAAAGAGGCTCAGAGTTATCTTTCGCCTCTGCTTATCGTCATTATCCTGCCGGCTATGGTCTCTTTTTTACCCGGATTTGAGTTATCAGCCAGGCTGGCTTTTATTCCGGTGATAAATACGAGCCTGGTTTTAAAAGAGGTTCTTCTGGGAACTTATCACTGGGGGTTTATCGGGCTGATCTTCCTGAGCACCACCATTTACGCCTCGATAGCGATTTTTATAACCCGCCGACTTTTTGAAAGAGAGCAGGTCCTTTTCAGAACATAAGTTTTAACAGGGCTGTAGGGGAGGGGCTTGTTGAGCATTGCGAAATCCCGCTCTGCGGGGTCCCCCTCCCGGTATTTTTTTGTAGTTGCTCGATTTATCGAGCTAAAAAAAGCCCAATGAATTGGGCAACTACAATCCGCCCCTCCCTCGACGGGAGGGGAATAAGAGGAAGGTGAACTCATTACTTCTCTATACCCTCTCCCACAAGCCGTTAAAAGCCTTACGGCGGCTACGCCGGGCTTCGCTCCTCGTAGAGGGGAGAGGGAATTAATTTGGTGGGCCGCGCCGCCCTACGGGTGCTTCTGAACTCATCCCCTGACCCCTTCTCCCCGCCTTTGGCGGTTCGACTTCGCTCACCGCCCTGAGCCTGTCGAAGGGCGGGATCTTCGACTTACTAAGAGAAGGGGAGTATAAGTCCCTTTCTTCCAAGAAAGGGATTTGGGGTGAGTTCGCACTATGAAATTATTTTACCCAGCATAACCCTTTTTTAGAGTGTATTGGTCACCTCCTTTAATAAATTGAGAAATTGCTTAGTTGTCAATCAAGAAGTTAATGGGAGTACGATTTTTTTGTCCTGCCAGGTTCTCAAGCCTGACAGTCTACAAAGAGTTCAAATTTAACAGATTCTTCGCCCCTCGGGCTCAGAATGACTATTATAACTCGATTCCCCAAAAAATAGATTGACAGATAAAATCGTATTAAATAAGTTACCTTGAATTTCCGATTCATTTTAGAAGGGTTCTAAAAAGGAAAAATATGGAAAAAGAAAAAATTGAAGAAAAAATAATCTACCATCCGGAAAGATGCGTTTTCATGGAGACTTCCAAGCTTCTGAACTCGACTCTGGATTTGAAGGAACTTCTGGATTTAATCTTGAAGTCGATCACCAAAGCTATGGAAGCCTCATTCAGCTCTATCTCCCTCTTTGACAGAAAAGCTCAGGAGCTTAACCTTTACCTTTATTCGGGCGAGAAAAAAGAGGAGAAAAAAGAACTGCGATTGAAGTTAGGTCAAGGGATTGCGGGCTGGGTGGCGCAGAATCAAGAGCCGGTAATTACCAACCAAGCAAGGAATGACCCTCGTTTTTCACCGGAGTTAGAGGAAAGAATAGGGTTCAGGATAGATTCTATCATCTGCGTTCCGGTTTTGCGAAGAGGAAGCCTTTTGGGCGTGATGGTGGCGATGAACAAGCTTGATGGCAAGGAGTTTACTGAGGAGGATTTGAAGATTTTCTCCTCTTTAGCAGATCAGGTAGCAATCGCTTTAGATAATTCTTACCTTTACCGGAAAGCCAGAAAGGAAAGCCTGGAAAAAGAGATTCTCTTAGATATGGATAGACTGATCTCCTCTTCCCTGGACCTGGATGAGGTTTTGGGACTGATCCTGGATTCCTTAAAAAGGCTGGTCAGATATGATGCGGCGGCCATATTCTTAATAGACAGAAAAAAACAGGAAGTAGGTGAGATCAAGACCAGGGGATTTGACCCCGCGATTGAGCCGGATTTAAGGTTAAAGTTAGGTCAAGGTCTGGTGGGATGGGTAGCTCAGAATAAAGAGACAGTTATTGTTCCGGATGTGGAAAAAGACCCAAGGTATATCGAGGCACGGCACGAGACAAAATCTGAGGTACTGGCGCCGATTATGACCGATAGGCGGATAATCGGGGTTTTTAATTTAGAAAGCAATCAGGTGAATGCTTATGATTTGGACGACCTTAACCTTTTAACTGCTTTTGCCAGCCATTGTGCAGTGGCAATTGAGAGGACCAGGCTGCATAAAGAGATTATCGTAAAGAAGAAACTGGAAGAAGAGCTTTTAATCGCTCGCAACATTCAGCAGAGCTTTCTTCCGGCAGAAGATCCGAATTTACCCGGTTTTGATATCTCCGGCATAAATATCCCCTCTGAGCAGGTGGGAGGCGATTATTACGATTTTATCCCCATCGTCGAAAACCAGATCGGAATAGCTATCGGAGACGTGGCTGGCAAGGGGATACCTGCGGCTTTGATCATGGCATCTTTCAGGGCGAGTTTGAAAGCGGAGATAAGGAACAATTATGCTATTCGGACTATCTGTTTCAAGGTTAATAACCTTTTGTATGAAAGCTTAGAGCGGGAAAACTACGTCACCGCGGTTTACGGAGTGCTGGATATCAAAAATAAAGTCTTCACCTTTTCCAATGCCGGACATAACCCCCCGATTTTAAGAAGAAAGGAAGGAAAGATCCGGCATCTAACCGAGGGGGGGTTAGCCTTAGGAGTCATTCAGAATTCAGAGTATAAAGAAAGGGTTTTGAATCTAAAGCCCGGGGACGTTATTTTATTTTACACTGATGGCGTAACCGAAGCCAAAAACGAATCAGACGAGGAGTTCGGGACAAAAAGACTGGAGAAGATACTTTCAGAGAACCCCGGCTTAAAAGCCAAAGAGCTGCAGGATAAGATCTATCAGGAAGTGAAAGACTTCACCGGAAATAAACCTGGTGAGGATGACCTGACAATGATTATCATAAAAGTTCTGGAAGCGTAGGGGCGTATTGCAGTTCGACTGTTCGACAAGCTCACAGTGCTGAGCTAAGTCGAAGCACCGGCTCACTGCTCTGAGCAAAGTCGAAGAGCAATACGCCCTTACATACAAACGTAGAGACGCATCGCATGCGTCTCCGCACAGAGAGGTGCAGACATTTGGAAATAGAAAAAAGATTGGATGATTTCCTGCATTACCTGCGTCTGGCAAGAGGGCTGTCTCAAAACACCTTGGAAAGTTATCGCCTGGATCTAAAAAAGTATTTTCAGTTCCTGATAGGAAAGGGGATAACAGACCTGAAGACAGTAAAGCCGGAGAACATCTCGGAATTCATCCACAGCCTTTATCAAAAAAAACGAAAACTCAAATCCAGCTCCATTGCCAGAAACCTTTCCGCCATCAGAACCTTTCATAAGTACCTCCTGAATGAAGAATACTGCGATTCCAACCCAGCGGAACTGATTGACTCTCCCAAATTAGGCAGAAGATTGCCTTCTACTCTGACTCCTCAGGAAATGGAAAAGATTTTAGAGCAACCTTATTCCAGGGATGATCTGGGGATCAGGGATAAGGCTGTTCTGGAGTTTCTCTATGCTACCGGTGTAAGAATCTCTGAGATGATTAATTTCACCAGAAAGAATTTTCTGCCAGGGGTTGGTTGGGTGCGAGTTCTTGGCAAGGGGGATAAGGAAAGGTTGGTACCCATAGGGAAAGAAGCTGAAAAAGCAGTAAAGGAGTATTTGAAGAAGTCCCGGCCTCATATTGCTAAGCCCCGGTCAGAAGACATAATGTTTTTAAACAGATGGGGGAAGAAGCTAACCCGGATGGGGGCCTGGAAAATAATAAAAAGATATATCCTTCAAGCCGGGATTAAAAAGAAAGTGAGCCCGCATACTATCCGACACTCGTTTGCCACTCATCTTCTGGATGCAGGTGCTGACTTAAGGGCGGTGCAGGAGATGTTAGGACATGCCGATATATCTAGTACACAGGTCTATACTCATACGGATACTGATTTTATGAAGCAGGAACACCGGAGCTATCATCCCAGGGAGAAACCGTCCAAATAGAGGAGGGTGGGAAGTTAAATGCTGAACCTGGCTGTGTACGAAAAGGGAATCAAGATTAAGAAGATTCTAAGGGAGAGTTTTCGTCCCCAGAAGGTGAGACTGATTGGTTTTGATATAGGCTCGGAGTTATTCAAACATCTGGATCGACATTTAATGGATCTAGTGTTCATCTGCGGCAAAGGTAATTTTGACAAAGAGATTCAGCTTGTCGAAAAACTCAAGAAAGATGCCAACCTTTCCTTAGTTCCTCTGGTTTTGTACCATCCTCATCCGGACAAGAAAACAGTCATAAAGGGGTTAGGCAGAGGAGCAGATGAGTTTCTTTTCGGTGAGTGGCAGAAAGACCTTTTCCCAGCCAAACTGAAAATGA
>MEWM01000062.1:1493-3340 GCA_001775355.1 candidate division Zixibacteria bacterium RBG_16_43_9 | reverse complement strand
ACCAGCATAATTGAAAATGAGGTTAATCAAAGGATCCAGCGGGGCGAGGAGTTCGCATTGTGTTATGCGGATTTAGACGATTTCAAAGCCTACAATGATTACTACGGTTACTTTTATGGGGACAAGCTGATTCTTTTAAGCTCGCAGATAATCAGAGACATAGTTTACAGAAATTGCCCGGATGGATTTGCCGGACATATCGGAGGAGACGATTTCATCTTCATCATCCCGGCAGAAAAGGTGGATAAGGTCTGTTCTGAGGTAGTGCGGACTTTCGATAATAAGATCATATGCGGGTACAAAGCTAAAGACTTAAAACGCGGATATATCGTCACCAAGAATAGAAGAGGTCAATTAGAGCGCTTCCCCATTTTGACCCTTTCCATCTCGGTGGTGATTAATAAGAACCGGATGTTCAAGCATATCGGTGAGATCTTCCATATGCTCAACGACCTGAAAAAATACACCAAATCCCTGCCCGGTTCGAAATATATCATCGAGAGAAGGAAGAAATACTGATTTTGTAAGGACAGAATCCACCTGAAGCGGATTCCGTCCCCACGGACTGATTCGAATTAGTACCGCTCAGTTTAGTAGAGACGCATGGCTATGCGTCTCTACACACCTTATTTTTCATAATTTTTTTTTGAAACTCAAAATCCTTCCCAGCCGTATAAAGAATAGTCATATTGAAAGGCAGCGTGCCTGGAGGAGACTTGAGAAGAGTTTTGGCGATTTGTTTACTTTTTATCCTGGGCTTAACCTTATCCCAGGCTATTTTTTTTGCTCAAAGCACAAAAGGGGAGGATACCACGTTAGTCAAAACCATCCAGATTCACCAAACTTCCAACCCGCCTAAAATCGATGGGAAATTGGATGATCCCTGCTGGAAGGAGTGTCAGGAGCTTTCTGATTTTGTGCAGTTTGATCCCAAAAACGGTGAAACCCCTACGGAAAAGACCTCTGTCTGGATGTGTTATGATGAGAATAACCTCTATGTCGCTTTTTACTGCTATGACTCAGAACCCAAGAAGGTGACTGCTCATATCGCCCGCCGGGATTATGCCTCGAATGACGATGTGGTCTGTGTTATCCTGGACACTTTCAATGATAAAAGGTTTTCATACTGGTTTGCTTTGAACCCTTATGGTATTCAGGGAGATTTTGTCGGTGATGGTAATGGCCAGGACGAAACCTGGGATGCCATCTGGAGATCAGATGGAAGCCTGACTGGAGATGGCTGGACCGGAGAGGCGGCTATACCTTTCAAAAGTCTCAGATTCTCGCCTCAAAACGACCAGGAATGGGGAGTTAATTTCCTGAGAATTATAAGGCGCAAAGGGGAGCAGATTTTCTATACCAGTTTCCCCAGAGAAGCCCCGCTTCTGGATCATTCTGCAAAACTGGTCGGGTTGAGAAACATTAAAAGAGGGTATCATTTCGAGTTCCTTCCGTATTCCACTTTCAGGTCGGACAAGCAGATCGATTTAAAGGAAAAAAACAAGTTTGACACCGGGCTCGATATTAAATACGGGATCACCTCCAATCTGACTCTGGATTTTACTCTTAATCCTGATTTCGGACAGATAGAATCTGACCAGGACCAGATAAACCTCTCGCCTTACGAGACCTACTTCAATGAGAAAAGGCCATTTTTTCTGGAAAGGGCAGATATATTCAGCTCTCGCTTTAACCTTTTTTACAGTCGCAGGATAGTAAATCCCATAGAGGGGCTGAAACTTACCGGTAAAATCGATAAGTATACCTTAGGATTTATTCAGGCAGTAGATGAAGTGCCAGATGCACCGGATAATTATTTCACCATATTCCAAATAAAAAGAGATGTT
>MEWM01000062.1:266-1391 GCA_001775355.1 candidate division Zixibacteria bacterium RBG_16_43_9 | reverse complement strand
ATAATTTCAGTTTAGGTGGAGCCAAGGTGTTCAATAAGGGTGTGGAAGAAGATGACTGGGCTTATTTTTTCCAGTTCAACAGCTCGCCAGATAAAGGTTTCAATTTTAATCTGGAATATGATGACCTGGGAAATAATTTCAGACCCAAGACCGGATATGTGAGCCGGACCGATTACCGGAAGATCAATTCCTGGTGGGGTTATCGGTTCAGGCCAACCAAATTCGGACTGAAATCGATTGGTGCGGGAACAAGTGCTTACCACACTTCTAACCATTCCGGGATCACAACTTATAAAGCTATTTTTCCGGAGTTTAATTTCAACTTTGTCAAAAATTTTTGGTTCAACTTTGGTTTCGGAAGAGAAGAGAATAGACCTCAGATCTATCAGGATGGCGTTCTGGTCTGGAGTGACCAGGTCTATACCAATGACTTCTACTATCTGAACTTTGAAAGGTCTTCACATGGCTTTTTAGACGGAGGGATTAGTTTCAATTTTGGAGAGACCTATATCTATAAGGATGAATTTACCCGGACCGAGCCAGGGACTTATAGGTCTTTCTCCCTCTGGGCGATTGTGAAACCCCTGGTAAACTTAGAGCTGGAGACTGACGTAAATCACCGGAGCCAGTATCAGAACAACTTCAAAGATAGAATTTACAACATCTGGATTATCGACAACTGGATAAAATACCAGATCACCAAAGACTTCTTCACCCGCGTTTTCTTTGAGTCGAATTTGGACTCACATCAGCATCAGCTCAATTTCCTCATAGGATACAACTACTTCCCAGGAAGCTATCTTTATTTGGCTTATAATGAGCAGAGGGATAATTCAACTGGTAAATTCAGGCTTAAGGAAAGGGTTTTGATGCTAAAAGCAAATTACCTCTGGAGCATTTGACAGTAGGGGCGAGATTTCCTCGCCCAATTTGCTCCTGGCGGATGTTATCATCCGCCGCGGATTAAGATTTTGTCGAGGTTGATAACATCCTCGACGAGCTGGAACTGAGATTCTTCGGTCGTCCATTTGGACTCCCTCAGAATGACAGATACTCCCTTTTTCTTTTATTTTTTCCATTGAACTCTTGAACTTTTGTCCGCCTCTGGCGGATTGAGCCTTGTTT
>MEWM01000062.1:0-181 GCA_001775355.1 candidate division Zixibacteria bacterium RBG_16_43_9 | reverse complement strand
TAAGTCTTCTACCACATAAGGTCTTTTGACCTTTTTCAAAGTTCCATCGTAATGAATTACCTCTTCCTCTTTCAAAATAATTGCTTTATCAGGAACAGGGCAGTGCTCCTCGCAGACCAGACAGTTAACGTTCTTATACCAAGGGAGACACTTACTCCGGTCGATAAAAGCCAGACCGATG
>MEWM01000061.1:6767-11969 GCA_001775355.1 candidate division Zixibacteria bacterium RBG_16_43_9 | reverse complement strand
CTTTCGGGCAGTCCCGAACTGTGCGGGACTGCCCGAAAGAAGACCTGGGATAGGGGTACAACCCCTATCCCAGCATAGGTTCGACTTCCGGGTGAAAGGTGAGATGATCCGAGCATAATCTGATACATATTTTACATAAAAAACCTCATTTTCTTGAAAAAAGTACTTGACAAACCAAGAGTATCAAGATTATACTTTGTCAAGTATAAATTCAAAAGTTAGAACGATAAGGTGGGAAGGAACCTACCACATTATTATTATTTTCCGGGGAATCAAACAAAGGAGGTATTTTATGGTTAAAAACTTAAGGTAGATAAGAAAGTTTTATGATCTATTTTAAAATAAGGAGGTTGCCACGAAAAAAGTAATCATTTATATTGGAATCCTTATCCTTATCCTTATCGTAGGAATCGCCGGATGTAAGAAAACTACGAATATCAGCAATGTTCCTACTAAACCCAATGCACTTACGACCCCTGTAGCATCATTAAGCTTGCCTAATGCAAATGTCTTAGTTCTTGATTGTGTATCTGACCCAGTATTAAAAGAAGTCTCGATGAATCTGTCTGTGACCTGGCTCGATAATTCATATGGTTTCAGGAAATTTAAAGCAAGACGTTTAACTCCAACTTCTTATGATAGGAGTGCCAAAGTATACCTGACTGATAGCACAGATAACATATTATATGAATTTATTGTTGACTATGATACAACTGAAACTGGTGGTCTTAAAGTCATTGAGCAGACTCAAAGCGATCAAATGACAATCGGATACAATGATGGTGGAAGCACGACCACAGAATTCTACAGCATAAATGGGAACCCAAGAAACTATACGTATCCAACTATCAGCGTTGAATCGAAACAAGCGACTATTGATTATTACAACAGATTTGAGAAACCTCCCATACAATCGTCTGCAGGTTTGGCTAAAGAAGCACCAGGCCCACCACCCGAACCTGAAATATCAGAAGAATATCTCCAGGTGATAAGAGATTTCGACCCATTTTATTCGCCAACTGTAAATAACACGCTTCACAACAATCGGGATGGAGAATTACTGGCTTATCTATTCACCAATGAGACAATATCACAGATTATAGCGGATGAATTAGGAGTTTCTTCCGGGCCTTTGAAGAAAATCTGTCAATCATGCAAAATTTGCTTCGCAATAAAATGCCTCTATGGTGGTGGATTAGCGAATATTGTCTGCCAATGGTGCGCCGCTTGCACAGTTGCGTGTCTCATAGTCGAGTTTTTATTCGGTGCACTTTAGCAGAAAGGAGATATTCGATGCCAACAGAGAGAATCATATTATTAATTCAGATTTTACTTCTAGGCACAGGTTTGACCCTTGGGATTATAGCCCGATTCTACAGAGCAGCAGGTCAGCCATTTTTCTCCTTTAACCCGAAATATTGGATACCCGTATGGAAGATGAAAGATATGTTCCGTCCACCTGGATATGAACTAAATTTAATAGGCACTCTTATGATTTTAGTAGGAGTTGTTTGGTCATTGATGCGATAATTCGATATCTCATTGGTAAAAGAATGGCTATGCCAAGTTAGACATGAAAATAGGGTGGGTTTTAAGCCAAAAAGCCCACTCTAAATTTGACTAGTAGGTAAGGGCAGGGTAGCAAAGCCAGTTCTTGAATAAGAATCACTTCACCTTATCCTTGCTAGGGCAGGAGTTACACTCCTGCCCTAGAGTCAACACAAATAGTGTAGGTCAGGAGCCCAGGGCTCCTGACCTTCTTTTTTTCAAATCCAGGTTCTTTTTTATCCACTGTGCCCACTTATCAATCCCCTCGCCTGTTCTTGCAGAAAGCTGTATAGATTTTAAATCAGGATTTACCTTCCTGCTGTTCTTAAGCAAAAGCTCCAAATCTATGTCCAGATGATTTAACAGGTCGAGTTTGTTGACCAGCAGTAAATCAGCTTTTCGGAAAGCAACCGGATATTTAACCGGTTTATCCTCCCCCTCGGTCAGGCTCAAAACGATGATTTTTTTATCCTCACCCAAATCAAACCCGGCTGGACAGATCAGGTTTCCTATGTTCTCTATAAAAAGGATTTGAATTGAGGATAGATTAAGAGAGCCCAGCGCCTCTTTGACCATGTTAGCATCCAGATGACAGGCACCGCCTATGGAATCGGTATTTATCTGAATCACCGGGATATCATATCTGGCTAATCTCCGGGCATCATTTGAGGTTGAGACGTCACCTTCGATTACCCCGATTTTGAAATCTTTTTTCAATCTCTCCACGGTCTTTTCTAAGATCAGGGTCTTCCCTGCACCGGGTGAACTCATGAGGTTTAAGGTTAAAATCCCTTTTTTTCTCAATATAGTTCGGTTTTCCTCGGCGATAGTATCATTGGCTTTGAGAACATCCTTCAAAACTTTTATCTTCATAATCTGCTCCTATTCTATCTCAAATGAGTCTATATAAAATTCCTCACCGGATAAGATCTTTATCCGGCAGGACTTACAATCCGGGCAGATAAAAATAGCTTCCTTTGGTAAGAAATTTTTGCCGCAGTTTTGACATTCACAGGCAAGAGGGACTTTCTCGATATTCAACACAGCGTTTTCACACTGGGTCTCTTTAGAACAGAACCCAAAGGAAAACAGCAACGCCTCCGGCTCCACACAGGAAAGCTGGCCTATTCGGAGGTTAATCTTCTGAACCGTTCCTTTTTCCTTCCTTTTTTCAAGTTCTTCTTCGATCACCTGTATGATTCCCTGGGCTAATGAAAGTTCGTGCATAATTATTCCTTTAACAGATTCTCGGGAACTGCTCACCTGTGGGCATATCCACGACTCTGGTTCCTCCATATCTGGTTTTAAGAGCCACCATACCTTTGTATCCTGCGGTTATCTCTCCGATGATTTCAGCATCTTTACCCAGCCTGTTTCCTTTCATAATCTTCAGAATTTCCTTTGCTACTCTGGAGGCAGCGACAACTATCACTTTACCCTCATTTGCCAGATATAAAGGGTCGTATCCCAAAAGCTCACAGAAGCCGGTAACTTCTTCCCTGATTGGAATTTTATTCTCATTCAAAAGAGCGCCGAATCTCTTGTCTTCGACCATCTCATTTAAGACTGAGGCTAAGCCGCCACGCGTGGGGTCTCGCATGAATTTTATCTTATCTTTGAATTTAAGAATTGAGCCGATCAAATCCGAAAGAAATGCACAGTCGCTTTTTATACTGGTCTGGAATTCCAGACCTGCTCTTGAAGACAGTACTGCTGTTGCATGGTCACCAATTGTTCCATTGATAATAATTTTATCCCCGACTTTTATTCTTTCCCTGCCAAGAGTTATTTCCTTTGAAACTGTGCCAATACCTGAGGTATTAATAAATAACTTGTCCGCGCTTCCCTTTCCCACCACTTTAGTATCCCCGGTCACAATCTTCACTCCAGCCTTCTGGGCGGTTTTCTTCATAGACAAGATGATTTTCTCCAAAATACTTTTATCTAACCCCTCCTCGATTATCAAAGAGCAGGAAAGATAAAGCGGTTTTGCGCCCATAACCGACAGGTCATTGGTAGTTCCACAAACTGCTAATTTCCCTATATCTCCACCCGGGAAGAAGATTGGCTGGATTACATAGGAATCAGCGGTGAAGGCGATTTTTTGTCCGTTTAATTCGAAGACCGCCGAGTCCTCCAACCTGTTCAGGATTTTGTTATCGAAGTTCCCTTTAAGCAGCTCGGTGATCAACTCCAAAGAAAGTTTCCCTCCAGCACCGTGGGAGAGGCTTATTTTTTCGCCTGACTTATGTTTTTTTGCCATCTGATCTGCCTTTCATGGAAAGTAGCCGCACCTTTCAGGGTGCGAGTATAACGCAGGCTAAAGCCCGATAAACGGATCCGTAGGACCTGCGGCTACCTTTAACCTGTCCATACTTAAAATAAGCCTGACAGGAACCCTCAGATGAGACCATGCAGGGCCCTATCGGATTCCGGGGATTGCACTTCCTGGCAAAGAAAGGACAATCCAAGGGGGTCTTCTTTCCCTGAATCACCAGACCGCACAGGCATCCTTTAGGCTCTCTGTTTTTCTCTACCTGCACATTTATCTGGGTAAGAGCATCCAATTCTTTATAATCATCTGCAATTTTCAGACCGGAGAGCGGGATTGTGCCTATACCACGCCAGAGAGAATCCGCCTCCTCGAAAACCTCCTTCATCAGTCCTAATGCCTTCAGATTTCCGTTGGCTTTGACTGCTCGAAGATATTGATTGGAGATTTCAGGCTTTTTTTCTTTTATCTGATTCAATAAAATAAATATTGACTGGAAAAGGTCTAAAGGCTCAAACCCAGAGATGACGCAGGGAATTTCAAATTCCCTGACCAAAAATTCATAAGGTTTTGTCCCAATTATAGTGCTCACATGTCCGGGGCAGATAAAACCGTCTACTTTTAAATCTTTTGATTCAGCTAAAAATTTTAAAGCCGGCGGGACCAGTTTGTGAGCTGACAAAACGTAAAAGTTTCTGACCTTTTTCCTTCTGGCTTCCTTTAAAGCAACCGCCACTGTAGGAGCAGTAGTCTCAAATCCGACTCCCAGGAAGATTATTTTTTTATCCGGATTCTCCTGGGCGATCTTCAAGGCATCCAGCGTGGAATAGACGATCCTTATATCTTTCCCGCCGGTCTTCTCCTTTTCCAAAGAGGAGGAAGAACCAGGCACTTTCATCATATCCCCGAAAGTGCAAAGTATGGTATGATCTAATCTCGACAGGGCAATCGCTCTGTCCAGATAGTTATTCGGCGTAACGCAAACTGGACATCCTGGCCCGGAGATCAGTCTCACGTTCTCTGGCAATATGCTCTTGATTCCAGACCTGAAAATGGCAACCGTATGCGTCCCGCATACCTCCATCAGGGCAACATTTTTTTTGATCTTTCTGGCAGTATCTCTGATCTTTTCTGCCAGCATTTGAGTTATTTTCGAATTAGAAAATTCGTCTTGAAAGTTTCTATTCATTTCCAAATCCAGAAAGCTCTTCAAATAGCTTCAAGGTTTCCAACGCTTCTTTTGGCTCCATTTTTTGAATCGCAAAACCGGCATGCAAAATCACGTAGTCCCCTTTTTTGACGTTTTCCAGAAGCTCTAAATTGATCTTTTTTTTCACCCCCTTGAACTCCGCAACCCCCTTATTTCCTTTTATCTGCACAAT
>MEWM01000061.1:5212-6688 GCA_001775355.1 candidate division Zixibacteria bacterium RBG_16_43_9 | reverse complement strand
GAGGAACCAGGTGATGAGTGTAAAGTCTAAATCTATTCTTACTTAAAAGCGCATAAGTCCTGTTTAACAGAAGCATATTCTGAAAAACCCCTCCTGATAGACAGACTGAATTCAGGTCATATTCTTTTCTTAATCTTGAACAGACTTCATTTATGATCTGAGCCACGGTATTATGAAATTTGGCTGCGATCTTCGATTTCCTTTCTTTTTTCACCAGATCATCAACTACCCCTTTTATTATCTTTTCAGGATGGATGACGAATTTATCCTGTTCTAAGGTCATTTCAAATCCGTATTTTGACTTAATTTTCTCATCCGCCCAGAACTCTAATTCAACTGCCGGCTGTCCTTCATAGTTGGTTTTTTCTCTGAAGTTCAAAAGCACTGAGACCGAATCGAAAAGCCTGCCTGCGCTGGAGGTCAGAAAAAGGTTCACCTTCTGATCCAGCATTTTTTGTATAATTTCCCATCTCGAAAAGTCGATCTTCCTGACGAATTCTAAATCCAGGTTCAAGAAATCTTCCCTGTAGCAGGCATAGAGATATGAAATAGCCATCATCCAGGGATTCTTTCTCGCCGCCTCTCCACCTGGCATAGGGACGTACTTGAAATGAGCTATTCTCTGGAAACCTTGTAGATCCGCAAGGAGGAACTCTCCACCCCAGATATTTTCATCCTCCCCGTAACCGGTCCCGTCAAAGGCAACCCCGATTACTTTCTGGCTTATTTTATTTTCAGCCATACAACTGGCGATGTGGGCATAATGGTGCTGAACCGGAATCTTTTTAATGTTCTTTAAAGATAAGGCATACTTGGTGGATAAATATTCAGGATGCATATCGTAAGCCACAACTTCCGGCTTGACCGAGCAGAGTTTTTTGAACCTCTCGATTTCTCTGGAGTAAAAATCCAGGGTTTCATAATTCTCCAGATCTCCTATATGGGTGCTGGGAAATGCAAAACTGCCCCGGGCTAAACAGAAGGTATTTTTGAGCTGTGCGCCTGTAGCCAAGATATGTTTTGTGAATTTCAGATCCACATTTATCGGAAGCGGTACGTAACCTCTTCCTCTTCGCAAGACCATTTCTTTACCATTGAATATTCTGGTCACTGAATCATCACAGCGCTTGTGTATCTCCCGGTTGTGAAGCAGAAAATAATCTGCTATCTTTTTTAATCTTTCAAAAGTCTCTTCATCCTCATAAGCTATGGGCTCATCCGACTGGTTGCCTGAGGTCATTACCAGGATCAGATTCGAATTCCTGAGCAAAAGATGGTGCAAAGGAGAGTAAGGGAGCATCACCCCTAAATTTTTTTGAAGAGGTGCTACTTCCGGAGCAATGAAATTGACTTTTTTCTTTTTCAAGAGGACAATCGGCCGTTGAATCGTCTGTAATAATTCAACTTCAGAGGGATTAAGATGACAAAACCTGCGAATGGTTTTCAAATCTTTTGCCATCAATGCAAAAGGCTTAT
>MEWM01000061.1:3479-5161 GCA_001775355.1 candidate division Zixibacteria bacterium RBG_16_43_9 | reverse complement strand
AGGCTAAATGATACCCGCCAATCCCTTTGATGGCTATAATATGACCTTTCTTTAGAAAGGTGATAGTTGAGGAGATCGGGTCAGGGACGCTTAAGTCATTTCCTTTATTATCCGTCAGAGTCAGCCTCGGGCCGCAAATCGGACAGGCGTTGGGTTGAGCATGAAATCTCCTATTAAGAGGATTGAGATATTCCTGACTGCAATCTTCACACATCTTAAATTCAGACATCGTGGTTTTCTCTCGATCATAAGGGGTATCCTGGATGATGGTCAATCTGGGCCCACAATTAGTGCAGTTCAAAAATGGGTAATTGAACCTTCTGTCCTTCGGATCAAAAAGCTCGTTTAGACAATCCGGGCAGGTGGCTAAATCCGGTGAGACTAAAACGGTTCTGGTATCCTTTTTTTTGCTTTCCCTGATCGTAAAATCCGGATACCCCTGGGGGGCAATCTTCAAAACCTTCATTTCTACAATTTTGGATTGAGGAGGGGCTGAACTTCTTATTCTGTGAAGGAATCTGTCCAAATCAGGTTTACTACCTTCTGCTTCCACCTCCACTCCATCAGTATCATTTAAGACATAACCTCGCAAATGGCATTTTTGGGCAAGATTATAGACGAAAGGCCTGAAGCCTACTCCCTGGACAATCCCTCTGATTTCGATTCTGACGCCAGGCATCTTAGATAAAATTAGACAATTCTAAAGAGATCCGTTCAATTGAATTAACAGGATTAATATAACGTACTTAATACGATTTAGCAAGCTACTTTGTTAAATTTTTCACAAACTTCTTATATTCTAAATAGGAGTATTAAGATTATATAACCCTGAAAAGTCTAATTGTATAAAGAAAAAAGGATTATCTCGCTCCTTTACCTTAAGATTTTCCTTGACAGGAAATGCCTAAGAATGTATAATATTTTGTGAAATGATTCACAAACTATGTGATGATTTTTTGAATAAAAACGCCTAAAGGAGGTCTTTATGGTTTTAGAACGAAGGAAGTTCCTCCAGTTAATCGGCGGCTCAGCAGCCGCAATGGGACTTTCTCACCTCTGGCTTCCCAGGATAGTCCAGGCAATGCTGGAAAATCCTGGCAATCCTCCGGTTATCTGGTTTCAGGGACAGAGCTGCACTGGCTGTTCCATCTCTACTCTAAATACTGTCTACCCTGACATCGCTAAGGTTTTAACTGAGATTATCAGCCTGGAGTTCCATCCCAGCATCATGGCATCCTCAGGTGAACAGGCCTTGAAGGTCCTGGATTATGCACTGGAAAATCAGGCTGGCAAGTTCGTCCTGGTGGTGGAGGGAGCTATCCCTACCCAGGCAACAGGAAACTTCAACACTATGGGAGAAAAGGATGGGAAACCGATCACTGCCTTAGATTGGGTAACCCGTCTGGGAAATGCCTCCAAAGCTATTTTGAATGTGGGTACCTGTTCTTCTTTTGGAGGGATTCCAGCAGGAACACCTAACCCTACTGGAGCTAAAGCAGTAAGAGATATCCTCCCTAAAGCGACCATGATTAACATCCCAGGTTGCCCTCCTCATCCGGACTGGGTTATCGGGACAATCGCACATGTCTTGCTCTATGGAATACCTGAGCTGGATAAAGATCTCCGCCCCTTAGTCTTCTACAAAGGGCTCATCCATGAGAACTGCGAGAGAAGAGCAGATT
>MEWM01000061.1:3131-3443 GCA_001775355.1 candidate division Zixibacteria bacterium RBG_16_43_9 | reverse complement strand
TCGCTAAAGATTACGGTGAGGAAGGATGCCTTTTTGAATTGGGTTGCAAAGGACCCATGGCATACTGTGACGTTTCCATTAGAGGATGGAACAATGGAGTGAACTGGTGCAACAGGAGTGGTGGTCCTTGCATCGCCTGCACTGAGCCGACCTTCCCTGACCATAATGGATCCGGATTATACGGTCTTTTAGATAAGGACTCAATCCTGGGAATTCCCTGGAGGAAGGCTGAGGCAGACGAACCTAAAAAGCTGGTCAAGTTGACTTAAGAAAGGAAGGTAACCTATGGCAAAGAAAATTACGATTGACCCC
>MEWM01000061.1:2688-3099 GCA_001775355.1 candidate division Zixibacteria bacterium RBG_16_43_9 | reverse complement strand
GATTGAAAATGGTAAGGTCTCTGATGCCAGAACCTCAGGCGAGATGTTCAGGGGATGGGAGATTATTCTTAAGAACAGGGACCCGAAAGATGCCCAGATGATCACCCAGAGAATCTGCGGTGTCTGCCCCTCTCCCCATGCTCAGGCTTCCACCTTATGTCTGGATGATGCTTTTGGCATCGATCCGCCGGATAACGGGAGGTTAATCCGAAATCTGATCCTGGGAGCAAATTACATCCAGTCGCACATACTTCATTTTTACCATTTGGCAGCCCTGGACTATGTGGATGTGACTGCAATCCTCTCCTATACCGGAAACGACCCTGGTTTGAATAAAATCAAAGCCTGGGCAAAAATAGAAGTGGATAGCGGGAGACCAACTGGTGTGGCTCCATTTCTACCCAGATTGAA
>MEWM01000061.1:2269-2669 GCA_001775355.1 candidate division Zixibacteria bacterium RBG_16_43_9 | reverse complement strand
CTTGCTCATTACCTGACCGCCCTGGATATCACCAGAAAGAGCCAGGAGATGCTATGCATCTTTGGCGGAAGAATGCCTCACGAGATAGCGATAATGCCAGGAGGTGTCTGCGAGAGGCCCACAGTGGACAAGATGACCTCTTTTCTGTATAGATTAAGAGAGCTTCAATCCTTTATTGATAATGTCTATATCCCGGACGTTTTGACAGTGGCAAAAGCCTACCCCCGCTATTTCGAGGTCGGCAAAGGATGCGGAAATCTTCTATCCTATGGTGTGTTTGAGGAGAATAATGACGGAACCAAGAAATTTATCTCCGCAGGAGTTTATCTTGATGGTAAGGCACAACCCTTTGACCCGGGCAAGATAGCAGAATATGTGAAGTATTCCAAGTTTTCATCTA
>MEWM01000061.1:1489-2192 GCA_001775355.1 candidate division Zixibacteria bacterium RBG_16_43_9 | reverse complement strand
GGTATGAAGGTAAGGTTTGTGAGGTTGGTCCCCTTGCCCGGATGGTGGTTATCCATCTTCAAGGCTCAAATCCTGTCGCATCCAGGTTAATCTCCGATGCCCTGACACAGCTTAATCTGCCGGTTTCTTCTCTCTTCTCGGTAATGGGAAGGCACGCTGCCAGAGCTTTAGAGGCAAAAATCGTGGCAGATAAATGCGCCGAATGGGTTATGCAGCTTGATCCATCAAAACCGGTTCATACTAAATTTGAGATACCCGACCAGTCCACAGGTATGGGTCTGACTGAAGGTCCTCGTGGTGCTTTGGGCCACTGGATCACCATTAAAAACAAGAAGATCGATAACTATCAGTGCGTTGTTCCTACTACCTGGAATGCCGGCCCCAGAGATGACAAGAGCCAGCTGGGTCCAATGGAGCAGGCTTTGATTGGAACTCCGGTTTCTGATCCGGAAAACCCGATTGAGCCCCTACGGGTGGTTAGAGCGTTTGACCCCTGCTTGGCTTGTGCCATTCATATCCTTGAGCCGGGAAAAGATGTCAAGAAGTTCAGAGTTCTATAACTAAATCAAGGTTTGGAAATAGGGAATCTTACCGTTAGATCCCCTATTTTTTTCTAAAAAACGATGAAAAAGAAAATTTTAATCGCCGGAATTGGAAACCTCCTTTTTACGGACGAGGGCATAGGAGTCCATATCATAAGGGA
>MEWM01000061.1:1107-1370 GCA_001775355.1 candidate division Zixibacteria bacterium RBG_16_43_9 | reverse complement strand
GAACAATCAGCTCAGGGCAGTGAGCCAGGACGAACCGCAGGACTGCTTGACAAAAAGAGTAAGTCAACCACCCTTCGGGATGGTTGACCTATAAAGCGCTGTTCATATTAACCTTTTGATAAACTCAGGACCATTGCTGAAGCAGGCGGGGAGTGTGGGACAATTTTAGAACTTCCATCCTGAATGTCAGCTGAAGTGTAAAGAAGAAACCTCAATTCCTCTGACTTCTCTTGGTATCAGGTGCTCAGGGCACCCGACCTACG
>MEWM01000061.1:703-1038 GCA_001775355.1 candidate division Zixibacteria bacterium RBG_16_43_9 | reverse complement strand
TAGATCACAACGCCTACCCCAAGCAGAAAACGGTAGTATGCGAAAACATTGAAGGAGTGGCGCTCGAAGAACCTGAGCAGGACCCTGATTGCCAGATAGCCGACAAAAGCCGCAGTAGCGGCGCCCGTGAGCATGACCAGCCAGTCGTGGTTTGAGAGTCCTTCCCGGTAGGCACCGGCAAGCTTTTTGACGCCGGCGCCAAATATGACCGGTATTGAAAGAAGAAATGAGAAGCGGGCAGCGGCGCTTCGTTTTAGTCCCTGCGACATTCCGGTGATCGTCGTGATGCCGGAGCGTGAAACACCGGGAAAGAGCGCGAGCACCTGCGCAAATCC
>MEWM01000061.1:319-521 GCA_001775355.1 candidate division Zixibacteria bacterium RBG_16_43_9 | reverse complement strand
CGACAATTATGTACCATGCCATACGCTGGTCAAAATCGTCTTTGAGATTCCATTTGGCAAAGCTCCGGAAAAACGCTCCAATGTAGCTGACGAGATCGCGCCTGAAGTACAGGAGGAGCGCTACGAGTGTACCCACGTGGAGTGCGACGTCAAAGGTCAGGTTATCCACAAAGTCAAACTTGAATAAGTCATGGGCAATCAC
>MEWM01000061.1:0-114 GCA_001775355.1 candidate division Zixibacteria bacterium RBG_16_43_9 | reverse complement strand
TGAGGAACTGGGAGGTAATAATAACCTAAAACGGGGAGTGTGGGATTCGCTGACCAGCCCTGTCTTCGACCATGAACTCAGACCGAATGGAGCAAGTCGAAGAGAACCCCGGGG
>MEWM01000060.1:4988-6047 GCA_001775355.1 candidate division Zixibacteria bacterium RBG_16_43_9 | reverse complement strand
TCTGGCAAAAAAACAGATGAAGGGGTTTGGAGGGGTGGTTACCCTTGAGCTTAAAGATCTGGATTCAACTCTGAAGGTGCTGGATAACCTGAAAATAGTCAAAAATGCAGTCAGCTTGGGGGGGGTTGAATCCTTGGCTTCTATACCGGTCTTTTCCTCCCATTACGGACTGGATGAAGATGTGCTTAAAAAATCAGGGGTGACTAAAGGGATGCTGCGTCTATCCTGTGGGATAGAGGATACAGACGACCTTATCCAGGATTTGGACCAAGCCCTTAAGAAGATGAGATGACCAGAGGCCGTTATCAGCTACTCCTTTATCTAAACAGAGATTCCCGGATTAAGATCGGTAAAAAAGGTGAATACGATTTTCAGAAGGATATTACATCTACACCGGTAGCGCCTTGAATGGTTTAGAGGGAAGAATCAACAGACATCTCAGAAAGGATAAGAAAAATTTCTGGCACATTGATTACCTGCTCCCGCATTGTAAGATTTTGAAAGACATCCAGTATCATCAAAACCATAAAAATGAAGCAACCGAATGTGAACTTAATAAAAAATTACTCAGAAAGAAAAACTCAGTGGTGGTTGTGAAAGGGTTCGGTTCAAGCGATTGCCGGTGCCCAAGTCATTTAGTCTATTTTAAAAGGCTAAAGTCTAAAGGCTGAAAAGCTAAAAGCCAAAGCTCTCGAAGGCTGCGATGATTAAAGTGTAGCGGAGGTCTTCAGACCTCCATTATTTGAGTTCAGATGGAAGGCTAAAGCCTTCCTCTACATTTACATCAGAGGTGAGGAAATGGCAAAGAAGATTTACTTCATTGATTCCAGGGTGGAAAAGTTTGATTATAGATACAGTCTTTCAGGAAAACTGGAAAAAGGATTGGAAAGAATCAACCTGACAAAATATTTCTCAAAGGATGAGCTTGTCCCGATCAAGATGCATCTGGGAAACAGGGGTGGTCATCATACCATCAGGCCCAATTTCGTACGCTTAGTTGCGGAGCAGTTGAAAAAGGTAGGTGCCAGTCCTTTTGTTACTGATTCCTCCAGGGTTAAG
>MEWM01000060.1:941-4977 GCA_001775355.1 candidate division Zixibacteria bacterium RBG_16_43_9 | reverse complement strand
TTTGGAAGTGGCTAAAGAGATGGGGTATAACCAGCTCTCTTTAGGGTGTCCGGTGATAATCGCGGACGGCATCTTTGGACGGGATTCGGTTACCGTTAAAGCCGGTAAGATCTTGAAAGAGCTTGCCATCCCCTCAGCCATTTATGATGCTAAATCGATGATGGTCCTGTCTCATATCAAAGGTCATATAGACTCCTCCTTAGCTGGCGCGATAAAAAATTTAGCCATGGGTTGTGTGTGTCCCCAGCCTCGAAATCATACCTGGAAAGAAGGGGGAAGGGGAAAGATGCATTTTCAGATGACCGAGATAATGGCGTGGAACAAGGAGCTTTGCACCTATTGTGCCATCTGTGCAGACAACTGTCCAGTAGAAGCGATAACTGTCAGGAAAGATTTTTTTGAAGTGGATGAGGATAAGTGCTGGAGGTGTGCCAGATGCGTGAAGATCTGCCCGGAAAAGGCTTTGTCTGTCCCCATCTCTCATGATAATTTCTTAGCTTCCTTAGCTGAGTCTGCCAAGGCAGTTTTAGATACGTTTGAGCCAGGAAAGGTCTTGTATGTCAACTTCATTTTAGACGTTCAGCCAGAATGCGACTGTATGGCAGTTTCAGATAACCCTTTGATTCAGGACCAGGGGATATTGATAGGAGACGACATAGTGGCAATCGAGACCGCAACGATGGACTTAATCGAGAAGGCAGTCCCACTGCCCCAGTCCAAAGCTGACGGAATCAAATTGAAAAAGGGTGAGGATATCTTAAGCGCCCTGCATAAAAAGGATGCGAGGATTCAGATAAAAGCGGCAGAGAAATTAGGTTTAGGGGAGAGCGATTATTACTTAGAAAAAATATAAAAGCCGGTAGCCGGTAGCTCGTAGCCAAATACAAAAAATGCGTAGCCCCGCCTTGCTCCCAAGGCGGGAAGACGTCGGTGTCCGCCAGGTCCCCTGACCTGGCGGAAAAGTCCTGTCGGGTCATGGTACTCGACAGGCACACATTAAGGTAAACCTGAAGGTTTACACTCCAATAGAGAAATCATTGCCAAAACAGTATAAAAACTATCTGATCCTTCTCCTTGCAGTCACTTCCGTTTCCTGGGCTTCTATTTTCATCAAACTGGCTGCTGCTCCCTCTTTCATAATCGCCTTTTACCGGATGGGTCTGGCTTCTTTGCTTCTTTTTCCTTTTTTTCTGCGGAGAGGGGTATCGGATTATAAGGTCCTGAATATAAAAGAGCTTTTTCTCTGTTTTCTTTCCGGTACTTTCTTAGGATTGCATTTCATAACCTGGATTTCCTCTTTAGCCTACACCTCTGTCGCCAGTTCAGTGGTTATCGTGGCTACCCAGCCGGTTTTTGTGGCTTTATTTACGCCAATGATTTTGCAGGAGAAAATCGACATCTGGGTATTTGTGGCGATTCTGATTGCCTTAGTCGGGACTTTCGTCATCGCTGGGGGCGATATTAAAATCAGTCAGACAAACCTCAGAGGCGATTTGCTGTCATTGGTCGGAGCAGTCTTTGCGGCTCTTTACCTTACCTTAGGAAGGGGGATCCGAAAAAAATTAAATCTTTTCCCTTATGTTTTCCTGGTATATTCCATAGCTACTCTGGTGATATTTATCTTCTGCCTTTTTGCGCGGCTTAATTTTTCCCCTTTGTCCTGGAAAAACTTCATCCTTTTCCTGCTCTTAGCTTTGATACCTACACTTGTCGGGCATACCCTTTATAATTACATTCTGAAATATGTCAAAGCCCATTTAGTCGGGATGACGATCTTAGGTGAGCCCTTAGGGGCAACTCTCTGGGCATATCTTATCTTAAAGGAGATACCTGTATCCACATTCTATATTGGGGGAATTCTAATCTTCATCGGCATCTGGATTGCTGTCTGGAGGGAAAGAGCATCCGGAGGGGTGATGTAAAGGCGTATTCCCATACACCCCTACAAAGAAAGAATGGAAAACTAAAGCCTTCCTCTACACTTGGAGATAGTATTTGTAGCGGAGGTCTTCAGACCTCCATTCTTTATTCGTCGGGCATAAAGCCCGACGCTACGAACTGCGTATGGCCATACGCGCCTGTGCTGGTTGTTGGTCTCCAGACCAACAATCCTTTTCTTCGTTGGTTAGAACTCCAACGAGGAACAATCTAACCTCTTGCGTTCCTTAAGGTTATAAAATTCTTAAAAAAATTAATTTTTCTCTTGACTTTTTACGTATAAAGTTTAGATTGAGACTAAATCTCAAAAAGGGAAAAGATGAGAAAAGAAGCTGAGATTTTTGAGGAATATCTTAAGACCAAAAAACTTAACCTGACAAAGGAAAGGAAGGCGATTCTGAATCAGGTTTTCGCTACAAATGGTCATTTGGAAGCAGACGAGATATTCTTAAGGTTAAAGAAGGATAAAAAGGATGTCTCTCGTGCTACGGTTTACCGGACTTTGGGGCTTTTGGTTGATTCCGGTCTGGTCAGAAAAGTCTACTTGGGTGAGGACCATATCCATTATGAACATACCCACGGACATACTCATCATGACCATTTAGTATGTATAAAATGTGGCAAGGTGATTGAATTCTCGGATAAGAAAATTGAAAAGCTTCAGGCGTTGGTATGTCAGGAATCCGGGTTTAAAGAGTTAAGCCACACAGTGCAGATTTTCGGATATTGTAAGGACTGCAAAGAATAATTAGAAGGAGTGAAATAAAAAATTCAGGAGGTTCAAATGTTTAAAAGATTAGCCTTGGCTGTATTTGTGATGGTTCTCTCAGGCTTTTTCCTCTCGAAAGATAGTTTAGCTGACCGGAGGAGTTATGTCTGGACTTATGAATATCTGACTATGCCCAAAGGGGAGACGGAGTTAGAGTATTATTTAGACTTTAAAGAAAAAGAGCTGAATGATAAAACCACCTCTGCCTGGAAACATCAACTGGAAATTGAGCATGGTTTAACTGATCGCTGGGATATGTCGATCTACCAGGTTTTCAGCCAGGAAAATGGAGAACCTCTGAAATATGAGGAGTTAAAACTTCGCACCCGGTATCGTCTTTCTGAAGCTGGAAAGTGGTTTGTAGACCCCTTGATTTACTTAGAATATAAAAAGCCAAGTGAAGTTTCCTCTGTAGATAAGTTAGAAGCAAAGTTGATCTTAGCTAAGGATTTTAACAATCTTAACTTCGCCTGGAACTTTATCTTCGAAAGGGGGATTCAATCTAAAGCTGAAACAGAAGTGGAATATGCTGTGGGTTTAAGTTATCAGTTTTCGCCGTCTCTTAAGATAGGATTGGAGGGGAAAGGTGATTTGGGAGAAAGCAGAAATTCTAAACATTACCTTAGCCCGGTTATTTCTTTAGCCTCTGGTAAATTATGGATTAGCTTAGGGACAGCTTTTGGATTGACCTCTAAAAGCGATGACTTTCAATTCCGATACATTTTAGGGTTGAGTCTATAGATTCTGAGTATGAGAAAATTTTTTATATCCGGGTTATTATTGATTTTTACACTTAACTTGGCTTGTGGAACCAACGTGAGTAAAGTAACTCCAGAGGTATCTTCAGGAGAGAAGCTTTACCGGAGTAAATGCAGGACTTGCCATACTTTGATTGAGCCAAAGAAATTTAAAGATGAGGAGTGGAAAACATTTGTAGAGAAATATGGTTCTAGAGTTCATTTATCCGTAGAGGAAAAGGAAAAGATCTTAAAATATCTTGTGGAGAACAATTAAAAATTTTGTTCTATGCATCATTCTATAAAAGAAAAAGAGCTGGTTTCAAAGGATACGAATAAAATCCTTTTGGTGGGAAACCCTAATACCGGGAAGAGCCTGGTTTTTGGACATCTCACCGGGAGATATGTGACGGTATCTAATTATCCCGGAACCACAGTTGAGATTTCCTCCGGTTTTCTCAAGCATTCCCATAACAAATCCCTGGTGATAGATACTCCCGGGACAAATAGCCTTATTCCGATGTCTGAGGATGAGAAAGTCACACGGGATATGTTAATCGAGGATAAGCCGCAGTTGGTTATTCAAGTGGCG
>MEWM01000060.1:357-918 GCA_001775355.1 candidate division Zixibacteria bacterium RBG_16_43_9 | reverse complement strand
GGTCGCTTTTTTTGACCCTGCAGTTCATCGAGATGGGACTGCCACTGGTTTTGAACCTTAATATGATGGATGAAGCCAAAGAGAGGGGGATTGAGATAAAGGAAAAAAAACTTGAAGAGATTCTGCAAATTGGGGTTGTATCGACCATAGCGACTGAAGGTCTGGGCATAGATAAACTTTTCAAAAGCCTGCAGAAAAAGACCTTTTCCAGTTACAGGGTAAGTTATGATGAGAACGTAGATGAAGCATTAGAGAAAATGGAAAGGCTTTTGCCGGGGAATCATATTTATAAAAAATCACTTACTTTGTCTTATTTATCCAGCGATGAAACTACTAAAGAGTGGCTTTCTGACAATCTCTCTGTGGAAAATTTTGAACAGTTAGAGGAAATGAAAGAAGCTCTGCAGAAGAAATACAGTGAGCCTTTGAGCCTGGTCATCACCAAATACCGGATGAGAGAAGTTGAAAAGGTTCTAAAGAAAGTCTACTCCAACGGGAAGGCGGAAAAGACCAGCACAGCTAAAGTCCTGGGGCGTTATTCGATGCATCCCCTGTGGGGGA
>MEWM01000060.1:0-115 GCA_001775355.1 candidate division Zixibacteria bacterium RBG_16_43_9 | reverse complement strand
TTGTTCTTTTTTGTCTTCGGGATTTTAGAGGATTCAGGTTATCTTCCTCGTTTAGCTATAATGGTGAACCGGATTTTCAAGTTCATGGGCTTGAATGGTAAAGCAGTTCTTCCCA
>MEWM01000059.1:4411-10209 GCA_001775355.1 candidate division Zixibacteria bacterium RBG_16_43_9 | reverse complement strand
TTTATAATGTAAGTTCCCATTTATCTTGGCATCCGGCATTATGCTTATCTCATCCGCTTTTATATCCACATTTCCGTTTATAATCCCGGATATGACCACAGAACCAACACCTCCCCTTAAACCCTTGTCAACTTTTCCAGAAATTTTCAACTCTCCGCAGAAGGCGATAACATCTCCGCCAACCTCAGAGCCTTCCTTGAGATTGATTGTCTGGGCAAACCCCAGGAAATTTCTTTTGAGTTTGCCATTAAAGCTGATATTCTGGGCAGCGCCCCAGAAGCTGCCTCCTAACTCTCCGGAGATATCCAGGTCCCGGCCTGCAGACATTAGATTCCCTCCAACCGTTCCCTTACTGGTAAGGGTCTGGCTGGCAGAAACAAAGTCGCCGTCCACTTTGCCGGAGAATTTGATATTGTTCCCGGAAACAAAATAGTCATCCTGGATCAGGGTCGACTCCGGGATGACTATATTTTCGCCACCTTTTAGCTCTATAGCCTGGATTAACTGAGGTAAAAGAACTGAGAAGAAAAGCAAAAAGAGAACTGGTAGCTTTAGGAATTTAAGCATTTTTTCCTCCTTTTTTAAGCTCCATTTAAAATTTACGATAAAAAATTCCTTTGGTTTCAAAAAAGTTATTTATTAATATATATAATTGATTTTCTTAAGGTCAATCTATTTTTTAAGCAAAGGCGGCTCAAAAGATGGAAACAGAAAAAAAAGATAAACCAGAGATTTGTTTTCCTGAATACCCAATAGCTTTTATCCTGGGTCGTTTAATTTTTCTTTCTATAATCTTCGGCTCCGGGGTTTATGTCTTTTATCTACTTAAGACTGAATTATCCTTCATCTATGTCTTTTACAGTCTTTTAGCTCTTAGTTTAGTCCTGCCCTTATCCCGCTGCGTTTTTTGCTCCTATCATGGCAAGCTCTGCAATGTGGGCTGGGGCAAGGTTGCCGGTTATCTTTTCCCCAAAAGGTCTGAGGACAACTTTACCTCAGGATATGATTATATGTTGTTTATCTATCCAATATGGCTCTTCCCTTTATTAGGAGGCCTGGTGCAACTGGCAAGATTCAGAAGTCTTTTCTGGCTGGGTTTCTCTCTCGTATATATTTTGGTGCTTTTTTTAGAAAAGGTATATTTGAAAAACTCAGGTTGCAGGTTCTGTTCACAAAAAAAGATTTGTCCAGGTGTCCCCTTTAACTCTAAAAAGATAAACTAAAAGTTAGAAATATGAACCTACTGTTGATTGCTCTCCTTGCCGGGCTAATCCTCTTAGGGGCTTATTTTCTCTACGGAAGGTTCTTGGAGAAAAAACTAAGCTTAGATAATAATAATCCGGTCCCCTCTCAGACGATGTATGATGGGGTGGATTATATCCCTACGCGTAAGACACTCCTTTTAGGGCAGCATTTCTCAGCCATTGCTGCGGCTGGTCCCATTGTGGGTCCTATCCTAGCAGGCCTTCTTTTCGGCTGGGTACCGGCTTTGCTCTGGATCCTGGTTGGTTCTATCTTTGTAGGTGGGGTGCATGATTTATCCGCCCTGGTTGCCTCAGTAAGGCATAAAGCCAGGTCTATTGCAGAGGTGGTTAAGGAGCATATGAGCCGCAGAGTATACTTACTTTTTCTTCTGTTCATCTGGTTTTCCTTAGTCTATGTGGTAGTGGCTTTCACCGATATCACTGCCAATGCTTTTACACAAAAAACCTATGGAGCCGGGGTTGCCTCCTCTTCTCTCCTTTATCTAACTTTAGCTTTCCTTATGGGGCTAACGCTTTATAAGCTGAGGTTTCCTTTGTGGCTGTCCACTATGATCTTTTTGCCTTTAGTGGTATTTGCCATCTGGTTCGGGCAAAAAATACCGATTACCCTGCCTTCTTTTTTAGGATTGGAACCACTTAAGATCTGGGACTTAATCCTCCTCTTATATTGTTTCATCGCCTCGATCATCCCTTTATGGCTCCTGCTTCAGCCTCGGGGGTACTTAGGAGGACTTTTTCTCTATGGCACCCTTTTAGCCGGGATAGTAGGAATAATTTTTGGTGGTTTCAAGATCAATTACCCGGCATTTATAGGTTGGAGCAACGCTGGTGTCCCCATCTTTCCAGTACTGTTTATCACTGTTGCCTGTGGAGCTTGCTCTGGATTTCATGCGATCGTAAGCTCAGGCACATCCTCCAAACAGCTTAAAAAGGAGAAGGATGCTAAGTTGATCGGTTATGGAGGGATGCTTCTGGAAGGGTTAGTGGCTGTTATAGCCTTAGGTACCCTGATGATGCTTTCCAGATCCGGGGCTTTAGCCAAAGGAAAGCCGGATGAGATCTACGCTAACGGGATCAGCAATTTCTTATCCATTTTCAAGATCAACCGCGATTTCGCGATGAGCTTTGGGCTTTTAGCTTTTGCTACCTTTATCTATGATACCTTAGATGTCTGCACCAGGTTGGGGAGGTATGTTTTCCAGGAGTTAACTGACTGGAGAGGTAAATTTTCTAAAGCGGGACCAACTCTTGTTACTCTTTTAATTCCGGCTTTTTCAGTTATGATTAAGGTGAAAGACCCTTCTGGTAACTACTTACCTGCCTGGAGGGTTTTCTGGTCATTGTTCGGGACAAGTAATCAACTCTTAGCGGCTTTAACCCTTTTAGGCGTCACGGTCTGGCTAAAGGAGACCAAAAAAGCCTGGGGATATACTGCCTTACCTATGGTTTTTATGTTAGTTATGACCTTATGGTCCCTTATTCTGATGATCCTTCCCTGGCTGGAAAAGATCTTCTCTGGCTCCTATACCTTAGAGGTCATCCCTCTGGGTGCCCTGGTGCTTCTATCTCTGGCATTATTCCTTTTGGTTGAGGCTTTTAGAGGGTTGTTTTTTAAAAAACCAGTCCCAAAATGAATATTTGATTTCTGCATTCTGCCGATAAAAAAAGTAAACTTGGAAACTTAACAAACGGTCTAAGAAAACCTTTAATGGATAGTTATCCTTTTCAGAAAACTAACTGGGAGACTTATTTAGGGGCGAATAACCTTTTCTTTTTTGCCAGGAGCCTCCTTTTTTTAGGCCTGTGCATCTGGCTTTCATTTATCCCGGTTTCTCCCGGACATACTCCTTTTTACAGATGGGGTTTACTGATAATTTTCCTCTTACAGCTTTTTGGACTTTACCTTTATGCTAGCAGGCTTAAGCCCAGATCTACACAATTCTACAGCTTCACTTCCCTTTTTGACCTGGTCTTCATAACCCTTCTTATCCTGTACACAGGTGGGGTCACGAGTAATTTCTATCTTTTATATTATCTTTCCATCCCCCTGGCTGCTTACCAGCTAGGCTTTAGTCCAGGACTTTTCCTGGCATTTTTGGCCAGCCTTTTCTACATAGCTGCCATTATGCCTCACATAAGGGAGCTTTTCTTAGGGGACCTGTTGATAAGGATTTCCCTGCTTTGGGTTTTCGCCGCAGGGGTGGGGAAGCTTTCCTCTTTTTTGAAAACCTCAGAGGCAAAGCTTATGCAGGTGTTTGATACTTTAAACCAGAGGACCTCCGAACTGGAGAAATCCCAGATCCAGATAGAAACGGTCTATGAAGCCAGCCGTTCACTGGGTGAGATCTACAAGTTCGAGCAGGTGGTGGATGAGATCTTAGAGATAACTCAAAAGGTATTAAGATATCAGCATTTTTCTATTTTGCTTCTGGATAAAGATAAAGAGGCTCTTCTTTTAAAAGGGAAGATTGAATCTGACCAGAAATTCAAATATTCAGACCCTCCTAAGATTCCCCTTACCGGGATAACCGGCTCGGTGTTAAAAGATAACAAAGGGGTAAGGATCTACGAGGTTAAGGATGATCCTCGATACATACCGGGGCTGGAAGGTGCTCACTCTGAAATGGCAGTGCCGATGATTTCCCAGGGAAAGATAATTGGAGTTTTGAATGCCGAGTCCAAAAAGGTGGGAGCTTTTTCAGAGCAGGATCAGAAAATCTTCTCCATATTGGCCAGCTCTGCCGCTATGGCATTGGAGAATGCCAGCCTGCACCAAAAGATGGAGGAGCTTACCGTTATCGATGAGCTTACCGGGATTTATAACTATCGCTACTTTGTGGGGAAGTTAGATAATGAACTCAAGAGGGCCAGAAGGTATCATCAAAGTCTGTCCCTGTTGATGATTGACATCGACTGGTTTAAAAGGTATAATGATACTTATGGACACCTTTTCGGCAACCTGATCCTAAGAGATTTAGCCAAAACGATTAAAGTGTGCATCAGAGACGTGGACATCCTTGTCCGCTACGGCGGTGAGGAGTTTGTGGTGATACTGCCACAAACCGATAAAGAGGATGCCCGGCAAATAGGTGAGAGGATTCGCTCCAAAGTTGAACAGACCCAGTTCGAGGATGAAAAGAGAAGGCTTAAGGTCAAATTGACCGTAAGCCTGGGTGTTGCCACCTTTCCGGAAAACGGAACTGATCAGGAGGAGCTGATTAAGAATGTGGACCAGGCTTTATATTTAGCCAAATGGAAAGGCAAAAATTTAATCTGCACTCTATAAAGGAAAAATTGGACTACCCAAAGCTTGGTCAACTCTTTTCCCTGGGATATCAGGGATCAGAGCCTTCAGTTGAGTTCCTGAATCTGATCCAGAAGTATCAAATAGGCGGGGTGATACTTTTTTCGGCCAATATTAAAACCAAAGAACAGCTCAAAGAAAGTATAGAATTACTGCAAGAAAAGGCTGAAATCCCTCTGTTTGTGATGATAGATCAGGAAGGGGGTAGAATAAACCGGATAACAGAAAATTTTCCGGTTTTCCGGTCGAATCTTTTTTATGGAGAGAACAAGGATAAAGAGGGGATTCGCAAAGCTTATTCCCAGACTGCCAGGGAGTTAAAAAAACTGGGTATAAACGTAAATTTAGCTCCAGTAGTAGATGTGCTCACTAATTCCTCTAACACAGTGATAGGGGACAGGTCTTTTGGGTCTGATCCAGCGCTGGTGGCAGAACTTTCTAAGATTGCAATTCAGGCACTAAAAGAAGAGGGGGTCTTTGCCTGTGCCAAGCACTTTCCAGGGATAGGAGATATCTCAGATGATCCGCATGGCAGCTTGCCTTTCAATCACAACTCCAGGGAGAGATTTGAGAGGATAGATTTTCTCCCTTTTAAAACGGCTATTTCCTCTGAAGTAGATTTCATAATGAGCACGCATGTTATTTCAACCGGGCTGGACCCAACGTTTCCGGCTACCTTGTCGAAAAAAATCTGCTCTGATATTTTAAGAAAAGGGCTGAATTTCAAAAAGATATTGATCAGCGATGATATGCAGATGAAAGGGATGAGGAATAACTTTCCCTTAGAAGATGCCTGCTATCGGGCTTTTGAAGCCGGGCACGATATGATTTTGATTTCTGAAAATTTAGAAGAACAGACTAAAGTGATAGAGCATTTTGAGAAAAAGATAAAAAATAAGGATTTAAACCTTTCCCGATTCGCTGAGGCGACAGGCAGGATTTTAGCTTTAAAAGAAAAAATTTGCAGTTGAGGTTATGTTGGGCCTGAAAAGAATTCTAGGAAAAAAGAAGCTGAAAGTCTTAGGGCTTATGTCCGGCACCTCTGCTAACGGCATAGATGCCTGCATAGCTGAAATCGAAAAGAAGACGTCCGGCATCAGAATAAGACAAATCGGGTTCAGGACTTTTGAGTTCCCATCTTCTCTGCAAAAGAAAATCCTGAAAGTGTCTGACCCGGGTTATCAGAATATCGACCAGGTTATCAGGCTGGATTTTCTCTTAGGAGAATA
>MEWM01000059.1:3301-4336 GCA_001775355.1 candidate division Zixibacteria bacterium RBG_16_43_9 | reverse complement strand
CGGCCAAACGGTAAGGCATCTTCCTCAGCAAAAAAAAATGGGTGGCTACCTTGTCAGGGGAACGCTTCAGATAGGTGAGCCGCAGGTAATCTCAAGCAGAACCGGAGTTATCACGGTGGCTGATTTTAGAAGAAAAGAGATCGCCGAAGGAAGGGAAGGAGCACCACTTACCCCTTTAGCTCATTTTTACCTTTTCAATAAAAAAGAAAAAAATCAGGGGATCTTAAACATAGGAGGAATAGCCAATCTGACTTTTCTGCCCAAAGGGAAGAGAATAGAAAAAGTCCGGGGGATGGATACCGGTCCCGGAAATATGCTGATAGATAATCTAATGAGGAAGTTTTTCAAAAAGAACTATGATAAAGATGGAAAAACTGCCTTTAAAGGTGAAATCATAGAACCTGTTTTAGACCATTATCAGAAGAAAATTCTTTTCCTGCTGAAGAAAAGAAAAAGCACAGGCAGAGAAGATTTCGATGAAAAGTTTACTGAAGATTTCGTCAGAAAAACTTTAGAATATACCAGCAAGCCTGAGGATGTAATAAAAACAGCGAGTGAGCTGACAGCAAGATCAGTCTATCTAGTTTACGAAAACTTTTTTAGATCTGGTGAATTGGATGAGCTTATCCTGTGCGGGGGCGGAACTTTGAACCGATATATAGTTAAAAGACTTAAAGAGCTTTTTTATCCGGCTAAGGTATATGTATCTGACGAAGTGGGTTACAATCATAGTGCAATTGAATCTCTTTCATTCGCCATCTTTGCCTTTCTTACCTGTTTACAGCTGTCAGGAGATAGTTCACCCTTGACTGATATAAGTCAATCCACCATCTCGGGGAAGATATGCCTGCCTTAAGAAATAGACGACATAAAATACTGGTAGCTAAACTTACTTTAGTTCTTGTTTCGATTTTTATATATAACTGCGCCCAGATGCCTATTTACCGGGAGGAGGTCTATTATCATAGACTTAAATACCCAATTGTAAGGGTCAAGCTTTTGGAAACCAAAGAGGAGCTGAAAGTTTCTCCGGAT
>MEWM01000059.1:2729-2802 GCA_001775355.1 candidate division Zixibacteria bacterium RBG_16_43_9 | reverse complement strand
GCTATAATGGTAGGTTAATAAAGGCACACTATCATGCCAATTGTGGTGGCTGGACCGAAAGCATAGAAGAAGT
>MEWM01000059.1:2324-2393 GCA_001775355.1 candidate division Zixibacteria bacterium RBG_16_43_9 | reverse complement strand
ACCTTTTTCGATATCGAGCTGATAAGAAATCCAGATGGAGAACTGGAAAAAATCATATTCAGAGGCTCT
>MEWM01000059.1:0-1877 GCA_001775355.1 candidate division Zixibacteria bacterium RBG_16_43_9 | reverse complement strand
ACTGATATCTGGATGGTGGGACCTCAAGGGGGAGTTACTTTAAAGTTCGGGCTTTCGAAGTATGTAGCCATCGGGGTGACTGGTACCTATGCTTTAACTTGGCAAGCAAAGAATGTATGGTCTGGAGATTTTAGTAAATTAGAAGATGGGGCAGGCTTTACTTTCTCCAAGGCAGATAGTGCCTGGAAGAATGAGCATATAATGATTGAGGCAGCCGCTTACTACTATTTTCTGCCGGATAAGAAATTCACTCCTTACATTTTCGGAGGCGGTGGCATAGACATCTGGAAGTGGAAAGACGCTGATGGTAATCCGATATTATTCCCTACCAAAACATTTGCTACAGATTCTACTACGTTTGAGGCGAAAGACCAGGAGATAACTGCTTTAGCAGGAGCGGGCATCGAGTATTATCCTTCGCCGAACGTGGGCATTAATATCGGCGCCAAATTCCATTATCTGACTCGTTTACTAACCAGCTTCAAAGATGAAAAAGACGTGGTAGGAACAGAAGCCAATCAAGTAGACCTTCCCAAAGGGATTGTTGAAGCGTTCGTCGGGGTCAACTACTATTTTGGGAAGCCTAAGGATTCGGACAAAGATGGTGTGCCGGATAAGACTGATCAGTGCCCGGATACTCCTATCGGCTGTATAGTGGATGCTACAGGGTGCCCGATGGATGCAGACAACGATGGAATCTGTGATGGCTTAGACAAATGCCCAAGCACACCTAAGGGGTGTAAGGTTGACGCAACTGGTTGTCCGATGGATTCAGATGGTGATGGAGTCTGTGATGGTGTGGATAAATGTGCAGATACACCTAAAGGGGTGAAGGTGGATGCAGCTGGCTGTCCACTGGATGCAGATGCAGATGGAGTGCCGGATTATAAGGATAAGTGTGCAGACACTCCTAAAGTTTGCAAGGTAGATGCTAATGGTTGCCCATTAGATTCAGACAAAGATGGAGTTTGCGATGGTCAGGATAAATGTGCGGATACCCCAGCTGGCAAAAAAGTTGATGCTACTGGCTGTCCAATCTCTGAGTTTATACCTGAGCCGGAGAAGCCGGTGATTCTGCACGGTGTCAATTTTGAGTTCAACAAATCTTTACTGACTGCTAGCTCAAAGACCATCTTAGACCAGGTAGCAACCAGCTTGATAGATCGGCCGGACGTTAAGGTAGAAATCGCCGGACACACTGATTCCAAGGGTTCGGATGCCTACAACATTAAGCTCTCTAATTCCCGGGCCGATGCAGTGATGCAATACTTGATCAGTAAGGGAGTTAAAGCTGATAACCTGACTGCTAAGGGTTACGGGGAGACCCAACCCATCGCGGACAACAAAACCGATGAGGGCCGTGCTGAAAACCGAAGAGTAGAGCTGAGGCGGATTCAGTAAAACTACAGAGTAAAGATTGTCCAGAAGTAGTGATCAACACGTAGAAAGAGGAGAAGGGCATCCAGTAGATGCCCTTCTTTTTTCAACAACTTCTATTAAGATTTTTTGGAATGAAAAAAGTTAAAACAATACTTTTTTTACAAATCAACGAAGGAGGTGATATCTAAACGGAAATAATTAATCATTCTTTAAAGTTGTTTAGAATTCAAAACTTTGAAAAGGAGGTCAGAAAGTGAAGAAACTAACCTTGTTACTTGGGGTAATAGCGTTAGTTCTTACCTTGAGCGTTATTTCATATCCCATTGAGATGAAGGGGATGGTTGGATTGGGTGCTCAGGGTGGGTTGTGGAAACCGGTTTTGACTGATCATTCAGATATCTGGATAGTAGGACCTCAGGGTGGAGTTACCCTGAAATATGGTATTCTCAAGAACTTAGCCGTAGGCATAACTGGATCCTATCTTTACACCTGGCAGG
>MEWM01000058.1:20405-20644 GCA_001775355.1 candidate division Zixibacteria bacterium RBG_16_43_9 | reverse complement strand
CTTCAGGTTTATCAAGAATTAGGTAAAGCTCAAGGCTTCGCCAGGATCCTGCGGACAAGACCCTGTCCGAATTTGGATCCATAGGAACGGCTTTACACTCCAGAATGGGTGCCCCTCATAAGCGTCAAAAAATAGAACGAACTTGCAAATACTCGCTATAAACTGGCAGGACCTTTCCAATCCCAGAGCAGGGGGGGCGGAGATTCATTTTCACGAGATCTTCAAGCGGATAGTGCAGA
>MEWM01000058.1:18526-20333 GCA_001775355.1 candidate division Zixibacteria bacterium RBG_16_43_9 | reverse complement strand
GAATCATAAGAAAAGGCTCCTGGTTTGTCTTCAATTTCTCTGCTTTCTGGGAGATAAAAAAAATATTGAAACAAGAAAAATGGGATTTGGTAATAGAAGATATAAACAAGCTTCCCTTTTATTCTCATCTCTGGCATAACCTTCCGCTTTTAGTGATCGTGCATCATTTTTTTGACAAAGCGATCTTCAGAGAAGTAAATCCTATTTTTGGAACCTATGTTTTCCTTTCAGAAAGAAGCGTTCCAGGGCTGTATAGAAACAAGAGATTCTTAGCCGTATCTGAAAGCACCAAAGAAGAGCTTTTGAAAAGAGGTATTCCGGAAGAAGGGATTAAGGTAATCTATTGCGGGATTGACCATCGACTCTTTAAAGTCAATCCGGAACTGAAAAAGGATCCTTTTCCTACTATTCTTTATTTAGGCAGACTGAAAAAATATAAAAGCGTTGACCTTCTAATAAAAGCTCTACCCCTGGTCTTAGATAAGGTTCCGGAGGCAAGATTGGTGATTGTAGGCGAGGGAGATTATAAGACTGAGCTTCAAAATCTCTCCCGGAATTTAGAGTCGCAGGACAAAATCGTTTTCACCGGATTTGTCGATAGCCAGACCAAAGTGGAGTGGCTGCACCGCGCCTGGGTTACTGTTTATCCTTCCATAAAAGAGGGTTGGGGTTTGACCAATATTGAGGCAAATGCCTGCGGAACCCCAGCCATCGCCAGTGATGTTCCCGGTTTGAGAGAATCAGTGCTTCCAGGGAAAACCGGGTTTCTGTTCAGGTATGGAGATGAACAAGACCTGGCTGATAAAATCATCAGAATTATCACGGATAACGAACTGAGGGAGAGATTCTCCAGAGAGGGTATTCTCTGGGCAAGTAATTTTAGCTGGGACAAAGTAGTTTCAGAAGTAGAAGAGCTTCTACAGGACGTAGTCGGAAACCGAAGCAATTCAAGACCGTAAAGTGGAAAAGAGAGTAAGAAGTTGAAAAAAAGATTCCTGATAGGACTAATCATCAGTATAATATTTCTATATTTTGCTTTCCGAGGAGTAAACTATCATGAACTGTGGAATGCTCTAAAAGGCGTAAACTTCTTTTACCTGCTCCTTTTCATGATGGCAGTAATCGTGCTGATGTGGGTCCGGGCATATCGCTGGAAATTTATGGTCGACCCGATAAAAAAAGTCGGAGTCTACAGTCTTTTTTCCTCTGCTATGATAGGTTTTATGGCTAACAACGTCCTTCCGGTCAGATTAGGTGAAGTTGTCAGGGCGTATTCCCTGGGTACCAAAGAGAAAATCTCCAGAAGTGCCTCTTTTGCCACCATTGTGATGGAAAGGGTTTTCGATGGATTTGCCCTGCTTTTGATCCTCTGGCTGACTTTGCTTTTCTATCCTTTTTCCCGTTCTTCAGAGAAAGTCGGGGAACTGGTCAGAAAGGGAGCTAATCTAACCTTAATCGCTAATCTGCTGATATTCTTAATATTGATTTTACTGGAGCTTAAACCAGAGCCTACTCTGAAGTTTTTCCAGAGAATACTCAAGCTTATCCCAGGAAAATTCTCAGTAAAAGGGGAGGCTATTTTGCAGAAATTCTCCAGCGGGGTGAGGGTTTTCAGGGACGTAAAAAGAACCGGATGGATCTTACTCTGGTCTTTAATTTTGTGGGTGGGAAGCGGGATCAGCAACTACCTGGTCTTTTTAGCTTTCGGAATTCATCCACCACCGCAAGCATCTTTGATCCTAATGGTAATTGTAACCTTAGGGGTGATGATCCCTTCATCTCCAGGCTATGTGGGCACCATACAGCT
>MEWM01000058.1:4737-18497 GCA_001775355.1 candidate division Zixibacteria bacterium RBG_16_43_9 | reverse complement strand
GGTATGACAAAGATTTCTCGCTCCCTTTTTCCATAGTCCTGCATGCCTGCCAGTACATCCCGATTACAGTCTTAGGTTTAGTTTATCTTAGGCACGAGCATTTCTCTTTAAAAGTAGCAGAAAGAGATCCTGAGGCTATAATTGAGAATGAAATAGACTCTGCTTGAAAGAAAAGTGAATCCTGTCGGATCACAAGGGTATCAACCCATTCATACTTTAGCAAGTATATCATAAATCCTGAATGAAATTTTCAACTGGAGTGTAAAGCTTTAGCTTTTCTTTTAAACTTAAGTGACTTGATTCACTCTCAACGAGTTTGGGGATGACCTTTACTTTAATGATAAACCTGAAGGTTTATACTCCAATTCATTATACCTGCCAGAACTTTTAGGTTGACTTTATCTCATTAGTTAATATTATAATGGCGGAGATGATATCGGCATTGGTTAAATTCAATTGCTTTCTCTCAATAAGCTCCTTCAAAACAAGTTTTAGAGAAGAGAAAGACGATTAATCGGTGATTTCATGGCAAATTTTCAGCCAATGAAGGAATATATGCTTTCCCTGTTAGAGGATTTAATCTATAAATATAAGCTCAAACCTCCCTTTTTAGATGCTGGCTGTGGGTTGGGAGATGTGGTCTTGTATTTAGCTAAAAAAGGATGGTATGGCAAGGGGATCGATTTTTCGAATGAAGCGATAGCTATTGCCAGGCAGAATTTAAAACAATTTTCAGAAGTAACCATAGAGGAGAAGGAGTTATTTAGCGAAAGAGGGACTTATTCTACTATAATCCTGTGGGATGTTCTTGAGCATATTAAAAAAGATCGAGAACTGCTTTTGATATTAAACCAAAATCTGACAACCCAGGAGGGTGGAGGGTTTTTAGTCATCTCTGTCCCAACCAATAAAAAAGAATGGAGATGGGATGATGAATTCTATGGTCATCAGAGAAGATATGAACCCGAGGAGATTAAAAACTTATTATCCCAGACCGGTTTTGCGGTGAAAGAATTCTGGGATTTTACCTTTCCGGTTTTCTGGCTTATGCGTAGGCTTTACACGTGGCTGCTCAAAGACAGAAGCTTAAAACGCAGCCAGGAAAAAGAGGAACTTACAAAGATAAGCACCCTGAATGATGCCTGGGACATCGGCAGGATGACCTCTATTGTAAACTGGAAAATCTGGTGGAAGCCGGTTTTCTTTTTCCAGCGGCGTTTCAGGAGAACAAATTTAGGACACGAGGCACTCATTCTGGCACAGAAAATTTCCACTGAAAGGTAACCAGTTGTGTAGATGATCTTCTGGAGAACGGATGAGCAGGACTTGTAATCTGTGTGGACAGGACAATTTTGCTGTATACCTGAATGGTTTTCCTGAAGAGAAAAGAGGTATTCTTAAGTGCCAGAATTGCGGTCTTTTGGTGACTGACCCTTTCCCCACCAGAGAAGAGATAGTGTTGGCTTATCAAGACGAATTTTATGGTAAAAAGAGAAGCCAGAGATTCGGGAACTTGCTGGAAAAGGCAGTTTACCTTTTTCGCTGGGCAAGAGCATACAGAATCAAAAGGCTCTTCAAGCCGGGGAGGGTGCTGGATGTGGGTTGCGGACGGGGAATCACCCTGTATTTTTTGAAAAAATGGGGTTGGGATTGCACAGGTACCCAGCTTTCCAGAAATGCCGCAGAGTATGCACGCAGGACTTTCGGCCTGAAAATACTGGAGAAGGATCTGTTAGAAACCAGATTTGAAGAGGGCTCTTTCGACCTGGTCATTTTAGCACACGTGCTGGAACATGTGCCGTATCCAATAGCATATCTGAGGGAAATTAACCGGATTCTCAAGAAAAAAGGAGCTCTGATACTTGAGCTGCCTAACGCAGGTAATCTTTTTATCGGCACATTTAAGGAGAAATGGTTCGGTTGGGACCTTCCCCGCCACCTGTACCATTTTACGCCCAGGACCATAAATCAGATGCTTTCTCAGACTGGTTTCAAAGCAGTCAAAAAAGATAATTTCTCCCTGGAATATGCCCCTTACGTTTTGCTACAGAGTAGCTTGAATATGATTTTCAAGCAGAGAGATTTGCTTTTCGAGATAGTAAAGTCTTCGGAGACGAGGAAATCATCTAATGTACCAATGAGCAGGATCATTTTTCAGCTAATCGCGGCCGGCATTCTTTTCGTGCCGACGCTATTAGTCTCTATAGGGGAAAGCCTTTCTGGTCTTGGAGACATAATGGGCTTTTGGTGTATTAAGAGATCTGGCCTTAGAAAAGGGATGTGAGTTATCAAGTATGAAACCTAAGGTGGTCGTTGTTATGCCCGCTTATAATGCAGCCCGAACCTTATCTTTCACCTATCAAAACATTCCCACCGAGGTGGTAGATGAAGTCCTGTTAGTTGATGATGCCAGCCGGGATGAGACAGTCAAGATCGCCTTAGACTTTCATCTGAAGGTCGTCCGGCATCCGCATAACGTGGGGTATGGAGGAAACCAGAAGACCTGCTATATGGAGGCTCTGAGGGATGGGGCAGATATCGTGGTGATGCTTCATCCGGATGGACAGTATGACCCGCGCCTGATACCGCAGATAATCGAGCCTATCAAAGAAGGTAAGGCAGACTTCGTGTTAGGCTCAAGGCTTATGCAAAAAGGAGGAGCATTAAAGGGGGGGATGCCTTTATATAAATTCTTAGCCAATAGATTTCTGACTGGGGTCGAGAACTTGATTTTGGGTCAGAAGCTCTCAGAGATGCATACTGGTTACCGGGCTTACAGTCGGAGTTTTTTAGAAAAAGTTCCCTTTTTGCGCAACTCCAACGATTTCGTGTTCGATTCTCAGATAATAGCCCAAGCTGTGGTTTTTAAACAAAGAATCGCTGAGGTTCCGGTGAACACTAAATATTTCAAAGAAGCATCCTCGGTCAATTTCAAAGTCTCCTTGATCTATGGTTTTAAAACCCTCTGGACGGTTTTCAAGTTCGCCCTTGACCGGCTGGGGATTATTCATTCCAAACTTTACAGGCCTTAAATTATGGGCAAGAAAAAGAAAGATAAAAAAACAGAGATACCTGAAATAAAGAAAAATAGATCTTTTCTGAAGTCCGCCTCAGGCGGATTTAAACCTCCTTTTCTTTATATACTTTTAGGGGTCATAATCCTCTTAGGCGCGTACTTGAGGTTCTCTCACCTCTCAGCTGATCCACCGACAGATCTGTCATGGAGCTTAAGTCCTTATACAGATGAGGGGGCTATCGCTATCAACGCCCGGGATAAAGTGTTATTCGGTCAATGGAAGCCGGACGATTTCTTCCGGATGGGGATTTCCTCACTTTTGTCGGCAATTTACTTTTTCATATTTAAGCTTTTCGGAACAGGATTTATTCAGATAAGAGTTCTTCCGGTTTTATCAAGCTTAGGCACGATCCTTCTGGTTTTCTTTTTACTCAAAAGAGAAAAGAGCATTTACTCTGCGGTATTTTCCTCCTTCTTCTTATCTATAGCCTATATTTACATCATGCACAACCGCCTGGCACTGGAGGAGACCAGTCTGCTTTTCTTACTTTTGCTTTCTCTGTTTTTTCTACAGTTGGGTAAGGATAAAATAATATATTTTCTTTTAAGCGGATTTACTTTCATTTTGGCGGTTCTCTTTGTGAAGATCTCCGGGCTTTTCTTTTTAGCCATTATGTTTCTGGAGTTTGTCCGCTGGCTCTGGATGGAAAAAGAGGAGAAAAAGAAAAAACTTTGGCAGAGCTTATCCTATTTTGTTCTGGGATTGGCAGGAGGAGGGATAATCTGGCTACTTTTAGTGTTGCTGCCATATAAAAATGCTGTGATCGGATATATTCAGGCAGGTGCGCTTAAATCTTCAGCCGGGAATGCGGCGAATTTGGGCGCTTACCTGAGGAGCATAATCACCTTGGGGATAAGTGATAAGCTCTTTCCCAGGCTTTGCTTTATTTTCATTCTCTCCTTTCTGTATATTCTCTACTGGGTCAGAAATATAGAGGAGAAAATCAAGTCGAGTGCTTCAATGGAATTCGTCAGCGTCTGCTGGGTCTTGTTTGGAATCATTTTCCTCTCTTATCCCAATTACCATCCGATCCGCTATCAATTGCTCCTGGTGCCGCCTTTGTGCATACTGGCTGGTTTTTTTGTGGAAAAGTTAATCCAGGCGCAAAAGCTCAGGATTTCGAGTGGCGTGAATCCTTTGAGCTTGATTTTACAATTCCTGATACTGGTCGTTTTCATTTACGGTCTCTATTATAGCGTCATCTTACATATACTGGTCAATTATCAAAGCTTCTATGGAATTGTCTCTGCTTTCTACTCAGACCCGAATAGCTGGTTTCAAGGAGCTTTGGGACTGATGCAGAACTATTCTGCCTTAGTGGGAAGGTCAATAATCCTGGCTTTGATAGTTTTGGGTGCTTTGATAGGGCTTTCGAGGCTTAGGAAACTCAGAGAAGGACTTGCTTTATCCACCGGGCTGAAAGGTATTCTTTTAATCCTGGTGCTCTTCCTGGTTACCTTTAGCAACTTGAAGCAGTATTCAGCCTGGACCGAAAACCTGACTTATGATCTTGCGGATATATCTAAAGACTTAAGTTCACTTCCTAAGGGGAGCATAATTGCTGGTTCCTGGGCAGCTACTTTGAGTCTGGAAAATCCGCATTATGCCATAATGATGCAGGATTTTGCCAACAAAGATAGGGTCATCGAAAGATTTAAACCGACTCATGTGCTTATCTTTAAAGACGGCTGGGATGACCAAACTTTCACAAAGGCCTACCCGGGCTTGCTCTCCAGGGCTATATTGGTAAAAGAGTACACTATTCACACTAATTATAATAGACCTCTCCTGTTGTATCAACTTTCCAGAGAATAAATGATTTTACTATAGCTTGGGTTGAGGTAACCTCGCCCCTACGGTTTTGCTTAAAAATTTACGATATAATCCAGTGAGGGTTTTAGGTTGACTTTTGGTATTTAAAAGGTATATTTGTAAAAAATTTAAGTATGTCTGAAAACAGAAAAGAAAGCAATCATAGAATTTCAGTTGTAGTGCCGGCTTATAATGAGGAAGAGAATCTACCTCTTCTGTTTGAGAATTTCGATAAGATGTTCAGGGAGTCGAAGTTAGAAGGAGAGGTTCTTTTGGTGGATGATGGTTCCACGGATAAAACCTACAAGCTGGCTAAGGATTACGAAAAAAAATATGCCTTTCTAAAAGCCCTGACCAATAAGACTCATCGAGGGCTTACCGCGGCTCTGCAGACCGGTTTTAATAATGCGAGTGGAGATATTTATCTTTTCTGGCCTGCAGACCTGCAGTATCTGCCAGAGGATATTCCCAAACTCATCCAGAAGATAAAAGAAGGTAATGACATAGTTACCGGCTGGAAAAAGGGTAATTATGGAATTAAAAGCTTTGTCTCCTTCTTTTATAACCTTTTATCCAGATCGCTGTTTAAAGTTAAAGTTCACGATCTCAACGGGGTGAAGGCTTTCAGAAAAGAAGTTCTGGAAGGTGTGCCTTTGAGAAGTGACTGGCATAGATTTATTGTGGTTATGGCTGCGGATAAAGGATTCAAATTAGATGAGGTTAAAATTCCTCTTTATCCCAGGAAATATGGTAAATCGAGGTTCGGGGTGTGGAGGATACCGATAGGGGTTCTGGACCTTTTCAGCGTTAAGTTTCAGGTCTCCTTTATGCGCAAGCCGATGCTTTTTTTCGGCTCCTTAGGTTTGATCCTGGTCTTCTTAGGATTTCTGGCAGGGCTTTTGGCTATTTACCTGAGGTTAATTATGCATGAGGGTTTCAGGCCTCTTTTATATCTGGTCATCCTTTTAGTCCTTTCCGGGATCTCACTTTTTGCCTTAGGTTTTTTAGCTGAGGCGATTGTCAACGTGAGAGAGAAGGTAGAGGACCTGGAAAATAAATTAAAAGGATGATTTTTTATCTTCAATGAAAACCTGCCATATAGTTACTGCCTTTCAGTTAAGTGATTCAAAAATCGGGATAGCACCCTGGTTAACTGAATATCTTCTAAAGCTAAAGGAAAAAGGGGTGGAGGTAACTGTTTTTGCCCCTTCATATAAAGGTCTGGGGGATCAGACCATTTTAGGGCTGGAGGTTAAAAGGTACAGGTATTTTTTCAAAAGATGGGAAAATCTGACTCATGAGGAAGCCGCTCCAATTAGATTGAAAAGAAAGCCTCTGTATATTTTCCCGGCAATCTTTTTAGTTTTCTTCAGTTGTGTTAATATAATAAAATTGTGCAAAAAGAGAAAATTTGACTTAATCCACGTGCACTGGCCCTTTCCTTTAGGAATAGCTGGATACCTTGGAGCAAAGTTTAGCCAGGGTAAATTGGTTTTAAAGTTTTACAGCGCAGAGCTGATTTTTGCTCTTAAAGGTCCTTTTCTTTTTAAAAAAATTCTAAAATCTATTATAAAAAAGGCGGATCTGGTAGTGACTAATTCCACTTATACCAAAACCCTCCTCCAGAGTTTTTATCCAGGAATAGAAGCGGAGGTTATTCCGGAAGGGTTTACTGTATCTCCAAGAACTGTTAAAAAAAGAGAAGAGGAAGTAAAAAAAATCCTTTTTGTGGGAAGGTTAGTGGAAAGGAAAGGGATGGAATATCTCATTCGAGCTATTCCCTTAGTGGCTGAACAGGTCGAGGTCAAATTAGACATCGTAGGTGATGGAGAGCTGAGAACTCAATTAGAGGAATTATCTGATAGTTTAAAATTAAAAGATAAGATAAATTTTACAGGAAGATTGGGGGAAGAGGAGTTGGGTAAATATTATCAGGGCTGTGATCTTTTTGTGCTTCCAGCAATCGTTGACCATAAAGGTGATACAGAGGGTTTAGGTATGGTCTTGGTAGAGGCGCTTTCTTATGGAAAACCGGTAATAGCCTCTGCCGTAGGGGGGATAGTGGATATTGTTAAGGACAGGGAGACTGGTCTTTTAGTTCCGGAGAAGGATGAAAAAGCTTTAGCTCAGGCTATAATTACCGTTTTAAAAAATCCATCCCTGGCTGAAAAGTTGGCTTCAGCCGGGTATCAGCATATTGTAAAATATTTCAACTGGGATAAGATAGTAGAAAAATCGATTACCCTTTACCACCGGGTATGTCAGGTATGAAAAGGCTCAAAGATTATTTGAAATATTTATTGGTTTTAGTGGTAATTTTTTTTCTAGTTAAATATGTCTATGAAAACTGGCAAGCAGTCTCTTTATATCAATGGCAGTTCAAATATGGTCTTCTGGCGATCTCTTTTGGGCTGGTTTTTTTAAATTTCCTTTTTTTCATCCAGATCTGGAGAGGCTTGCTCTTTAAATCCTCCTCTTTCAACCTTTCTTTTAAAAAAGGATTCAAAATCTGGTTTTACTCCAATTTGGGGAAATATGTCCCTGGAAAGCTCTGGTCAGTTATGGGGATGGTCTATTTATGCGAAAAAGAAGGAATTCCCAAAGCGGCTACTTTAACCTCAGCCATTTTGAATCAACTTTTGAATATCATTGGCGGACTGATCCTGGTTTTAATCCTTTCAGGAACTAAATTCTTAAGCGGCGTGCCCAGGCTTACCTATCTGCCTCTGGCTCTGATTCTTCTTCTTTTTTTATACCCAAAAGTTATGGAGAAAAGCTTGAACTGGGGTTTGAAGAAGCTAAAAAAAGAGCCTGTAAAGATTAATTTAAGTTTTAAAGAGAATATAGTTTTTACTCTTTTTTTTATGCTTGCCTGGGGAGTCTATGGACTGGCTTTCAATGTGTTTATCCTGTCTTTAACCGATTATTCCTTCAGTCTCTTTCCCTTTTTGACCTCAATTTTTGTCTTCTCTTACCTCGCAGGTTTTTTGAGCATATTCGTGCCCGGAGGATTGGGTGTGAGGGAAGGGCTATTAATTTATTATCTTTCAGGTTATTTCCCATTGCCTGTGGCTACCCTGATTGCCTTGCTTTCCAGGTTGTGGATGACTGCGGCTGAGGTTTTAGGATTTTTTGTTTCCTTAAAGTTTTAATTTAAGTTATATTTTAGATTAAGAATAAAACGGTTTTTTTTAAAGAGGATAAGTTAAGAGGTATAAAGTTTATGTCAGAGGAGAAGTTTAAAGAATATTACGAGGAGATAGGTCCGATTAGAAACCTCAAAGAAGAGGTTGCCAGATATAAGAAGGCAACGCTTGTTGCTCAGGTTCCATCTGGAGCGAAAATTTTAGATGTAGGATGTAGGGATGGAGCCTTGAGGGGCTATCTACCAGGCGGAGTAGAATATCACGGCATCGAGATAGATAAAGAGTATGCCAGCTCTTATGTGAAAACTCAGGATATCTCAAAGGGAACAGATTTCGAGAACGATTTTTTTGATTACGTTTTCTGCATCGAGGTTTTAGAGCATTTGAGAAATCCTTATTTCGTCTTAAATGAGATGAAGAGGGTCTTAAAGCCGGGTGGGTTTTTAATCCTGTCCATTCCCAACCCTTATCATTTTAAGGAGATCCTCTGGAATATCTTTAACGTTCAGGACAAGACCGGGCATATCTATAGCTGGACCAGACAAACTTTCAGAAAATTGATGAAATTCTGTGATTTCAAAATAGTCTCAGTGACCGGGACTTATCTTATACCCGGGATTAGCTGGGACGGCTTTTTTTCGCGTTCGTTTATTTATAAACTGCAAAAATAATAAAGTCGAATTTCAGGCTCGATGGACCAGAAAGGAGCAAGTCTTGTCAAGAAAAGATAAAGAAGAAAGAAAAGCTAAGGCTCAAACCAAAGAAAAAGAGAAAAAGGATTTCTTTGGTGACTTCTTAGAAACTAAGAAGGTAAATCTGTGGATAATTCTTATCCTGGCGATTTTGACAGTGGTGCTGTTTGGCAAATTTATCTTCTCGGACATGATGCTTTACGGCTCAGATACCTTAGAAGCCTCAGTTATGTTTAAAACTTTTTATGCAGATTTTGTCAAACAATATCACAGCATTCCCCTGTGGGAGCCTTATCTGTTTGGAGGAATGCCTTATATCGATGCGATGCATGGGGATACCTTTTATCCCCTGGCAATATTACAATTTATAATTCCTCTATATAGAGCGCTCGGCTGGAAGTTAATCTTAACAGTTTTCTTTGCAGGAATCTTTGCTTTTTTCTGTATGCGCACCTTTGGGTTCAGCCGGGGAGTCTCTTTTATAGGGGCTTTAGCCTATATGTTCTCCACTAATTTCATCTCCTGGGTCTATGCCGGGCATGAGGGGAGAATGTATATTACCAGCCTTTTGCCATTAAATTTTCTTTTTCTGGAAAAAAGTCTTAGGTCCAGAAAGCTAATTCATTATATCCTATTCGGCGGGACCATAGGTCTTTTGATTTTAGCCAACCATCCTCAGTTAGCTTATTTTGCCAGTTGGGGAATAGGTTTATATTTTCTCTTCAGTCTTTTCTGGGATTATAAAGACAACAAAAAAATTGGAAGACTTATTAAACCTGTACTCTATTTTGGAATTGCTATCCTTTTAGGGCTGGCTTTATCTTTAGTTCAGATTCTACCCACCTATATCTATGTCAACAAATATTCACCCCGGGCAGAAGGGGGTAAAGGGTATGAATATTCTACCTCCTGGTCTTTTCATCCAGAGGAATTGGTCTCTCAAGTTGTGCCGGAGTTTGTTGGATTGAATTTAGAAAGCGAGAATACCTACTGGGGAAGGAATCCTTTTAAGATAAATAGCGACTATGCGGGAATCGTTCCTTTGATTTTTGCGATTACGGCTTTAGTTTTAGTTCGTAACCGGAAAATCTGGTTTTTTCTCGGTATATCTTTATTAGCCCTGATCTACGCCCTGGGCGCGCATACGCCTTTGTTCAGACTTTTCTACTATTTTGTTCCTCAGGTGAAAAGCTTTCGTGCACCCGGGCTGATACTTTTCCTGCTGGTTTTCTCGGTCCTGGTTATGGCTCTTTTCGGGCTGGAGAAGATTCTGCATGGAGTTAAAGATTTAAAGGACAAGAAAAAAATTAATAAACTTCTTTTAGTTGTGGTTCTTATTTTCTTTGGCTTTGCCTTTCTTTTCAGTGTAGCTGGAAGTGGGCTACTCTCTTTGTGGAATGGGATTCTTTACTCTGATATCCCTGCTCAGAAAAAAGATATAATGCTTTTGAATCTGCCCAATATCACCAGAGGGTTCTGGATTAGCTTCCTCCTGGTGGGTGGAATCGTTGCAGGGATCTATTTATATCTTCAGGGGAAGTTAAAGAGAAGCTATTTCCTTTTCTGGATCGGTGCGCTTCTATTTTTAGACCTGTGGAGATGGGATGCAAAATTCATCCAGAATTTCGATTACCAGACCTATTTCCAGAAAGACCAGGCTATAGACTATCTAAAGCAGGATAAGGAGCCTTTTAGAGCCTTAGTTATACCTGGCACCTACTCGTTTAACAATTTCCTTGCCTTATACGGAATCGAGGAGGCTTTCGGGTATCATGGAAATGAGCTTAAAAGGTATGATGAGTTTACTGAAAAGAAGTATTTAGAAAGCGCCAGGAGTCAAGCCGAATACGGACAAAGGTATCTAAGCTTTCTTTCAGGGCCCAAGCCTGACCTTCTGGATGTCAAATATCTCCTGTTCAGAGGGGTTTTCCCGGACACTTCCAAGTATAAATTAATTTATAGTGCTGGCGATAAAAATCTCTACAAAAACTCTACCTACCTTCCGAGGGCCAGAATGGTTTATAAATATGAGGTTATAAAAGATAAAGACAGGATTTTACAGCGACTGAAAGAGCCGGATTTCGATTATCGTGAAACTATCATCTTAGAAGAAGAGCCCGAGATCGATTTAAGTAGGGGCGTATTGCAATACGCCCCTACAGCGGTTCAGATCATAGAGAACCGGATAAATAGTTTGAAGATTGCGGCGGAAACAGACCAGCCTGGTTTTTTAGTTCTATCTGAGAACAGCTATCCTTCCTGGAAAGCTCTGGTAGATGGTAAGGAGACCAAAATCTATACTGCGGACTACATCTTCAGGGCGATTCCCTTGGAAAAGGGTAAACACAAAATAGACTTGGTCTATAGCTCTAAGCCATATAATATAGGTAAAACCAGCAGCATATTGACAGGGCTGTTTTATCTTTTTATATTGGGAGTTCTGGGAGTGAAAACTCTTTCTGGAAAAAAAGGAGAGTTGAAAGAAGAATGAAAATCTTAGTCATAATACCAACCTATAACGAAAAAGAGAACATCAGCACCATCCTCCCTCTGGTTTTAAAACAAGATCAGGAAATAGAAGTCCTGGTGGTAGATGACAACTCACCTGACGGAACCGGCGGGATGGTAGAGGAGCTTAACGCCTCGGACCCCAGGATAAAGTTGATTAGCAGGGCAAAAAAATCAGGGCTGGGCACAGCATATATAGCAGGTTTTGACTATGCCTTACGAAACGGCTATGATTATATCTTCGAGATGGATTCGGATTTCTCGCATGATCCCAATTATATACCAGATTTCCTTAAAGCCATAAAGGATTCGGACCTGGTTTTAGGCTCGCGCTACATCAAGGGAGTCAACGTGGTGAACTGGCCCATAACCCGTTTGCTTCTTTCCTATTTTGCGAATGTTTATGCCCGCTGGGTCACCGGGCTTCCGGTGAAAGATTCCACCAGCGGGTTTAAGTGTTTCAAAAGGGAGGTCCTGGAGAAGATTGGCCTGGATAATATCCACTCCAACGGTTACGCTTTCCAGATAGAGATGAGCTTCCGCGCCTGGAGAAAAGGTTTCAAAATCAAAGAAATACCGATCATTTTTGTAGATCGAAGAGCAGGCGAATCCAAGATGTCCAAAAAGATAGTACGGGAAGCTATCTGGATGGTCTGGAAACTTAGAATCCTGAGTATTTTGGGAAGAGTATGAATAAGAGGGAAAAAAGCGTAGGGGCACGGCATGCCGTGCCCCTACAGTCTGATAACCGGCTCGATCTTTCGATAATAATAGTAAACTATAAAGCTAAAAGATTTTTGAGAGATTGTTTAGATTCGATTTACAATACAAAAAATAATTTAAGGCTTGAAATCTGGTTAATTGATAACTCTTCTAAGGATGATACAGTCCCCTGGGTTAAAGAGAACTTCCCACAGGTCAACCTAATTGAAAATGAGTGGAACTCAGGTTTCTCTAAAGCCAGTAATCAGGGGATAAGAGAAAGCCAGGGGAAATACCTGCTTCTGCTTAACCCGGATACGAAAATCTCAGAGGGGAAAATAAACGAGCTGCTTAAGTTTATGGACGAAAATCCAGAGGCTGGAATCTGCGGTCCAAAAATGGTGGACGAAAAGGGTGAATTGCTTTTTTCCTGCCGCTCTTTTCCGGATTTTCTTACCTCCATCTCCTCCTCGCAATCGGTTCTCAATCGCCTGTTTCCGCATAATCCCCTATCCCGGAGGTATCTTCTTAAAGACTTAGACCGAACCGGGATAAGGGAGGTGGACTGGGTGTCCGGCTCCTGTCTTTTTGCGCGAAGAAAGATGCTGGAGCAGATAGGGCTTTTAGACGAAAAATTTTTTATGTTCTGCGAGGATACGGACCTTTGTTTAAGAGCAAAGAAAAACGGCTGGAAGGTATTCTACTTTCCCTTTTTGACCGTGGCTCACCAGGTAGGAGGCTCTGTTTCCTTAAATCCTTTGCGAGCTAAGCTGGAACATCACCGCAGTATGTATTATTTTTTTAAGAAGCATTATCATCCGAACTTCATCTTCAGGCTTTTAGTCTATCTATCTTTGCTTTTGCGTTTGGTCTTTCTATCTTTGGTCTACAGTTTTACCGGATTATTAAAAAAGAAATAGGGTCAAAATCCGGATTCAGAGGAGTTAAGTTGGATCAGTATATTTTCATCCTAACTTTTTCGTTCAGTTTAGGTTTGCTTTTTACCTTTCTGGTCAAGAATTTCAGTCTTAAATACCATTTTTTAGATTATCCGAACCACAGGAAGATCCACCTGAACCCCACACCTACCCTGGGCGGGATCGCCATATTCTTATCATTTAACCTGGTTTTCTGGATGGCCTTAATCTGGGAACGAACGATCCTTTTATCTGACTTGAGATACCTTGCGGGTTTTACTTTAGGAGGGGTCATAATTTTTGCCACAGGAATTTATGATGACCTCAAAGACCTCAGGCCCAGGTGGAAGCTCCTGTTACAATCGCTGGCCGTCTTGGTCTTAATCCTGTTCGGATTGAGAATCAATCTGCTTTACATTCCTTTTTTTAAGGCAGTGAGTCTGGGGTTTTTCTCTTACCCGGTTACGTTTGCCTGGTGTCTTTTAATCATCAATGCCTTTAATTTGATAGATGGGCTGGACGGACTGGCGGCCGGACTGTCGGTAATCGCCTCCTTAGCTCTTTTAGGTGTGGGGATTTTCCTGGAGGTGAAGCTTATCTCTTTTATCTCTTTAGGCGTTATAGGTGCCTGTCTGGGCTTTTTAAGATATAATTACCCTCCAGCCAGGATTTTTATGGGAGACTCTGGTTCTCAATACTTAGGATACATCTTCGCAGCAGAGGGAGTAATCTGTCCGATTAAAAGCTACACTGCCCTGGCATTGTTTATTCCCCTCTTAGCCCTGGGATTACCGATATTCGAGACTTTCTTTTCTTTTTTCAGAAGAACTTTAAATAATAAGAGGTTCTATCATGCGGATAAAAGGCATCTTTTTCATTTCCTGCTGGAAAAAGGTTTAACTCAAA
>MEWM01000058.1:3197-4670 GCA_001775355.1 candidate division Zixibacteria bacterium RBG_16_43_9 | reverse complement strand
GTTTTTTCTTTTCTGCTATCCTTTTTAGGGATACTGATTTTAGTCCTGGCATTTTACCTGTTCCGGATAGGTATGACTGATCAAATAAAAAGATAGTAGTCGCTTAAAGGATAATATTCAAAAAGATGAATGGTCAATATTTAGATTTCGAAAAACCGGTCCTGGATCTGGAAAAGAGGATCCAGGACATGAAAGATTTCGCCTCTGGCGAAAGTCTGGAGCTTAGCAGGGAGATACAACTACTGGAAAAGCGCAAGGATAGATTGCTGCAGGACATATATTCTAAACTTACTCGCTGGCAAAGGGTACAGTTAGCCCGGCATCCACTCCGGCCCCACAGCTTAGATTACATTAATCTGATAAGTACCGATTTCGTGGAGTTGCATGGAGACAGGGGATTTGCAGACGATAAAGCAGTAGTAGGCGGATTTGGCAAAATCGAGGGTCGAGCGGTTATGTTCGTCGGTCAGCAAAAAGGCAGGGATACTAAGCAGAAGCTTTATAGAAACTTCGGGATGATGCATCCAGAGGGTTACCGTAAAGCTCTAAGACTAATGCAGATTGCCTCCCGCTCCGGGAAACCTATTATCATTCTGGTAGATACTCCTGGAGCCTTTCCAGGAATTGGAGCCGAAGAAAGAGGGCAGGCAGAAGCCATCGCCAGAAACTTAAGAGAGATGTTCAGATTAAAAGTCCCCATTACCATAAATATAATCGGAGAAGGAGCAAGCGGGGGTGCTTTAGGAATAGGAATCGGAGATCGGGTACTGATGTTAGAGAACTCCTGGTACTCGGTCATCTCCCCGGAAGGATGCTCTGCCATTTTGTGGAGAGATAGCTCCAAAGCCCCCCTGGCAGCAGAAGCCCTGAGGCTTTCTTCCTTTGACTTGAAGGAACTAAAAGTAATCGACAGGATTGTGCCTGAGCCGGTGGGTGGGGCACATCGAAATCCGAAAGAAGCAGCGGATATTCTAAAAAAAGAGATCATTAAAGACTTGAACGAGCTTTCGGAATTGGAAATAGAAGAGCTCCTGCAGAAAAGAATTGAAAAATTCAGAAGAATGGGCGTATTCTCAACTGAGGAATACCATCTGCCAGAAAGAGGAGAACCGCCTGAGAATATCTGAGGAAGAGTTTGCTGAAAGGCTGGATAAAGTCATGATTCAGCTTAAAGTCCGGTGATTTTTACAAAGATTATAGGACAGCGAAAAGAAGAATATTAAAAGGAGGAAAAGGATGAAGCTTTCTAAATTCTGTGGCGAGGATTTAATTTCTTTTGATCTTAAAGGGAAGACAAAAAATGAGATAATAGAAGAGTTAGTAAATCTGACCTCCAGATCGAAACTGGTCAAGGATAAAGACGAGGTGCTTAAGGCGGTGCTGGAGCGAGAGAAATTGGTCACCACTGGTGTGGGGTACGGAGTCGCCTTTCCCCATGCCAAGACTAAAGCTATTAAGGGGATTGTGATCGCT
>MEWM01000058.1:2842-3091 GCA_001775355.1 candidate division Zixibacteria bacterium RBG_16_43_9 | reverse complement strand
TCATGGCACGTCTTTCCTATCTTATGAAAAGTGAGAAAAACCGTGAAGCCTTGATGAAGATTTCAAGTCCCAGGGAGCTCCTGGAGCTACTGGACTCGGTGGAGTAGTAATAATAATTTTAGGAAACTATTGGAGATGTGTAATATTTAAAGGAATTTTAGTCGAGTAATGTAAAAAGAGGCAGATTATATGCCTCTGAAGTGACGGTGAGCTGGATGATGGGTCCTGAAGAATTATCAGGACCTCTGG
>MEWM01000058.1:0-2831 GCA_001775355.1 candidate division Zixibacteria bacterium RBG_16_43_9 | reverse complement strand
TGATAAGTTTTTCTCCGGAGGGGAGGAGATGCCATTTTTCTTATTTGATATCTTAGCTCGCGGAAGAGGTCCCTTCTTAAAGGAGAAAAGCTCTGCCACCTTTTTTCTTTTTCTGGTTCTATCCTTGCTTTTGTTGATTCTCCCGCTTAAAGTCAAAGAAAGTCTTTCCGAGATAGTCTTCAGCTTTGCTTATGCTCCCTTTTATTCTGTAGCCAACCAGATAGGCGAGCTATATGATGTTCACCAGGTCAATAGAGTACTGAATGAAAAAGTAACCAGGCTTACTCTGGAAAACAGCCGGCTACAGGAGAAAGAGCGGGAGAATGAGAGACTACGGCAGGTGTTAGGATTCAAATCTGAAAGCAGTTACCAGCTTATTCCGGCGGAGGCGGTCGCAGCAGAGCCCGAGAGATTTCCCAGCTTGATCTGGATAAATTTAGGGGAGAAGGACGGAATAAGAAAAGGGATGCCAGTGATAAACATCGATGGACTGATTGGAAGAGTGAGCGAGGTCCTGGTGGGAAGCTCGGTAGTTCAATTACTCTACCACCCCAATTGCAGAGTGGCAGCCTTAGATACCAGAAGCAGAGTTCAGGGGATCGTGAGGTCAAAGGGGGGAGTTATGTTAAACCTGGATAACGTTCCGACTGAAGAGGATGTCAAAGTAGGTGATGAGATCTACACCTCGGGCTTCAGCAAAATATTCCCTGAAGGTTTAAAAATTGGCCAGGTTCTTAAAGTATCTCCGGCTAAAGATCCTGTTTTTAAAATTATAATCCTTAAGCCCGCGGTAGATTTTTCGCGGTTAGAAGAGCTTTTTGTAATTAAAATCTGAGCTCAAAAACATTTTATCAAGAAATGCCTATCAGGAATCTGAACTTATCAAAAGCCGCCAATACTCTCTTTTTAATTCTAATAGTAGTCTTATACCAGTCTTTATTCTCCGGGCTTTTGACCATTCACCGGATAAGCTTGGATTTGCCTTTGCTCATCCTGGTTTACGTGGGACTGACCCGGGGACCAGCTTCAGGGGCGATATTTGGATTTTTAGTAGGATTTTTGTTAGACCTTTACAATCCTTCTTTTCTAGGCCTGGGGGCTTTTATCAAGACCTGCCTGGGGTATCTGGTCGGTAGTTTCACGGATAACCTGTATTTAGAAAGTAATATTTCCAAAGGAGTGGTAATTTTCTTAAGCCTGCTTCTGAACGATTTTGCCTATTATCTTTTTTCAAGCGGATTCGACCTGAATTATACGTTTTTCGTCTTCCTCAACTATAGCCTTCTGTCCGGGCTTTATACCGCCTTTGCCGGTCTGGCATTTCTATGGTTTCTTCAAATCCGGAAAGCTAAAGAAATCACCACTTGATTTTTCAACCAAGCTATGACCAAAACTAAAATAGTAGATTATAGCCGGGACAAGCTCGCCTTTTATCTGGTAGGACTTATTGCTTTAATCCTGACCTTAAGGCTATTTTATCTCCAGGTGATCAGTTTTTCTTATTATCGCCAGGTATCCGAGGAGAATAGAGTAAGGCTGGTCTCAATCCCCGCACCAAGAGGGTTGATCTGGGACCGTAATGGTAAGAGGATGGTTACTAACCGCACCTCTTACTCCCTTCTCTTGCTCCCCTACAAAACTCAAGATATGAACTTTTTAGTCAAAAAAATCTCCCTCCTATTGAATCTGGATGAGAATTTTCTAAAAGAAAAAATAAAAGCTGGTTGGGTGAACCGGTATACACCCATAAAGTTGATGAAAGATGTTGATTTTAAAACGATCTGCATCCTGGAGGAGCAGAATGAGGAACTGCCAGGGGTTAGCTATCAGCCCGAAAAGGTGAGAAGTTATCCATCGCTTTACTGGGCTGGTCACCTTTTCGGATACGTGGGTGAGGTCTCACAGAAGGAGATGGAGGACTCTAAGGAAAAAGGGTTGAAATTAGGGAGTAATATTGGAAAGGAAGGCTTAGAGAAGGAGTATGATGAGCTGCTGAGAGGTGAGGATGGGATGAATTTCTTAGAGGTGAGCGCCAGCGGAAAGATCTTAGGTCCTCTAAAAGATAAAAAACCTCTACCTTACACGGTTGGATCTGATTTGGTTCTGACCATTGATTCTGATCTGCAGGTGGAAGCTGAATCTGCTCTGAGCAAATATAATTCCGGTGTGGTGGTGGCTTTAGATCCGCAAAACGGAGAGGTCTTAGCTTTAGTAAGTAAACCGGGATTTGACCCGAATCAGTTCAGCTCTTTTCTGGATGAAAACACCTGGAAGAGTTTGATAAATGATCCTTCACATCCTTTACTCAATCGAGCAATTCAAGGGGTTTATCCTCCGGGCTCAACTTATAAATTGTTAACTGCAGGCGCAGCCTTAGAATCAAAGATCGTAGATCGGAATACCACTTTTTCTTATTGTAACGGGGGTTTCCTTTTTGGAAACAGGGTTTTCAAGTGCTGGCAACCTAAAGGACACGGCAGGTTGAACCTGATTCAAGCCATAGCCCAATCCTGCGATGTCTACTTCTACCACTTATCTTTAAAGTTGGGACTGGATCGCTGGAGCAGTTATGCTTTGCAGTGTGGACTGGACAAGAAGTACAAAATCGATCTTTTAGATGAAGTTTCTGGAATGATCCCTACTCGCTCTTTTTATGAGAGAAAATTTGGCAAGGGCGAATGGGTTAAGAACTTAGTGATAAATTTAGGAATAGGGCAGGGAGAGGTTCTGACCACCCCCTTGGGAACGGCTGTTTTCTATACGGCACTGGTTAACGGCGGGATAGTTTATCAACCTCATCTCCTGAAGCAGATAAGGTCACCGGATGGAAG
>MEWM01000057.1:10332-10998 GCA_001775355.1 candidate division Zixibacteria bacterium RBG_16_43_9 | reverse complement strand
TTTCTTTCTTTCATCCGTGTTTAGATTAAACCAGCCGCTTCTTCCGATCGGGATTTTCAAAAGCTGGGAAGGGACTTCCCAATCAGTATAAGTCACTCCCAAATCGCTATAAAACCCCCCTCCCACGTTCCAGCCATTGGTCAACTGAACTGAGCTATTGAAATTGAAACCCCAATCCAGGCGGTCATGATTCAAGTTGGCATCATAGGATAAGTTAAAATTGTTCCAGGAATTCCTTATTATCCAGGACTCCTTCTGGGTTTTATACTGAATCCAGACGCTGCCACCCTGGAGATCGTTCCTTTTCGTATATCCCAGGTGATTGGTATTGATCTTTTTATCCAGGTAGAACCAGACAACATTTCCTCTCCAGTGCTCCCCTCCTTCTTTTCCCAGGGCAGTCAAATACCCCAGACCTCTTTCCTTTTCTCCGTTAGAGCTCCCGTAGACCTGACCTACAAAAGAATAGTTTTGTTTTAAGAAACGCAAGTTCCAGTCCACGCCGCCGGAGTACGAGGGTATTTTCCCTTTTTGATTAACTGCGGTGCTCATAATTCCGATCACGGAATTTTTGAAAATATCCTGGCTGAGCCGGATGACGTTGTAATTTGCTTCTGGCTCGATTACTCTTTTGGTGCGGTACCCGTCAACGTGCCAGATGTCAGC
>MEWM01000057.1:8560-10201 GCA_001775355.1 candidate division Zixibacteria bacterium RBG_16_43_9 | reverse complement strand
ATCCGGGGTCTTTGCCGATTCTTCGCGAATAGAAAAGCTGACACAGGTCGGTCTGGATCGGCTCAAAAATCTTGGCACCTTCTAAGAAAAATGGTCTTTTTTCCGGATAAAAAGTCTCATAATTGGAGAGGTTCAACACGATCTGGTCAATCTCCACCTGTCCGAAATCAGGGTTAACGGTTGCATCCAGAGTCAAATTCGGGGTTAATCCATATTTTAAATCAACTCCGACATTTCCGAAAAACTCCCTGCCATCCGGGTTTCCCAATCTTCCAGGCTCGGTTTTTTCCGTGGAGACTACGTATGGTAAAATCTCTAAATGCATCGGAGGGTCGATATCTTTGATCCCGGTCAAATGTCCCCACCTGGAAACATAACCGGACTGATTTGAGGGAATCCTGACCCAGCGGTCGGTCTCCTGATTATGTGTCAGGTTCCGGGAGACGTAGAATCCCCAGGTATGGTTTTCGCTTTTGGGAAACCTCAAACAGGAAAAAGGTATCTTATATTCGACTGTCCAGCGGTCTTTTCCTATCTTGGCCGCAGATTCCCATACCGCATCCCAGGAAGGGTCATCTGACATATCGTTAAAATAATATAAATCACATTGAGTGCCGGAAGCATAGGTCTTGAACATATAGCCGGTCTGGTGGTCGTGGTAAGAATCGATCCCCAGATTAACTGCATCGCTTTCACCGAACCGGTCCCTGCGGGTAAGGATTTTCAAAATCTTCTCCGGCTCATTCTCCATGCAGGTAACTCCCACATAAAGTGCCTGGTTATCATAGCACACCTGAACGCAGGTCGACTCAGTGGCTGGTTCTCCATCATGCGGGTCTGCCTGAACAAAACCACCTTGTTTTTCCGCTTTGCTCCAGCAATCCTCATCCAATACCCCATCAATTTTTACTCCAACATTTATCCTGAAAGCAGTGATGCTTTTTACACTATCTTCTTCAACTTGATTGGCTAACAGATTTGCGGGAATAAAGAGGAGAAGAAGAGACAGGGAAAATAAACTAAGAAATCTTTTTCGATTTTTCATTCTGTTCTCCCAGCTTGAATTTCACGACAATAAATTGAGAGAATTCCACATCTTTTCAAAAACTGTGCCTCAACTTTTATATACTGATGACTCAAGAAAAAGTTTCCATTTTCTGTAAGAATTCTACCAGAACGGTAGATCAGGAAGCTTTAATCCCTGAGTGAGCTTTTGTGTCAGGTGCTCAGGAGCTCTGACCTACAAAACTGAAAGCCACCTACGGGTGCCACGAATAAAACCTGATTTTTTTCTTGCCTAATTTGAAACCATTATTATATTGTGTCCGCAGATCGGTGGATGGTTGATAGTCGATGATCAATCCCGGAATTTGTTTTTACCATGAACTATCCACCATCAACCATTAACCAGCTTGCTCGCGCGGCGCTATCGTCTAGTGGCCCAGGACGGGTGGTTCTCAGCCATCAAACCGGGGTTCGACTCCCCGTAGCGCTACCAAGAATCCTAAGTGCCTGTTGAGAAAAGACTTGACAGGTGCTATTTTGTAAATCTTTGCCTCCCCCTAAAAATTTTTATTTTTTACTTGACAAAGAAATTATTTTTTCTATATATACTTAGGAGTCCTAAGTAATTATGGTTTG
>MEWM01000057.1:5580-8471 GCA_001775355.1 candidate division Zixibacteria bacterium RBG_16_43_9 | reverse complement strand
CGGCTTTCCCAAAGTCTACGCATCCTGCTTTGGGACGTGGCTAAGAGGGAGAGATTGAGCCCCATTCAAATTCAGTTCTTCCTCTATTTGAACAGCCACACGAAAAGACAACGAAGAATTAGCCATCTGGCTGAAGAATTTGGCTTGACACAGGCAACAGTTAGTGACGCCGTAAAGGCGCTTATGAAAAAGGGGCTATTACTTAAAATGCGGTCCCAAGAGGATGGGCGTATTGCAACTTTAGAGCTTACCCCCTCTGGGAGAAGATTAGTCGTAAGGCTATTGGGCTGGCAATCTGCACTTCAGGAGCAGATAAAAAAATTTCCTCCTGAGACCAAAGAGGTTGTGATGATTTTTTTAATGGAGGTCATTGCCCAGCTTCAGAAGGCTGGGATTATAAGCATCGTGAGAATGTGTATCACCTGCGGTTTTTTTAGAAGGGATGCTTACCCTGGGGCAGAGAGGCCCCACCATTGTGAACTAACTGATCGACCCATAGCTAATTCAGAACTAAGAATCGATTGCCATAGACATAAACCAAAATTGAATGAGGTGGAATAAAATAGATACTACAAGATTAAAGGCGGGTGGATATATAAAATGGAAAATAATTATGCTAGCAGGTTTAATGATGTTGACTTGAAGGACAATCATATTGATACAAGAAAGCCTCTATACTGATATTTAAAAGTCTATGAAAAAGTTGTTATTAACTTTTATTGCCTTTCCTTTGGTAGTTATCTTGGGAAAACTCTTTCCAAAGAAATCAGAAGCATTTGAGTTACAGTTTGTGAACTTGAATAATAGATTGATTAAATTCAATAATTCAAAATATAAAGACCAATCCAAGAGCGCGCTTTTACTTTTACCTCATTGTCTACAGTTTCACGCCTGTGAACATAAGATAATAGAATCAGTGCAGAATTGTGAGGGATGCGGCAGATGTGATATTTCTAAATTGGCAAAGTTAGAGGGGAAATATGATATAGCGATAAGAGTTGCAACCGGTGGTAGGATTGCCAATAGATATGTAAACGAAATTAGACCTGATTTCATAGTGGCGGTAGCATGTGAACGAGAGCTTACCTGTGGTATCTCTTCTGTTAACCCTTTACCGATAATGGGAATACCAAATAGCCGTCCTAACGGTCCCTGTAGAGACACTTTCGTGGATGTGGATAAAGTTGAAGATGCTCTGAAGTACTGGGTAAGAAATGGTCATAAAGACAGGAGTTAAAATTTTTATCGTTCCAAAAAGTGTTGTCAAAAGTATATTATGAAAAAATTATCAATGAGAGTGAGAGATGGGTCTTTCTATTGAAAGGTAAACTTTTCCCGAAGAGAAAGGAGTTCTCTTAAAAGCTCAAAGATTTAGAATTAGGAGGTGAGAAGAATGTCTGAAGAGATGAAGACTTTAGATTTAAGGCCAATGCTGCCATTCGAAAGACACGAGAAGATATTTCAGATTTGGGAGACTTTAAACCCGGGCCAGATTTTAAGAATTATAAATGACCACGATCCCAGACCATTACACTATCAATTTGAAGTAGAACAGAACGGAAAGTATGCCTGGGAGTATGAGCAAAATGGACCAAAAGATTGGATTGTGAAAATAAGAAGGATTTAAACAAGACGATTCGAAGAAATCGATCCTCAAGTAAGATTGTACTGTAAGAGAGAACACAAGCGTGCGAAAAAGTAGAATAACTTGGTGAGCGTTTATGAGTATTATCTTCAGGGATTTTTTTAAAGAAGTTGAGCCAATTAGATTTAAAGAACCTCTGGCAGAAACTTTGGGTGCATTTAAAGAAGAAGGTGTTGTTTTAGAATATACTTTTATCGATTTGGTAAAGATGGCTGGACACGCCTGCCCCACGATAGCGGGTGCATATCTATGCTGCAAGAAAGCCCTGGAGAAACTTTATCCGAATGAGATTCCAGTAAGGGGGGAGATTTCAGTTACCGTTTATGGAGAGCCGGATGAAGGGGTCTATGGGGTTATGAGTCAAGCACTTAGCTTCTTAACCGGGGCTGCCCCAGCTACTGGTTTTAGAGGTTTAGGATATAAATTTAGAAGAAAGGACATGCTGAAATTTAACCGTGAAAAAATTGATCCTGAGGCAATGTGTTTTGAGTTTAGAAGGCAAAATGAGGATAAGGCTATTCTGGTTAAATTTTATCCCCAGAAAGTTCCATTCTCTGAAGATAAGCGAAAAAGGTTAGGAGAGCTTTTAGAAAAGGTAATCTGGGAAGCAGCCAGAAAGGACGAAATGGAGGAATTTCAAAATCTCTGGATGGGGAAGGTAAGAGAGATGCTTTTGGGAAGCCAAGAAATTGACATGTGGTTAAAATTAGAAGAAAGGAGGAGTTAAAATGAACGGGACCAAGACAATCGATGTGAGAGGATTAGGGCATGCCGAGAAAGAGGTGCTGATCTTCCCCAGTATTGAGCAGCTTGCAGATAACCAGATGCTGAGGATTATCGTGGAGTTCAATCCCTTACCCTTAGTTTATATGTTAAAGGCACAGGGCGAGCTTGAAGTTTTGTATGAGAAAGAAGGTCCGGAAGAGTGGATTCTGAATGTAAAGAGAATTGCCCCAAGGGAGAATAAAAAGGAGCAATTTAAGGAATTGTTGACAGAATTAAAGCAAGGTAAAGTGTCTGAGGAAGCAAAAGTGAAAGCAAAGAAACTTCTCCAGGCAATAGATGCTAAGACCTTAGGGATTTTAGAGCAGGAGCTTATCCGTGAAGGTGTTTCGCATGAGGAGATCAGGAAGAGCTTATGCGATATACACCTTGAGGTTATGAGGGATAGCTTAGTATCGAAGAGGATGGAAGTATCAGCACCGCACCCTGTGCATACCCTTATGGAGGAACATAAAATCATATT
>MEWM01000057.1:0-5557 GCA_001775355.1 candidate division Zixibacteria bacterium RBG_16_43_9 | reverse complement strand
TGGAAAGATTGAAAGGGAAACAGAACTTTGAAAGTATGGGCGAGGATCTGGAGAAACTGAAAGATATCTCGCATCATCTCATAGAAGCAGAAAGTCACCATCAGAGAGAAGAGGAGGTATTATTCCCTAAATTGGAGGAGCATGATATAGTTGAGCCACCAGAGATTATGAAGATGGACCATGTGGAATTTAGGAAAAGGAAAAAGGAATTATATAAATTTTCTCAAAACCCCAAGGATTATGATTTTAAAAACTTCAAGCAAAATATAATGGAGCTGGGAGAATATCTTACCAGGGAGCTTGAAAGCCACATCTTCAAGGAAGATAACATCCTCTATCAGATCGCCCTTCAGGTATTAAGCCCGGAGGAATGGGAGGAAGTTAAGAGGGAATGCGATAAAAGAGGGTACTGTTGTTTTACACCAGGAGATCAGACGACTTAGATGAAAAGGTAGATAAATCAAGAAGTTCGAAGTAAAAAGAGGTGAGAGCATGAAGGAAAAAGTGGAAAAGGCGTTAGAAGATGTTAGACCATCTCTTCTGGCAGATGGAGGAGATGTGGAACTTATTGAGGTTACTCCTGAAGGAGTGGTAAAGGTGAGGTTAACCGGTGCCTGTTTTGGATGTCCGATGTCTCAACTTACTTTGAGTGCAGGTATAGAACAGCATCTTAAAGCAGCAGTCCCGGAAATTAAGAGAGTGGAAGCAATCGGATTAGACTTAGCTGAAGAAGAGGACGAAGAAGAATAGATTGTAGAACCACTGAGATGGTCCAGGAAAGGAAAGAGTGGTTGATCTCAATGGTAAATTCCCATTCAGGGTAGGATTAAAGAAAGAAAATATACTTAAGGTTAAGAACTTAGAAAAACCTTTTAACTCAGTCTGCATAAAAGGTGACTCCAAGTTTTATTTTTAAAATAATCAATTTTGTGTCCAGACAAAGTATAAATACACACAAAGAGACAAAAACAGAGGTTTAAGCCGTAATATGTTGTTAATAAAAGGGTTATAAAAGTCCCGTGAATTGGCTCGGGTGGTTCTCAGCCATTCTCAAGATGCATTCGCACAAACCGGGGTTCGACTCCCCGTAGCGCTACCAGAACACTAAAATGCCTGCCAACTCTTTCCTGACAGGCATTTTTTCGCAGATTTTCTTCAAATTCTCTCCTAAATCTACAGATGAATTTTTCCCACTTCGGTTGGTTTTATAAACTTCTCTTACAAAATTCGCAGGATGTTAAGAATTAATCAAGATCACAAAGTATTGTGAAATATAATTCTTCTTGAGAACATTTTCACAAGCTCCTTCAAATGATCTGAAAAAAAAGTTCGTCAAATATAAGTGATGGGAGGGAATAACATTCGACTATGGAAGTGCAGCTTGAGCTAAAGACAGGAGAGATGTTAATCCAAAGATAACGAAAACTTTGAGAAAAAAACTTTAAACTGGAGGTTGATTATGGCATTATCTAAAAAAGTTGCATTTCTTTCATTCCTGCTTGTTTCATTTTTTGTAGTTTCTTCGATTTTAGCCCAGACCTCAGCAGGCACCCAGCAAACTACCGGGATGAGCAAGCCCAGGTTAGAGGGTTTAAAAGAGTTCCACGAGGTTCTCCAGCCAATCTGGCATATGGCTTATGCTGAAAAAGATTATCAGGCGATAAGGGATGCAGTTCCAGCTTTCAAGGAGAAGATAGAACTGATTCAAAAGGTAGAGCTTCCAGGATTCTACAGAGAGAAAAAAGATGATTACGAGAAGAAAAGAGAAGCTTTAGCCAAAGCAGTTCTGGACTTAGAGGAGAAATCAAAAGGTACTGATAATGAAGCTTTACTCAAAGCAACGGGAAATCTTCACACCTGCTACGAACAACTGGTTAGGGTTTTCGCACCCCGGGTCAAGGAATTAGAAAGTTTTCATTTAGTTCTATATCCTCTCTGGCATGAAGCTTTACCCAGTAAAGATTATAAAGCGATCAAAGCTTCAACTCCTGCTCTACAGGAGAAGATGGACGTACTAATGAAGGTGGAGTTGTCTGATAAATCCAAGGAGATCGCTCCCAAATTCACCGAAAAAAGGAAAGCTTTAAAATCTTCAGTTGATGATCTGGTAAGGGCTTGTAGCGGTAAGGATAACAAGAAGATAGAAGAAAAGCTGGATAAAATGCACACTGCTTATCAGAAACTGGATGCAGTTTTCGAAGCCGAATAGGGAAATTAGGAGCTTATGGTCTTAGCCTGCAGTTGTAATCGTCAGAAATATAAGGACCTGTCAAAAATGATTTGACAGGTTCTTTTTATGTCGCTTTTCTTCACGGGAAATCAATTTCTACAAATCCCCTCAAAAAGAGTTTGACAGGCATATTTTTTGGTGTATTTTTCTGATTAATCAAAAATCCAAAACCTATAAAAGTGAGGAACAAGATGGACGAGGAAAGAAAACAAGAGGTAGGTAAACAGGCTAAAGACTTTGCGCTCAAAGACCAGAACGGCAAGGAATTCAAGCTGTCTTCTTTCAAGGGTAAAAAGGTTCTACTCTCTTTCCATCCTCTGGCCTGGACAGAGGTGTGCGCCAGGCAGATGAAATCGCTGGAGGATAACAAAGGTACTCTGGACTCTCTGAACACTGCTGCCTTTGGTTTGAGCGTGGACACGGTTCCATCCAAGAAAGCCTGGGCTGAGAGTCTGGGGATAAAGGAGACCCCGTTATTATCAGATTTCTGGCCTCACGGCGAGGTGGCAAAAGCTTACGGGATTTTCCGGGAGAAACATGGATTCTCTGAAAGGGCAAATATAATTCTGGACGAAGACCAGAAGATAATATTTTTCAAGGTATATGAAATGGGCAAGCTGCCAGATATAAACGAGATAATAAATTTTATCAGGAATTTTAAGTGGTGACAGGAGCTGGGGCAGGAGTTCAACTCCTGCCCCAGCTTCCAGTAGTAGCCGCAACCTTCAGGTTGCGTCAGCGCAGGCTGAAGCCTGCGGCTACGCGTTCAATCTGCTGCTGGCAGGGGCGCAAGGCTCCTGACCTACCGATTAAAAATGAAAATAATGCACTTCCTCTTCTTTTTCATAATTGTCCTCACGATTTACGGACTGATAAATTATTATGTTTTCATCCGGGGGTGGCAGGCTATTCCTCACGCTTCCACTCTCAGAATATATTACCCGATTATATTCTGGTTCGTGGTACTTTCATTCATTCTCGGCAGGGTGATGGAAGGCTTCTGGCTTTCCAAACCCAGTCAAGTTTTGATCTGGCTCGGCTCTTTCTGGCTGGGCGCTATGGTTTATTTTCTGCTGATCGTGGTCCTCTTGGATTTCTTGAGATTGCTCAACCACTGGTTTCCGCTTTTCCCTTCAGTCATCACAGCAAATTACGTAAAAGTAAAACAGGTTGTCGCCCTGGTTGCTATCGGGGTTGTGGCTATCACACTCTTAGCAGGTTATATTAACGCTTTGAATCCCAGGATCAGAACTCTTAATCTGAACATCCCCAAAAAAGCAAATGGCCCGAAAACGGTAAATCTTGCAGTTGTTTCGGACATCCACCTGGGCACGATTGTGGGCAGCTCAAGATTTAGCCGGATTGTCGAAAAAATCAACCAGCTCAAACCTGATATCGTGATTTTGCCTGGAGACATCGTGGACGAGGATTTAGGCCCGGTGATCAAACAGAACTTAGGTGAAATGCTCCGGAACTTAAAGTCTCAATATGGTGTCATTGCTGTCACCGGTAATCACGAGTACATCGGAGGTGTGGAAAAGGCCTGCAAGTATCTGGCTGACCACAACGTGCTGGTCTTAAGGGATACTGTTCTAAAGGTCAATGACAGCTTCTATATCGTGGGAAGGGAAGATAGATCAATAAAGGGATTTACTGGCAAGCAGCGTAAACCACTGGAAGAACTAATGGCGCAGGTCGACAAAAGTTATCCCATTATTCTGCTTGACCATCAGCCGCTTAACCTGTCGCAAGCAGTGGTAAACGGAGCAGACCTCCAGCTCTCCGGGCATACTCATCACGGTCAAATCTGGCCCCTGACCTATATCACCGATATGATCTATGAAGTAAGCTGTGGATATAAGAGAAAGGGTAATACCCAGATTTACGTCTCCTCCGGTGCTGGCACCTGGGGTCCACCTATCCGCATCGGGACTATCCCTGAAATCGTGAATGTCAAGTTAAGTTTTCAGTAATTGGAGTGTAAAGCTTTAGCTTTACCTTCACCCTGATAAACCTAAAGGTTTATACTCCAGCCTCGTAGTCTTGTCGGTCAGACGCCTTGGGCACCTAAAAAATGAATAATATCTGTTAAAAAAGATTAAAGCGGCTCCAATTCAGTATATCTTCTCAGCTTGAATTTGGACCCACGCCATTCAACTGAGGTTTTGAAAAAAGGTGAAAACCAGATTATCCCTACCAGGAGGTCTTTCAGTGGAACCAGAAGATAAGAGAAAAATCCTGCACCTGCTCGGATAAGTTTTCCCTGGATCGACTCGACTATTATTTTGAAGATGCCTGTAATTATGAGAACCTTAAAGGTAAAAACAGAAAACTGGGAAAAAATGCAAAGTAACACAGCAAACAAGACTGGATTTACCAGAAGCTCTGAGAGGTACCCTATTCCTCCTAACTGCACGCGCATCTGTGACCAGCGCACATTTCGTTTGAAGAATCTTACCAGGGTTCTCTGGCTGGTGTTGCTGGTGATCAGGCAAGGGGAAAGGATTGCTTTTTTCCCAAAACGTTCGAACTTCTTTTGCAAAATCTGGTCTTCTGCCAGGAAATTTTTTATACTGGGAAAACCACCCATTTTCTCTATTTCAGCTTTTCTAAATAGGATGGATTTACCAGTAATACAGGTATAATCGAAGAAATGATAAAGAAAACAGGTTCCTCCCAAAACAAAAAAGTTTAAATTCAGATTTTCCAGGATCGAGCCTAAGGAACTATTTCCTTTTCCCCGGATCAGATTGGTTACAATCCCAACTTTCAGGTCTTCAATCAAAGTGGTTAAGTCACGAAGATAATTCTTCTCCACACGAACGTCTGCATCGCTTATCAGGATTAAATCATAAGAGGCTTTATTCATCCCCCGGATGAGGTTCCTGACCTTTGGATTATAACCCGGATGGCTATCCTCAATGGCAATTTTAATTTTCGCTTGCGGGCATTCAGTTTGGAGTTCCTTTACCACCTGAAGCGCCGGATCTTCTTTTTTTTCCACACAGAAAATCAGCTCGTATTCCGGATAATCTAAATTGCAGAAAGTGGCAAGATTTCCCTTTAGCTCAGGAGAAAACCCCTGAAGTGGTTTTAAGATGGAGATCGGCAAGGCGTCGACTTTGCCCGGAGAGCGAGATACAGGTTTTCTGGTTATTTTGAAGACACTATAAAGGAAAAGTAAACAGCAGAAACAGGTGATAAGAACTAAGGCGAGAAGGATTAGATTTATTATGCTCAAGCTATTATGAGATTAATTTGTTCTTCGTTGGTGTCCTCACCAACGAAGTGTAGGTTGTTGGCCAGGAGACCAAGAACCAGCAGAGA
>MEWM01000056.1:602-6013 GCA_001775355.1 candidate division Zixibacteria bacterium RBG_16_43_9 | reverse complement strand
CCGGCAAAAGAATTGTAAGATTGGCTGGAAGATTAGTCCGGTTATAAAGCTGTAGATATAAATTACCGCTTTTGATCCGGGCTGAGTTGATGATATTCTGGGTAGGGAGTCCGATTGCTTGAGTCTTGGAAATATTAATAGCCGGGATCTTAGCAGTGGCTGAATACGCAAAAACAGTTTCTGGAAAACAAAGGTTGAAACTGATATACTTGTCTGCCAGGGTCAATACGGTGTCTCCTGGAGTATGGCCTTTATTATTCCCGGAGAGTTTGGAAGATACTGATTTATTTGAAAGGTCAAAATCTCTTGTTTTGGTGCTATCCTTCTTTATACCGGATTCAAAAATTATAGTTGCCAGAGTGGTACCGGAAACCGAGTCTACCAACTCTACTGAGAACGAATCCAAATCCACTCCCATATGGTTTTCAACCCTGAGCCGGGCTGTTCCTCTTCTGATACTGAGTTGCTGAAGGTCGCTCAACTGTGGAAAGTTCACGTCTATTCTGTAGCTGAAGGGGGGAACAACTCCCCCTGGTCCAGGATAGATATCAGATAAAAAGAGGTCAGTTCTTTGAGTGTCAACAGAGGTAAAAGGTATCTCTCCAATGGTATCCTTAAAAACCTCGGACAAAGGAGAAAGCTCCAAGTTTTCCTTTATCCAGATGGTATCGATATCTTTTTGAATGTATATTCCCGGATTACCCAGCGAATCGAGCCTTATGGCAGGATCGTCGATTTTTTCGACCAGGGTTCTCATATCGTAAGATTTCAAAAGCAATGGAAGATTATAGCGGCTGTTCCAGCTCGGAGCTGAGGGCTTATTTATGGAGCACTGGACCAGAGTCAAAAATATTATGAAAAAGATAATCCCGCATAAGCACCAGAAAGCCCAGCTTACTATTTTATCTAAAAGGCTTTTTTCTCCTCTTCTTCTCATTAGTTAGGTCCCCCAGAGATCGATGTTAAATTTTTAAGATGATTCAGAAATCTTTTGTGCAACAATTGTGCCATAAAAAGGCAAAATGACATGAATATTTCTTGAGGGCTAACCTGCTTGATGTAAATAAATTAGAGCGCTTACCCAGGTTGAGGGCAACGCGGGGTTACCGCAAGGAATGAGTTCATAGATTAAAAAATGTAGGAGAAAGCCAATAGTTTATTGGAGGAATGCTACTTTAAAAAAATGACAAATGAAAGATGACAGATATAAGAAAATGACGAATGATGGATGACGGATGACGAATAAAAGCTGGTGAAGAGTTATCCCCTCTCCTTTGCAAGGAGAGGGAAAGGGAGAGGTTCGATCTTTTTTTCTTTTTCTGGATGCTATGTGCTGTCAGGTGTTACCACCTGACAGCCTGATAGATTTCTTTGGTGTCAGGACGTAAGTCCTGACACCACATCAATAAATAATCAAAAAACACTTTACAAAAAGGTTATATAGTCGTATAATAGTTTGATTTTTTGCAGCTAAGGGTGACACCGGGTTAAATTTGAAAAGTCCACTGAAGAAAAGATGGGTAGAGAACTTTATTTAGGGATAGATGTAGGCTCGGTTTCAGTTAAGATTGTCCTTCTGTCCCCAGAAGGACGTGAGGGCAATTCAAAACAAATCATTTATCATTCCTACACCCGGAGCGAGGGGCAGCCATTCAAGGTCCTTTTAGCTGAACTACAAAAATTATTTTCCGATTTTGGATCCATAGGACAAAATTTCGACCCAAAGGAAGTAACGGGGATTGCAACTACCGGAACAGGGGGGAAGCTGGCTGCAGAACTTTTAGGGGGCAGATTTATTAATGAAGTTATCTCCCAGGTCAAAGCCACTTCGTTACTTCATCCAGAAGTAAGAACAATTATCGAAATGGGAGGGGAGGACTCCAAGCTCCTTTTACTCAAAGAAGACAGCAAGACCGGGTCTCTGCTTTTAGAAGATTTCTCAATGAATACCCTTTGCGCGGCTGGAACTGGCTCATTTTTAGACCAGCAGGCTAAGAGACTCAAGATAAACATAGAAAGTGAGTTTGGACAGTTAGCCTTAAAGTCAAAAAATCCGCCCAGAATAGCCGGAAGATGCAGTGTCTTTGCCAAATCTGATATGATTCATCTTCAGCAGATAGCTACCCCTGATTATGACATAGTTGCAGGGTTGTGTTATGCTATGGCGAGGAATTTCAAATCAAGCATTGCACAGGGTAAAAAACTAAAAAAGAAGGTCTCGTTCCAGGGTGGTGTAGCAGCCAACGCCGGGATGGTAAAAGCTTTTCAGGATGTATTTGAACTCGCCGAAGGCGAGCTGGTCATCCCCGAATTTCATGCGGAGATGGGTGCAATAGGTGCGGCTCTGAATATTTTAGAAGATAAAACAGAAACAAACGGTTTTAAAGGTTTAGCTTACCTCAAGTCATACCTCTCTACTCCTAAGATTCAAAAAGGAAAAGAAAAACTTTATTTCAATAATCCTGAGACTAAATGTTATTCACTCACTCAGGGCTTTGAGGTTCCAGAGGGTAAAGAAATACCAGCTTACTTAGGCATAGATGTAGGCTCATTATCCACCAACGTAGTGGTCATCGACGAAAACAAGAAGGTGCTTTCCAGAAGGTATCTGATGACTGAAGGAAGACCGATTGAAGCGGTGAGAAAAGGATTGGAAGAGGTCGGGAATGAGGTTGGACATAAAGTAAAAATCTTAGGTGTGGGGACAACCGGTTCAGGGAGATACCTGACCGGTGATTTCGTGGGTGCAGACATCGTCTATAACGAGATTACAGCCCAGGCAAGAGCGGCTATTGAATTTGACCCTTCAGTTGATACTATCTTTGAAATTGGGGGACAGGATTCCAAATATATAAGTCTGGATAACGGAATTATCGTCGATTTTGAGATGAATAAGGTTTGTGCTGCAGGAACTGGCTCATTTTTGCAGGAGCAGGCAGAGAAGTTAAACATAAACATCGAAGAGGAGTTTGGAGAATTGGCTCTAAAGGCAGATTCTCCAGTCAACTGCGGGGAAAGATGCACCGTCTTTATGGAATCCGATTTGAATGCCCATCAGCAAGCAGGAGTTCCTAAAAAGGATTTAGTTGCCGGGATGGCTTATTCCATCGTGTATAATTATCTAAACAAAGTAGTAGGCAAGAAAAAAATAGGGGAGAAGATCTTCTTTCAAGGAGGGGTTGCCTGGAATAAAGGGGTGGTAGCGGCTTTTGAAAAGGTCTTGGGTAAAAAAATAATTGTTCCGCCTCATCATGATGTTACTGGTGCTATCGGAGTGGCTATCTTAGCCCAGGAGAGGAACGAGTCTGAAAGGAGTAATTTCAAAGGGTTTGATCTTTCAAAGAAGCATTACCAAATAGAGACTTTTGAATGTCAGGATTGTGCTAATCATTGCGAGATCAAGAAGGTTTTGGTGGAAGACCAGAAGCCGCTTTATTACGGGAGCAGGTGTGAAAAATATGACTTGGAGAAGAAAAGCTCTAAGAAATCGGAATTGCCAGACCTGTTCGAGGAAAGGGAAAAAATTCTTTTCACTCTGCATCGGGAATACACTGCTCCAGTTGAGAAAAAAGGTAAGATAGGTATTCCCAGGACTCTTTTCTTCTATGAATTCTTCCCCTTCTGGGCAACTCTTTTTGAGAACTTAGGGTATGAGGCAGTTTTGTCTGATAAAACCAACAAACGGATTATCCGTCAGGGAGTTGAAACGGTCTTAGCCGAGACCTGTTATCCGATAAAGGTGGCTCACGGACACGTTCAAAACCTTTTCGAGAAGAAAGTAGATTATATCCTCTTTCCCAGCCTGATTAATCTGAAAAAAGAGCAGCCGGGTATGGAGACTTACTGCTGTCCCTACGTTCAAGCCCTTCCATACATTCTCAAAGCCACTTATGATTTCAAAGTTAGAGGTACTAAGTTCCTTTCTGCGCCGGTTCACTTTCAAAAAGGGAGGACTGCTTTACTAAAAGAGCTGGATAAATTATGCCAGGATTTAAAGATCAGTAAATTAAAACTCAGGAAAGCGTTCAAGAATGCAGAGGCTTGTCAGGAGGAATTTTACAGGAGAATCCGTTTAAGAGGGGAGGAGATTCTGAAGGATTTAAAGGGGCAGAAAGTAATGGTGGTGGTAGGCAGGCCTTATAACACCTGTGATCCTTTCTTAAGTTTAGAGCTTTCCAAAAAATTAAGAGAATTGAAATGTACTGCTCTGCCTCTGGATTTCGTTCCTTTGAAGTCTCCCTTAGACAATTATGTAATGCCGAATATGTACTGGAAATACGGGCAGAAAATCTTAGCAGCATCCGAATTTATCAAGAACACTCCAGGCATTTTCCCGGTATATGTGACCAATTTCGGATGTGGGCCCGATTCTTTTATCCTTCATTTTTTCAAATCTAACCTCGGCAGAAAACCTTTTCTGCAGTTAGAATTAGATGAACATTCGGCTGATGCCGGAATTGTAACCCGTTGTGAGGCATTCCTGGACAGTCTCAAAGGTTACAGGGAAGAGGAAAGCAAAGCTCCGGTGCAAGCGCCTTATATCTTTACAAATGGTAATAAAAAAGTTCTCTACATCCCCTATATGGCTGAGCATGCCTTTGCTTTGAGAAGCGCCTTTAGAGCATGCGGGATGAAAGCTGAGGTTATACCGGAGTCAGATGAGAAAACCCTGGTCCTGGGAAGGAAATACACTTCCGGCAAGGAGTGTTACCCCTGCGTTCTGACCACAGGAGACATAGTCAAATTAGTCCAGAGCCAGGATTTCGATAAGGAAAATTCAATTATCTTTATGCCCCAGGCAGATGGTCCCTGCAGGTTCGGGCAATACCAGAATCTCCAGCGAATGATCCTGGATGAGTTAGGTTACAGGGATGTTCCCATCTGTTCTCCTCATTCTAAAGACTCCTATGACCAGATTTTGAATCTGGATGATCGTTTCAAACGAACTGCCTGGAGAGGCTTAGTTGCAGTTGACCTTCTGAATAAGCTTTTATGGAAGACCAGACCCTATGAGGTAAATCCAGGGGACAGCGAAAAAGCTTACTGGGAGTGTCTGAACAAAACCTGTTCTGCGATTGAGAAAAAAGGGGATCTGGAGAAGCTCACGCAAAATGTCCACCAAGTCTTTACTAAGGTCAAAACTTCAAGCAATAGCAAAAAGCCGTTGATCGGTGTAGTCGGGGAGATATACATCCGAACAAACAGGTTTTCCAATCATGATTTAGTCAAAAAGATCGAGAAGTTGGGAGGGGAGGTAAGGGTGGCTCCGATGGCAGAGTGGTTTTTTTATACTAATTTTATGTATAAAAAGAAAACCCTGTCAGAAAAAAAATATGGAGAGTATCTCAAAGCCTTTTTAAAAGACCGGGTGCAGAGAAAAGACGAGGAATTTTTCTATGAAAACCTAAGGG
>MEWM01000056.1:331-583 GCA_001775355.1 candidate division Zixibacteria bacterium RBG_16_43_9 | reverse complement strand
TGAGCTTCCAGTAGAGAAAATCTTAGAGCTTGCCAGTCCTTACCTGCACTACTCCTTTGGAGGAGAAGCCATCCTTTCGGTAGGCAAGTCGATTGATTTTATTAAAAAAGGTTTTTGTGGAGTGGTAAACACGATGCCATTCACCTGTATGCCCGGAACGGTAGTCTCCGCCATATCCAAGAAGATTCGCGAAGAATATCACAACTTCCCCTGGCTGGATATCGCCTATGAAGGATTAGAGGACGTAAGCGA
>MEWM01000056.1:0-323 GCA_001775355.1 candidate division Zixibacteria bacterium RBG_16_43_9 | reverse complement strand
GCCTGGAAGCTTTTATGTATCAGGCGAAAGAAATGCAAAAAAAAACGTTAAAAAGTTCAAAGGTTCAATAGTTCAAAGGAAGAAAAACGTAGCGTCCCGCCTCAGGCGGGACGAAGGATTTCGCTTTTGGCAGGGAACAGAGGTCTTCAGACCTCCAGAAAGAAAGCTCAAATGCTCAAAAAATAGATAAACTGTAGCGTCCGACGTTTCTGTCGGACGATGTGCTCTTGCTCGCATCGGCCGTCAGGAAAAGCTCCTGAAAGAATAGTCAAATTAAGATATCATTAGCAAAGGATTAAAGAGAGGAAATCAGTGATTAAGAA
>MEWM01000055.1:12428-13679 GCA_001775355.1 candidate division Zixibacteria bacterium RBG_16_43_9 | reverse complement strand
GAAATTGCGGTTTTGAGTCGATATACAGTTTTCCCCATCTCCTAAAATCCCCTCATGCACGCCCACACAGGGCCCGCATCCCGGGGCTAAGATTGAGGCTCCGAAGTCCACCAATTGTTTTATGTATCCTTTGCTCATTGCATCCAGGAAAACTGCTTTTGAAGCCGGGACAACTATGAACCTGGTCTTTGGATTTTTCTTTCTCCCTTTGATTATCTGGCAGGCGATTTCGATGTCCTCCAGCCTTCCATTGGTGCAGGTTCCCAAGAAAACCTGGTCTATCTTTATTCCCTTTGCTTCATCTATGGACTTGGTATTATCCACAGTATGAGGAAAAGAAACGGTCGGCGAAAGTCTGGAAGCGTCTATCTTTATCACCTTCTCGAAAACCGCATCCTCATCCCCTTTAAGCTCTTTGTATTTGCTCACCCTTCCCCATTTCTGCAGGAATTCTTTAGTCTTCTTATCAGACTGGATCAAACCAGCTTTTGCACCAGATTCTATTGCCATATTTGATAAGGTCATCCGGCTGGGGATCGACATTTTGTCAATGGTGTCGCCGGTGAACTCCAGGGACTTATAAGTTGCACCGTCTGCCCCGATCAGACCGATTAAATACAGAATCAAATCCTTGGAATAAACCCCCGGCTGGAAATCTCCGGTTACCTCGATTCTAAAAGTCTCAGGAACCCTGAGCCAGGTCTTGCCCAGGGCGATTCCGATAGCCACGTCAGTTGAGCCCATGCCGGTTGAAAAGGCAGCCATAGCTCCGCCAGTGCAGGTATGGGAGTCAGCTCCGATGAGGATTTCGCCTGGATTAAGATATGATTCAAAAATCACCTGATGGCAGATTCCCATCCCAACATCTGAGACCTGACAGCCGGTTTTCTCGGCAAATTTCCGGATGGTGATATGGTCATTGGAAAGCTCTTTTCGAGGAGAGGGAGCGGCATGGTCCAAAAATAAAACCGTCCTTTTGGGATTGGCTACTTTTTCCAAATTTATCTTCTGCAGTTGTCTGATAGCTAAAGGTGCAGTTCCATCCTGCATCAGACATATATCCACTGGCACGACAACTATCTCGCCAGCGCTTACCTCTTTGCCCGCATGTTTCCCGATGATTTTTTCGGCTAAGGTTTTTCCCATTTTGTTCCTCGCTTTTCGGTATTGGCTATTTGCTATTTGATAAGAACTCAAACTTCTTTTTTTGCAAGGCTAAAAAGTGCGCTGAAAAAGTCCTTCTTGTCATTC
>MEWM01000055.1:11810-12399 GCA_001775355.1 candidate division Zixibacteria bacterium RBG_16_43_9 | reverse complement strand
ACGACCGAAGAATCTCTTCGATTTATCCTTAGATTCTTCGTCCCCTAAGGGGACTCAGAATGACCCCGCCCTTAGAGCCTTGCCCTATGATATTTTTCGCAGGCAACCCTTCACGGTTGCCTCTGATTGAACCCAAATTTAAAAGAAAAATTTCACAAAGTCAACTTTTTTTGGAGGATTTTTTGAGATGGAATATAAACCTTTAGGTTTATTCTTACGTAGGGGCGGTCGATAAAGCCTTACGATCCTACGGAGGCTTCGCTCCCCGTAGGGAGTTTATCTCCGCCCAATGGGAGGGGTGGAGACCCAAAAAACTGGGTTTCGCAAAGCTCAACAAGCTCCACCCCTACGCGACTTCCTACACCCTCAAAACAAGTTTTTAGGGTACCACCCATTGTTTGGGGATTAGCTCGTAGCGCGACCCTTTTCCTATTAACGGATCCGTAGGACAGGGTCGCATTGCGAGACTGAAAGTCTCAAGACCTTGACGGCCTCGCGCTACTTCCTATGACCTACAACCTATCAGGGCGAGTCCGCCTCCGGCGGATCGCCCCTACATCTCGCAAAAGGGGAGAGGGGACCCTGTATG
>MEWM01000055.1:11176-11799 GCA_001775355.1 candidate division Zixibacteria bacterium RBG_16_43_9 | reverse complement strand
GTCTACTACCTACTGTCTACTTATTTATTATGTTCTGCTTTATCCACTCAGTAGTGACCGACTTAGGACGCTCAAGTGGAAGCCCAAGAGCCCTGTCCCAGACCAGTTGGGCTAAAACGCCCATTGCCCTGGAGACTCCGAAGAGAACAGTATAGAAATCATATTCCCTGACACCATAATACCACTGCAGAACCCCTGAGTGTGCATCCACATTGGGCCAGGGGTTTTTGGCTTTGCCGTGCTTGGTCAAAATGTCTGGTGCCACCTCATAAATCATACTGACTAACTTGAAATGCTCGTCCTCGGGCATATGTTTCAAAGCAAATTCCCTCTGGGCAACATATCTGGGGTCGGTCTTTCTTAAAACCGCGTGACCGTACCCTGGAATAACCTGACCACTGTTTAAAGTATCCCACAAAGCTTTGGAAAGCTCATCTTTGCTGGGAAGTTTTCCGCCCAATTTTTTCATCAGGTTCTGAATCCAGTGTAATACCTCCTGGTTAGCCAGTCCGTGCAGAGGTCCAGCCAAACCATCCATTCCAGCAGAAAGTGAATAGTAGGGATCAGAAAGAGCTGAACCTACTAAATGAGTGGTATGCGCGCTGACGTTTCCACCGTCATGG
>MEWM01000055.1:10891-11149 GCA_001775355.1 candidate division Zixibacteria bacterium RBG_16_43_9 | reverse complement strand
TCATCAACTCATAATACTCCGGCTCATCGATTCCCATCATATGGGCGAAATTTGCTCCCCAGTCCAATGCTTTCTTGCCCCTGACCCTTTTGCCGTCTTTATAAGTCCGTCGGTAAATATAAGCCGCAATTGCGGGGAGCTGAGCCAGGAGGTTCATCGTGTCTTCATAAGTGGGATCCCAGTATTGGGCTTTTGGCAGACCTTCCTCATATTTTTTAGAGAACAGGGAATAGGGCTGAAGTGCAAGAATGCCGATGG
>MEWM01000055.1:9834-10830 GCA_001775355.1 candidate division Zixibacteria bacterium RBG_16_43_9 | reverse complement strand
GGGAATTTCGCTTCTGGCCTGCCATTCTTTGGTTACTTCCCTGACATCCTTTTTTGAAGGAAGCTCACCAGTCAAAAGGAGCCAGAAAATACCTTCAGGCAAAGGCTCTTCTCCGTCTTTTGCCTTGGGAAGCTTTTCTCTGACTTCAGGTATGCTGAATCCTCGAAACCTGATTCCCTCCATCGGGTCAAGCAGGGAAGTCTCCCAGACCATACATTTAATGTCCCTCATCCCGCCATAGGCCTGGCTCACGGTTGCCTGGGAAATAACTTTTTCCCCGTGCTCTTTCAGGATGGTCTTAACCTGTTCCTGCATTTCAGTGATCTTTTTGGTCAGCAACTCTTTTAAGGGCATGGAATTTCCTCCTGCTAAATTGATGGATTATTTCATGCAGGTCGGTAAAAAAACTTCTGCAGCAGGGCTGTCCCGCATATTGCGGGATGCCTACGAGAGTACGACCTGTCAGTTCCTCGTAGGTCGGGCACCCCTGCCCGACCAATTTTATTTTTTAGAGACCTCTCTAAAGTTTCAAAGTTTACTATCACAAAATAAGTCTGAACTGTCACCTTGTGAAATTTTTCACTATATTATACTAATAAAAAAGCGTTTGTCAACTCTTTTTACCAAAAAAGAAATCGATTTCTATCTTAGCATTCTCATTTGAGTCTGAGGCATGGACCGAATTATGGCAGATGTCCAGTCCGAAATCTGCCCGGATGGTTCCTTTTTCCGCTTTTCTGGGATCTGTGGCACCGATAAGCTCACGCAGTTTTTCCACTGCTTTTTCCCTTTTCAGATGGGTCACCACAATCCTGCCTGAGGAGATATAGTCGACTAACTCCTGATAAAAAGGTTTACCTTTATGCACCTGATAGAATCTGCCCCCTTCCTCTGGAGTGACTCTTAACATCTTAAGCTCCTCTATTCTGAAACCATCTTTTTCCGCCCTTTTTAAAATCTCGCCTATCAAATCACGATTTACTGCATCCGGTTTAA
>MEWM01000055.1:9080-9826 GCA_001775355.1 candidate division Zixibacteria bacterium RBG_16_43_9 | reverse complement strand
AGAGTTTGTTCCAAAAATCCTCCTGTGAAATTATTCTGCTTCCGAACTCATCCCCTGGCCCCTTCTTCCAACTTCGTCGAGATCTTCGACTTAAAAAGAGAAGGGGACAAAAGTCCCTCTCTTTTTAAGAGAGGGATATAGAGTGAGTTCGGTTTTTGTTCCTTGCTGGGAACCTCTTCCTTAAATTCTGGCTGGCTGGGGTTTTTTCTTGCTCCTCTTTTCTTTTCTGGCTAAGTCAAAACCCAACTCCACTGCTCTCAGGTTCAAATCCAGCATGGCTTTGGGGGATTTGCTTTTTATAGCCTCAATTATAGATTCCTTTGAGACTATTTTGATGAGGGAAACGATAACTCCTAAGGCGATTACATTCGCCACCACTGGTGTGCCCAGGTTTTCTCTGGCAGTTCTGGTGAAGGGCAAACTGATCACCTCTCTGGCAGGAGGCTGGTCCACCAGGTCTGAATCTATTAAAAGTATGCCGTCGTCCTTTAAATTAGGATAGTAGGTATCGCAGGATTCCTGGGTTAAGGCTAAAAGCAAGTCCAACTTCAGAGCCTTGGGATAATATATTTCTCCTGAGCTGAAAACTATGTCTGAGCGGCTGGCACCACCCCGTGCTTCTGGTCCATAACTCTGAGTTTGTGAGACATTCTTACCTTCAAAGATCCCTAAAGCCTCAGAAAGAATCGTTCCAGCGAAAACTAACCCCTGACCCCCTGAACCAGACAGCCTTATGTCATATCTAT
>MEWM01000055.1:8804-8981 GCA_001775355.1 candidate division Zixibacteria bacterium RBG_16_43_9 | reverse complement strand
AGTATTCCGGGAAATCCACATCCCACATAGTCCCAATAAGAAACTTGTCTTTCAGCTTTTCCGGCGGGAGTTTGGCTGCGGCTTGAATCGGGATTGCATGCTCTTTCTGCCATTCCATCATCTTGACTGCGGTACCTTCCTTATTTAACCTTCCATAAAAAGTATGGCAGTGGCTGA
>MEWM01000055.1:8360-8722 GCA_001775355.1 candidate division Zixibacteria bacterium RBG_16_43_9 | reverse complement strand
CCTTGCTTCTGGTCCGTAACTCTGGGTTTGGGAAACATTCTTACCCTCGTAGATGCCCAAAGCCTCGGAAAGGATAGTGCCGGCAAAAACCAGCCCCTGACCTCCGGATCCGGAGAGCCTCATATCATAACGATCCTCGTGCTCAGCATCCATTTTTCTGGTTTTCATTTCTTACCCTCAGAATCCTCTGGAGGGACTTGAAACTGGGCTATCACCTTGTCGTACTCCTCGCAATATTCCGGGAAATCCACATCCCACATAGTCCCAATAAGAAACTTGTCTTTCAGTTTTTCCGGCGGTAGTTTGGCAGCAGCCTGAATCGGAATAGCATGCTCTTTTTGCCATTCCATCATCTTGACTGC
>MEWM01000055.1:7921-8327 GCA_001775355.1 candidate division Zixibacteria bacterium RBG_16_43_9 | reverse complement strand
ACTAAGGAGAATCCCTTTTTCAGAATCGCCTGCTGGACAATCTTCTCCAGTAAGGTCACGTGATAAACCGTTCCCCTTGCCACGAAAGTAGCACCAGCAGATTTAGCTAAATTGCAGATGTCAAAATCTCTTTCACGATTACCATAAGGGGCAGTTGTCCCAATCTTCATAAAAGGAGTAGTGGGAGAGTATTGCCCTCCGGTCATCCCGTAAGTGCTATTATTTATCAGAATAGTTGTGATATCTATATTTCTTCTGCAGGTATGAATAAAATGGTTCCCCCCTATAGCCAGCCCGTCACCGTCTCCGGTTATCACGATGACCTTCAGCTTCGGGTTAGCTAATTTCACTCCAGTGGCAAAAGCCAAAGCCCTTCCATGAGTAGTATGCAGGGTATTGAAATCCA
>MEWM01000055.1:6660-7867 GCA_001775355.1 candidate division Zixibacteria bacterium RBG_16_43_9 | reverse complement strand
TCAAATTATCTATTGCCCGGATAATTGCTCCCAGGGCTATTCCTATTCCGCATCCGGCACACCAGACATTGGGGAACTTCTTTTTGGTGCGTAAATAAGTATAAGTAACTGCGGGTATTATCTCCATTTTTTTATCTTACCTCCCTGATCTTGGTAAAGATTTGTTCCGGGGTCAAAATATCCCCGTCAAATCTGTTCAAGGCATAAATTTTGGCTTTGCCGCAATTAGTTCGCATAACCTCTCCGATCAACTGCCCCTGGTTAAGCTCAGCCACAATTATCACCTCTAACTGCTCTGACATCTGTTCCATATAGATATCCGGGAAGGGCCAGATGGTCAATGGCTGGATTAATCCAACTCTAATCCTTTTGTGCTGAGCCATCCTGATCGCCTGCCTGGCTGCCCGGGCAACGATTCCGTAAGCGAAAATCGCAATAGTGGCATCCTCCATAAACTCCTCTTCAACTCGTACGATATCATTCACGTTGCTGGTGATCTTTTTCTCTAATTTGTTCAGTTTAGCCTCTATCTCCTCAGGTCTGGAAGTGGGAAATCCCAGAGGGTCATGAGTCAACCCGGTTATATTATACCTGTACCCTTCTCCGAAACTTGCCATCGGGGAGACGAAATGGGGGTTGATCTCAAAATGCTGGTACCATTCAGGCGGCACAGTAGGTTTCATCCGGTTGAAGACTTTTATCTCGTCTGGCTCCGGCAGGATAACCTTTTCCCGCATATGGCCCAAGACCTCATCAATAAGCAGGATTACCGGAGTTCTGTATTTCTCAGCTAAGTTAAAAGCCCTTATGGTCAAGCCAAAACACTCCCTGACTGAAGACGGGGCTAAGGCGATAGCATGATAATCCCCGTGCGTTCCCCATCTTGCCTGCATAGTATCCGACTGGGAGACCTTGGTCGGCAGCCCGGTAGAAGGACCTCCTCTTTGCACGTCCACGATCACGCAGGGGACCTCTGCCATATAGGCATAACCGATATTCTCCTGCATAAGGGAAAATCCCGGACCAGACGTGGCAGTCATCGCTTTTGCCCCGGCAATTGATGCTCCAATCACTGCCGCAATACTGGCTATCTCATCCTCCATCTGAATGAACTTACCACCCCTGCGGGGGAGGTTTCTGGCTAAATATTCAGCTATCTCAGTAGAAGGAGTTATTGGATACCCGGCGAAGAAATTAGCTCCAGCAA
>MEWM01000055.1:1704-6646 GCA_001775355.1 candidate division Zixibacteria bacterium RBG_16_43_9 | reverse complement strand
TCTTGCCTTTTTATTCTGTTCCATTCTAAATCCTCAAGATTTTCAAGACTTTTCTTCCTTAGCCTCTTTTGGCCTTACAGTTATGGCAAAATCCGGGCATCTTAATTCGCATAGACGGCACTGGGTGCATTTATCCGGTATCAAAACAGGAAGCCCGTCTTTGTCTGCCACTAAAGCTCCGGTTGGGCAAAAGGCAATACAGATATTGCACCTTTTACACCAGGCTTCAAAAATATGGACTTTTTCAAAGTCCTCTTTTGGCTCTTTTTTGGCTTCTTTCACAGCCTCAGTCTTCTTTATCTCTTCAGCCAAGTTTCTCATTTCCTCCTTATTAGAATACGCAAAACCCAAAAAAATCTTGACTTTTTCAGGTATATATGATAAACTGTAATAAAAGTCAAGGTCATTTTTGATGAAGCTGGTTAACTTCAAATTCAGACATAAGCTCAATACTATTATCGGTGGAGATGCCCATAACTTTTGTTACCAGTGTGGCGCCTGCGTGGGAGATTGCCCTGCGGCTCTGTATTCTCCTGCATTCAACCCCAGAAACATCCTGCTGGAAGCACTTTTAGGAGATGAGGAATCTTTGGTCGGCCCGGATTCGGTTATCTGGGATTGCACCAACTGCAACACCTGCTACGAGCGGTGTCCTCAAGCAGTCCGGCCAGTTGAGGTGATAATCGCGCTCAAAAATATCTCCTTTGAAAAGGGAACCAATCCTCCGGGAGTAAAGTCCATCTTAGATTCAGTCAAGGAATCAGGCAGAACAGTGAAACCCAGCTCACTTTCTGATAGAAGAAGAAAGGAGCTGGGCCTGAAGGAGATCAGTATAGTTCCACTGGAAGAGCTGAAGAAGTTGCTCGAATAAATCGGCGGTTCGCTATTGGCTGTTAGCTTTTAGCGAAAAGCGAAAACCAAAATGAAATACGCTCCTTTTTTCGGCTGTATGATCTCGGTGAAATATCCGCAGATGGAAGCCTCGGTCCGCAAGACGATGGCTAACTTAGGGGTTGAGTTAGTGGATTTAGAAGGATTCTCCTGCTGTCCTGATCCGATATATTTCAAAGCCGCAGATAAGTTGACCTGGATGACTCTGGCAGCAAGGAATATCTGCATAGCGGAGGAGGCAGGTCTGGACCTGGTAACTATGTGTTCTGGCTGCACTGCAACTTTGTCTGAGGCTAACTTTCACCTTAAACATGACCCGGAATTGAAAGAAAAAGTAAACCAGAGATTAAAAAAGATAGGAAAGGAATATAAGGGAAACGTTTCAGTCCGGCACATCGTCACAGTTCTAAGGGACGATTTGGGAATCGAAAAAGTTAAATCCTCAGTCAAAAAACCCTTGAATCTAAAAGTTGCGATTCATTATGGGTGTCATCTTCTGAAGCCCAGCGAGATAATGAGGGTGGATGACCCTGACCATCCGACCATTCTGGAGCGTTTGTTTGAAGTCGCTGGTGCAGAAACCATAAAACACGAAAAGCAGGTCCTGTGCTGCGGCAAAGCCTGCACCCATGAGGAGATTCCGGAGAAGATGACCTATGACGTTTTATCTTCAATTAAAAAATCCGGGGCTGACTTTATGGGACTGATCTGCCCCACCTGTTTTGATGAGTTCGATTTAGGGCAGATAAACCTCTCCCGTAAATTCTCAGTCGATCTGAAAGTTCCCATAATCTACTATTTCCAATTTCTTGGACTCTCCCAGGGGCTTTCCACCGAAGATGTGGGTTTGCATCTGCACAAGACCAAAGCAGATGAGATGCTGAAGAAGATAAGTTGAGTTTTTAATTCCAGGACAGTATACATACTAAATATGGTGGCTAAGCAGTCTGTTGTCCCAGTCGAGAGAATTGAGAAACGTATTTTCTTTCTTCGTGGGCAGAAAGTAATGTTGAGCACAGACCTTGCGGAGCTCTATCAGGTAAAGCCACGAGTACTTATTCAGGCTGTTAAACGGAACATCGGTCGATTTCCTAAGGACTTTATGTTCCAGTTAAGTAAGGATGAGTTTGCCAACTTGAAATCACAAATTGTGACTTCAAGTTGGGGTGGGCTGCGTCGAGCTACGCCCTATGCCTTTACTGAACAGGGAGTAGCAATGCTTTCCAGCGTCCTCCGAAGCAAGCGCGCTATTCAAGTAAATATCGAGATCATGCGAGTCTTCGTTAGGCTACGCCAAATGCTTGCTTCTAACGCCGAGCTGGCACGAAAACTCCGGCTTTTGGAAAAGAAATATGATGTCCGGTTCAGAGTGGTATTCGAGGCCATTCGCCAGATGATGAAGCCACCAGAACCAAAACGCCACCCTATCGGGTTTAGGGTGGAGGAAAAAAATAAAAGCGGGTAGTGGTGGAGTTCATCTCCACCCGATTGGAGAAGTGGAGGAATTCCGTAGGGGAGTCCCTTCCTTCGACTACGCTCAGGACGGTGAGCCTGTCGAACCGTGTGGGCTCCCGAAAATGGGAGGGGACCCCGCAAGGCTCAACGAGCCCCTCCCTTACAAAAAGGAGAAAAGGAGGTCGACTTGGAGAAGTTAAAAGCATCTTTCAGCAAGTTAGCTGATCCGGATGAGGAGATAGTCCTGCAAGGGATCAAGGAGATAGAAAGTTATCTCCCTAAACTTGAAGGCAGGAAATTTAAGGAGGCGTTATCCTCCTTATCCAGCCTTTTCTATATAGATACCTTTGAAAGACCGGACCTGCAGCCGGTGATTGATAGGGTTTTTGAAACCTTTAGGAAATTCAGGGCTAAGACCATTCCTTTTCTTCTATCCTCTACCCGCGAATCAGATTTTAAGTTTCAATTGAATCTTGCCCGGGCCCTGGGGAAAATCGGAAAGCCCGCCATAAAACCTATCCTTTCGAGACTCAGCAGGTCCAGAGACCCGAAAGAGAAATCATTTCTGCTTTATGCACTGGGGAAGATTAAGGACCCGGCAGTAGTGATGGCAATTCCTGCTTTTATCAGAGGTCTTAAAGATAAGGACCAGGAGGTCAGAGATAGTGCAGCTCGAACCTTAGGAAAATTGTTTGAAGTCGCTGTTCCTGCAAAAATATCTTTCAGAAACAGAAATCTCATCTTCGATAACCTGTTGAAAAAGATTTCTGATGAATCCTCTGGTGTGAGGAGTAAAGCAGTAAGGAGCCTGGGCAAAATGGTAAAATATGGCTTTGCGGATGAGGAGCAGAAGAAAAGATTGAACAAAGTAGTACAACGGCTTTTAGGTCAAGACGAAAGTTACAACTGGGATATTGCTTATATAGTCAGAAGGGAAGCCCAGGAGGTTTATGATTACCTGTCTGGCAAAGGGAAAATATAGGTGCGTCATTGCGAGTCCCAGCCAAAGGCGGGAATTCGTCGTCCCCGTAGGAACGCTGAGCTAAAGAAAGTTGGAGTGTAAACCTTCAGGTTTATCAAAAGTAAAACTAAAGTTTTACACTCTATCACATAATAATGAACAAAAAAACCAAAATGGTCTTAATCGGGAATCAGCTCATTGGAATGGTGGGTCTGGAGGAGATTTTTGAAAAGCTTTATAAATCGAACCAGAAGCCGGATGAGAAAATCAAGGCTCAATTAATAACTTTAACTGGAAAAGAAAACTATATCCCTTCCAAGCAGGAAGCCATTTATGCAGAGGCTTTGCTAAGAGAGTATTCCCTTTATTGTCAGAAAAAGACAGGTGGTTTTGTAGAAGAAACCGAACCTTGCTGCGATACCTATCAAGGAATCCCCAGAGAGAATATCCCCTGGTATCCCACTGTGTATGAGGAAAGATGCGATGGCTGTAAAAAATGTTTTGAGATGTGCCCGCAAAGAGTTTATCTCTGGGATGAGAAGATAAATAAACCTAAAGTCATCAACCCTTTTGCCTGTGTGGTAGGATGCTCCGGCTGCGGGGAAATCTGTATTCTGAAAGCAATCAGTTTCCCGCCTTTGAGTATATTGGATAATCTTAAATCATGTTGAAAACGTAGGGGCGAGGTTGCCTCGCCCTTTTTCTTTGTTAAAGATGGAAGGCTGAAGTCTTCGCCAGGATCCTGTGGACAAGACCTTGACGGCCTTCCGCTACTACACAAAAATCAACCTCTCCCTATCCCTTTCTTTGAAAAGGAGAGGGGATGCTGTCTGTAGGGAGTGTGGGACAACTTTAGAACTTTTCTCCTCCTAAGTGACAGTCAAGGGAAAATGGGCTAACTCCAAGAAACTTAAGCTTTTTGACATCAGAAAGAGAGATTATATAAAGTGTTTCAGTTGATTCCAAGTATTACTGACAAGGTGCCGGCCCGACTTTGAAAAGATAGCTGACCAGGTAGACTATGTCGGCGATTGTAACTTTTCCATCACAATTGGCATCTCCGCTCACTAACGGATCTGGAGAGGGACCAAACTTAAAAAGATAGCTTACCAGGTAAACTATATCTGCGAGATTCACTTTTTTATCTTTATTCACGTCCCCACGGAGAAACTGAACATACTTTATTGTGGCATAATCATAGGAGGTCCCGCTGCCTGAGCTCAATCCGGTCACGTAGACACTGCCAGAACCGTCTACTGCGATAGCCCGGGCTTCATCAAATCCATTTCCCGGCCCATTATATCTTCTCACCCAGGCCGTGTCTCCAGTGGAATAGTACTTTATAGTGGCATAATCATCGGAGGTCCCATTCCAGCTCCATCCGGTCACGTAGACATTGCCAGAATCGTCTACTGCGATAGCCCGGGCGTAGTCAGGTCCATTTTCCCCCCCATCATACCTTCTCACCCAGGCGGCGTCTTCATTGGAATGGTACTTTATAGTGGCATAATTATAGTAGTTCCCACTGCCTGTGCTATAGCCGGTCACGTAGACATTGCCAGAACCGTCTACTGCAATAGCTAAGGCACCATCATCATATACTTGCCCATCATACCTTCTCACCCAGGCGGTGTC
>MEWM01000055.1:1463-1691 GCA_001775355.1 candidate division Zixibacteria bacterium RBG_16_43_9 | reverse complement strand
TACTTTATAGTGGCATAATCATAACCGGTCCCACTGCCTGAGCTCCATCCGGTCACGTAGACACAACCAGAATCGTCTACTGCGATAGTAAAGGCCAAATCTGCTCCATTTGCCGGCCCATTATATCTTCTCACCCAGGCCGTGTCTCCATTGGGATAGTACTTTATAGTGGCATAATCATAACCGGTCCCACTGCCTACGCTCCATCCGGTTACGTAGACACAACCA
>MEWM01000055.1:1038-1327 GCA_001775355.1 candidate division Zixibacteria bacterium RBG_16_43_9 | reverse complement strand
GGTCACGTAGACATTGCCAGAACCGTCTACTGCGATAGCATAGGCCTCATCATATCCATTTCCCGGCCCATTATACCTTCTCACCCAGGCGGTGTCTCCATTGGAATAGTATTTTATAGTGGCATAATCATAGTAGGTCCCACTGCCTGTGCTATAGCCGGTCACGTAGACATTGCCAGAACCGTCTACTGTGATAGCAGAGGCGTAATCAGAGCTATCTCCCGGCCCATTATATCTTCTAACCCAGGCCGTGTCTCCATTGGAATAGTACTTTATAGTGGCATAATCA
>MEWM01000055.1:291-946 GCA_001775355.1 candidate division Zixibacteria bacterium RBG_16_43_9 | reverse complement strand
CCGGCCCATTATACCTTCTCACCCAGGCAGCGTCAACGCTCTGGCCGATTGCCTGCGTATAACTCAAAAGAAAAATCACTAAAACCAAAAATCTCTTAAGCATCAGTCCTCCTTGCTTGAAATGGAAAGGCAGAACCAATTATTTCCATATCCCCTCTATCAAGATTAAATGCTACTATCATAATAAAACTACAAAACTGATGATGTCAAGTCAAACATGTTATAAAATAGGGGTTCAAAATTTAGAACCCTTACACCTTTTTGATTGACTTCCTCAATCTTAAATCATATAATAAGTTACAATTTTCACAAGGGCTTAACAAGGAGGTTGAAAATTGGCAAAAATACTGGTTTCAGGCGGGGCTGGTTTTATCGGCTCGAACGTGGCGGATAAGTTTATCTCCCTTGGGCATAAGGTCGTAATCGTGGACAATCTAAGCACTGGATTTAAGGAGAATGTTAATCCCAAAGCCAGGTTTTATAAATTAGATATTAACAGCAAGAAAATCGAGCAGATTTTCAAGGATGAGAAGCCCGAAATTCTTTGTCATCATGCGGCTCAAATCGACGTGCGTAAGTCTGTGTCTGATCCGATTTTTGATGCTAAAGTAAATATCGAAGGAACCTTGAATTTATTGAATAATTGTGTCAAGTA
>MEWM01000055.1:0-174 GCA_001775355.1 candidate division Zixibacteria bacterium RBG_16_43_9 | reverse complement strand
ATCTTTATTTTTTCAGGGATAGCTACGGCTTAGATTATGTATCCTTGCGGTATGCCAATGTGTACGGTCCGCGCCAGAACCCCTGGGGTGAGGCTGGGGTGGTGGCTATTTTTACTCAGAAACTCCTTTCCGGAGAAAAAGCTGTTATCAACGGAGATGGGAAGCAGACACGCG
>MEWM01000054.1:5728-6515 GCA_001775355.1 candidate division Zixibacteria bacterium RBG_16_43_9 | reverse complement strand
ATTGCCAGCGGAGCTTTGAGTCCGGGAGGAAGCTGGCTTTTTCCGATAAGCAATGGCAGGATCAGGATGGAGACTAAATTCATCACTTTGATCAGAGGGTTAAGTGAGGGACCTGCAGTATCCTTAAAAGGATCACCAACTGTATCCCCGATCACTGCAGCCTTATGGGCATCTGACCCTTTCCCTCCATACAGCCCTGCCTCGATCGTCTTTTTGGCATTATCCCAGGTTCCACCAGCATTGGAAAGCATTACTGCTAAAAGCTGACCGGTTAAAATCGTCCCGGCTAAAAACCCGCCTAATCCGTCCACCCCTAAAAGGAATCCAACAATTAATGGAGAAAGAATAGCTAAAAGTCCTGGAGTCACAAGCTCTTTTTGAGCAGCCGCAGTGGAGATATCCACACATCTGTAATATTCAGGTTTACTTTTACCTTCCATTAATCCAGGAATCTCTTTAAATTGTCTTCTCACCTCTTCTACAACCATAAAGGCGGCTCTTCCCACTGCTCTTATAGCTAAGGAGCTGAAAAGAAAAGGCATCGCTCCTCCGATCAGAAGCCCCACAAAAGCATTGGGCATATTTATCTGAATCCCTTTTTCGAAGAACTTTAATGCTGGATCGAGTAGATTTATATCTGAACCATAAGACCTGAATAATGAGACTGCTGCCACCACTGCTGAAGCTATGGCAAAACCTTTGGTCACTGCTTTAGTGGTATTTCCTACTGCATCCAATTTGTGCACTATCAGATGAGCATCCGGATTCTTATCCTCGTCTAAGACCT
>MEWM01000054.1:4037-5643 GCA_001775355.1 candidate division Zixibacteria bacterium RBG_16_43_9 | reverse complement strand
ACCCATCCCGCATAAAGCTATTCCATAGGCGGCTAAGGCTACATTTCCGCCGAAGATAAGATTTGAGGTCATTATAGCTACGGAGATAGCTATAATGGCTAAAACAGTTGACTCCATCCCTTCAGAGAACCCGGATAAGATGGTAGTTGCTGGGCCGGTCTTGGTGGCGCGCGCAGTCTCTTTGACCGGGCTATATTCCACTGCAGTATAATATTCTGTCAGGTAACTGATCAAAACTGCCAGCACGATTCCGGAAAAAGTCGCCCAGAAAAACCTCATATCCGGAGCGCCAGAAGGGGTCTTTATGTAGAAATAGTTTATCAACCCGAATCCGATAGTGGACGACAGTGCAGCTATTACAAACCCATTCTGGATAGGCCTCATCGGGTTAAAATCCTTTTTGTCCTTACCTTTCACTCTCCAGGTGCCCAGGATAGAAGCGAACACCCCAACTGCCCTGACTAAAAGCGGGAAGACAATCAGTTTTAAAGCCAGATCCTTGCCAGCAGGGGTAGGGTTGAAGACCGCATAGGAAGCTCCTAAGATCATAGCGGCAACTAAGGTGACCTCATAAGATTCAAATAGGTCTGCTGCCATCCCCGCACAATCTCCCACGTTGTCCCCTACAAGATCCGCAATCACTGCCGCATTTCTGGGATCGTCCTCCGGAATCCCGGCTTCGACTTTTCCCACCAGATCTGCTCCGACGTCTGCTGCCTTGGTATAGATTCCTCCGCCCACCCTCATAAATAAGGCTACCAGGCTTCCGCCAAAGCCGAAGCCGATCAGAACCATCATAGCCTTTTCCTTGAAGAGCATGAAGATTACCGTTGCTCCGACTAATCCCATTCCGATGGTAAACATACCGGTGACGGTGCCGGATTGAAAAGCAGTTTCCAGGGCATTTTTAAATGAGGTCCTGGCTGCATGAGCGACTCTGACGTTACCTCGAACAGCAACTGACATCCCTATAAGCCCGGTCATCGCCGATAAAGTGGAGCCGGCTAAAAAAGCCAGTGCGATCCCCCAGACCATTTTCCAATCCGGGGTTCCGTCTGGAAGGATATAGATATTTTTGTAGACGAGAAACAGTACAATAGTCAGAAGTATGATGAAGAAAAATAGAACCCTGAACTGGCGGGTAAGGTAGGCTTTTGCCCCTTCCTGAATAGCTTTAGCCACCTCAATCATCTTAGGAGTACCTTGATCCTTTTTTATCACCTTGTATGCCAAATAAAGCCCGTAGGCTAATCCTAAGATGGCTGAGAGCAAAACGAAATACAAAGCCAGGTTGACCGTTCGGTCAAAAGGAGGCAAAAGGACATTCTCCTCCCCGGCAAAAAGCTTGACCGGAAGTGAAGTTAAAAAGAAAGCGGATAAAAAAACAGAAGTTTTAAAGTTGAAGCATTTCGGCATTTCTCCTCCCTAAAAAAATCCCCTGATAAAAAAAGGCAGTTTTAAGAAAACTGCCTTATTGATTTTCTATTTAATACAACATCCGGCCTTAAGTAGTCTCCCTTATTTCAAATTGAAGTCAACTTTATACTGTACCCGTACTGCTACCGGCTGGTTATTGCTTATAGCTGGCTTATATTCGTTCTGCATT
>MEWM01000054.1:2943-3849 GCA_001775355.1 candidate division Zixibacteria bacterium RBG_16_43_9 | reverse complement strand
GTAGGGCACGAACTCTCCTGGCGCAGGTAGATATTCTTCCTGAGGAATTTGGATAGATAAGGATTCACCTTTACCTGTTCCTTCAGTGGCAAGGGTGGGGTTCTGTAAGACCCCTAATTCAGCCTGGCTGGCCAGGGTCACTGTTTCCTTAACCTGATCATCTGGAACCGCTTTAGGAACTCCAACTGACGGCGCTGCAGCCGCGGCTGGTGCAGCTACTGCTATCTGATGAGCCACATTCTGGGTCAGAGAAGGAGGCGCTCCTAAGTCTATAGGGGATTTGATAGTTATCACCCTTTTAGCCACCGGCTTCTGAGTTGCGATATGAGAGAAAAGCATAAATGAACCAATCAAGATCAGATACACCAGGGAAGAGATAATTACTGCTATGCTAAAGTTTTTCTGGTAAATTCTCTTGAGCTCAAAGGCTCCATAAGGCGTTGCGACTCTCATTGTTACTTACCTCCTTTCGGCTGAAGCTTACCCGTGATGAGCCCTTCATCTTCATCCGTGTAAGGGGCGAAGCTGAAACGGTAACTGAAGTTAGGGTTTTTCTCTTTCATCTGCTTTTCCACTAATTGAATATCGTCTACTATATCTATCATTTTATAATATTTGGCATCTTTGCTGATCTTGATCAGGGTCACCAGCTTGGGCTTTTCCTGATTCTTTCTTAGAAGGATAGGCCTTAAAGAATCAGCAGGCATAGGTTCCGGCTTTTCCACTCCCATATTCCAGTACATCTTCCCTTCCGAATCTACCCTCAAAGTAAAAAGGTTAGATTCGGCAATGGGTACTGGCTGGTCCTCTGGAGGAAGGTTTATCTCCATTGCCTGAGGCAAACTGAAAATAGTAGTTACCATATAGAAGATCAGCAGAAGAAACGCAATATCTACCATAGGGGTC
>MEWM01000054.1:2774-2869 GCA_001775355.1 candidate division Zixibacteria bacterium RBG_16_43_9 | reverse complement strand
TCCTACGTCAACCGCTGCCATAGAAATTCACTCCTTAGACAAAATTGCTTTAAAAACTACCTCTAACTCCCAGCCTTGATCTCGGTGACTAACTG
>MEWM01000054.1:1603-2640 GCA_001775355.1 candidate division Zixibacteria bacterium RBG_16_43_9 | reverse complement strand
AGGTATTGAGATTAACGTCTTCATAGATTCTTTCAAGAACCCTCTCTTTCTTACCCTGAATCTCCACTTCTTTCCTGTCCACATAATCTACGGCAATACTATCATCTTTAGTAACGGTTATATTCAAAATGTCCTTTTCCGGTAGCTTGATATCGGAATGGGAAGCAGGCAGAGCAACCGATTTCTTTTCCGGGGGCTTGAACTGGGTAGTGGACATGTAGAAGATCAAAAGCAGAAAGGCGATATCCACCATAGGGGTCATGTCGATCTTGATCCCTATTCTCCTTTTCATCCTCTTTAACATTACTTTTCAGCCTCCTTACTCTTCAAAAGCTGCATGACTTCATAAGAAGCCTCGTCCATGGTATAGTTGAAAGCATCCACTTTATTCACGAAGAAGTTGTATGCCACGATCCCGATGATGGCCGCAAGCAAGCCTCCAGCCGTATTCACTAAAGCTTCGGAAATTCCGGTTGCCAGCTTCATCGCATCGATCACTCCCCCGACTCTTTCGGAGGTTGCCTTGAAGGCTCTGATCATTCCAATGGTGGTACCCAATAGCCCTATCATGGTGGCAATCGAGGCGATAGTGGATAAAGCGATCAAATTCCTCTCCAGTAACGGGACCTCCAGGGCATTGGCTTCCTCTATGGCTCTCTGGGTTTCGCTCAAGCGTTTTTCAGACGAAGCATTTCCTTTTAACTGCTGATATCTTTCTATGCCCGCGCGCAGCACATTGGCAGTGGTGCCTCTCTGCTTGTCACAGGCCGCAATGGCTCCATCGTAATCGCCCTTGTCCAGCATGGTTACCATGTTCCTGAAAAAGGACTGGACCGAAGCTTTACCCCGGGCTTTCCTTAAAGTCAAAGTCCTTTCTATGATAAAAGCTAAAAGCATTACTAACAAACCGATCAGTGATCCTACTATCGGCCCTCCCATTCTCAGATAATCCGGCAACATCAATCCCCAGATTATAAAACCGATGGCCATGGAAACTATCAGGACCAGGGCTATAAAGATCGATTGCTTCATACAAA
>MEWM01000054.1:306-1478 GCA_001775355.1 candidate division Zixibacteria bacterium RBG_16_43_9 | reverse complement strand
CCAGGCTGATCCACAAGCCAATTCCGGAGATGCTCACTAAAGTTATCACATCAAAATTATCTTTGACCTGGTTTACTCCAAAGGCAGATGCCAGCGGAGTTGCTACTCCGATTATCGATGTGGTTACGGCTGCTATCCACAAAAAGAAAGGGACGAAGTTGAGCCTGAGAGTTTTTTTGACCTTGCGAAGATACCCTTCTTCCGAATTCGTTTTACTGTACAGGGCAAGCAAATTGAGTATTCCAAAGAGCAAAGAAGTTAACATCGCTACCGGAAAGATTGCCGCCAGAACGCCCAGAAGAGCTCCGCCTAAACCGGAATAAGTCATCAGGGTCCCGAAATTAAACAGGTACTGGAGAGCACTGTAGCTCATCGCCTTCTCTCCTCGGGTAAAAGTGAACCAGGGAAGAAAAAGGCACAAAATCATCAGGGCGGAAGTCAGGGTCAAAATCCATTTCTCCACCGGGGAGAAAACCGGCACCGCTATAAGGCTGTGATCCCGCTCCTCCCTCTCCCCTTTTTCCTTTCTTTTTTTGACCTCTTCTAAATATCTTTTCTCCTCTTCTGGATCTCTCCAGAATTTCTTAGCCCTGGAAGAATAAACATCAAACCCGATATATTTATAGCGCAGGTCATCTTCTCTTTTCTCGCCCTTTTTCTCTTCGACCATCTTTCTCCTCTGTATTTACAATTGGTACTTAGTTTTTATTCCTTGGATATTCGATTACAAATTATTTAAATCAATAGTTATACTCCAGGAAATCCAGCCGATCTTTTGCCAGCTTGTTCTTGGGGTCTAATCTTAAGACTTTTCGGTATGCTTCCTTAGCCTTCTCATACTGGTTAGTTATATCATAAGCCTGTGCCAGCCAGAGATTGAAGGAGATGTCGCTGGACTGACAGTTAACTGCTTCGGAAAGAGGTCTTATTGCCTCGCCCGCTCTATTCAGGGTGAGGAGAACATATCCTAAGTTCCCTTTTGACTGACAATCTTGCGGATTAAGCTGGAGGATCTTCTCATACTCATCCTTAGCCGCAACATAGTCTTTAAGCTCGCTCAGATAAATATAAGCCAGGTACTGGTGAGCCTGAAGATAATCCGGCTTTAACTCCACCACTTTTTTCAGCGGCTCCAATGCGTCTTTAAACTGCTTCAGATTGACGTAGCAGTA
>MEWM01000054.1:0-135 GCA_001775355.1 candidate division Zixibacteria bacterium RBG_16_43_9 | reverse complement strand
CTTCTCTAAATTTAAGGAATCCCCTAAATAAAAATGCACCTTCCCGTTGTTCAGTAAGAAGTCTCTATCCTTAATGGTCCACTCAAAACCATTTTTACTGGCATACCTTCTCTGGTAGTTTTCAAAAGCGGAAGC
>MEWM01000053.1:11118-13058 GCA_001775355.1 candidate division Zixibacteria bacterium RBG_16_43_9 | reverse complement strand
GAACTTCCCACGAACCAGGTCTCTCCTCCATTGGGTGAGGTGACATTCAACATAGCTTGAGGCGGTGGCGAGATGGTGAAGACTGCATTGCTTATATCATTGGGTGTTCCATCCGCCGCATCTGAAACCCTGACCAGACTATTGGTCGAGGGGGTATTTGGTACTGACCAGGGATAAGTACCGCTGTTTGAAGTGCTGGCGATGATGGTGATCCAGCTTGAGCCAGCATCAGTCGAATACTCCAACTTTACGTTCCCACTAAAGCAGGAAGAGGTCCAGGTGATATTATGGGAAGAGCCTGCCTGCCAGGTTTCTCCTCCATTAGGCGAGGTGACGGTGATTACCTGAGGAGCAATAGTGAAAGCGGCATTGCTCACATCATAAGGTGTTCCGGTGTTTGCCTCAGAGACCCTGACCAGAGAAGTAGTTGAAGGTGTGTTGGGGATTAGCCAGGATTCTGATCCGTCATTCGGAGTGCTGGCAGCGATGGTAATCCAGCTTGAGCCGGAATTGGTGGAATATTCCAATTTTACATTGGCTATTGTCCCGGTAGAGGTCCAGGTTATGTTATGGCTACTTCCCACGCACCAGCTTTCACCTCCATTGGGTGAGGTAACGTTTATAGTTGGCACAGCGCTTATGGTGAAATTAGCATCGCTCATGTCAGAAGGGGTTCCGGTCGCAGCATCTGAGACTCTTACCCTGGCTTGGGTCGTTGGAGTATTCGGTATACTCCACGGTTCAGTTCCATCATTGGAGGTGCTGGCAACTATCGTATTCCAGGTTGAGCCTCCATTGGTGGAATACTCAATCTTTACGTTCGCATTATAATTCTGAGAAGTCCAGGTGATGTTATGTGAACTCCCAACTATCCAGTTTTCCCCTCCATTAGGAGAGGTAACGGTGATAGTGGGGGTCGGTGCGGATCCCAAGCCCAGACAACCCTTAACAAAAACTGGGGTCCAGGCATTGGTACCGGTTGGATCCACAAGTTGTAAGACCGTAGTAGGAGGCCAAAAAGTCGAATCGACTGGAACGTACAGGGTTGAATCCCAGGCCGGACCGGTGTGGAAATATACCCTGCCCACAGAACCGCTTCCTGGTGCAAGATCTCCTGAAAACCAGATCGCATATACAACTACTCTGTTCTTGGCATTATCTATGGACGACGGATCTGTAACCAGAGAGGCTGTTGAAGCTCTGGTTCCACTGAAACGCACTGAGTCTAAGGTTATGTCTAAATTCGTGACTGTATCCGGAAAAACTAGAGGTATGGTAAATGTCCCCAAATGCTCATCATTGGTTATATAGACGTTCAAAACCACCTGGGAATTAGGCCTGACCTTGTCCAGACACTCTACTCTGACTGTATCAGGGACTCCAGGATCCTGTGAAAAGGCAGGACCGTACCAGAACAAAGCCAGTATAACTGCGATGAACAAGACTAAATACTTTTTGTGCATAAATCTGTCCTCCTTTAAGGTAAAAGGTTAAAAGTCAAATCTGAAACTCTTTTAATCCCTAAGCAGGTTCACCCCCTTTCAATTTTAAAAAAAGTCAGCAATGAAAAAGGCATAAGATAATCTCTTTTATTTAGATTTGCGTCTTCCCCCCTCAGAAATCAAAGAAGACGTAATTTTAGACCTAAGTAAAAACAACTCTACTATTAAAAAATAACTGAAAATAAACCTTTGTCAAGGAAAAAAGGTAGATTTTTTTGCCTATCTAAATTTTAGAATAACCCCTTCAGTCTCCCATCTGGGGCGGAGGTTCAGGGTGTCAGGGTAGAAGATTTCTGGTTCGGCAGGTTCAAAGGGGAGAGGCTTGCCTAAATCAAGAATCCCGTTTCCATTTAAGTCCAAATAGGCTTTTAAGTTATATTTTCCGGGGAAAACACTTTCAAATTTGAAATCCCCTGATTCTTTCAGCTTTTTTTCATT
>MEWM01000053.1:8426-11094 GCA_001775355.1 candidate division Zixibacteria bacterium RBG_16_43_9 | reverse complement strand
TTTTTAATCAATTACTATCTCTCCTTTATTCTGGCTTAGATTTTCAACTCTTCCAGAAATAGAGCTTAAAGTGTCGGGGTCTACCGTAGAGAAGATAAGCTTAAAACTAGTATCAGCAAACGGGTTTCCCCAAAGGTCAGCTATCTTTTCCAGGGTCAACTGATATTTCCTCTTGCCCTGAAGAAGCTTGGATGGTTTGAAAAAAAAACTGTTTGGGGTTTTCCAAAGGGAATTCCCGTCTACTGCTTCGCCCAAACTGTCCTTCAAAAGAAAACCTTTTTCGAGGGAAGTTGTCTCAGGTGGTTTTTCGAAAAAAAGCTTGATTTCTGCATCTAAGGGTATGTTGACTTCTCCTGCTGCAGGATAAGTGGAGACTAATTTCAAAGGAGACTTGTCCACAGATTCAGACCCTTCAAAAACCCATTCATTAAATTTCTGGTCAAGCTTATTTCCGTATAAGTCGGTGAGATTCTGGACAATGATCCTGTATTTTCTTTTAGACATTTCATCTGTTACAAGATAAACTTTTTGATAATCCTCTCCTTTAATGTAAACCAGCTCCACGTTCAAACTTTTCTCAGACAAAGAGTCAGAATAAATTTTATAGTTTTCCTTCTCATAAAGTCCTCTGGGAGACAAAGACTCATCAAATTCCAGCCTGACGTCCCTTTTATCCAGGCTTTGGCAGCCGACTAATTGTGGAGCGGTGGTATCTCTTAAGACTAGCTCGAAATCGATATTGGAAAATGATGAAGTGTCCAGGGTCAAGTTTAAATCTTTTGTAGTCACGCCAAGAGGCTCTTTATCCGGTTCCCACAAAAGGTCATTGTTCAAGTCTTTGACAGCAAATAACCGGTACACATCTTTTGCCAGATAGCTCAAAGTATATTCACCATTCTGGCCTGAAAGGGTTGCATATTCGGGTTTATCCACTTCAGGATTCGTGTCTTTATTTTTTGAAAGCGGGTAGGTCCAGATACTCACCCCTTTTTCTGCTTTATCTTGAAAAAAGACTTTACCGGAAATCGAGCCGGAATCTAACTTCTGACCGGTGGAAAAGGCGAAGCTGTAACTCTTCTCTAACTTATTGTTATGTGTATCCTGGGCATTGGTTCCTATGTTTATCACATAGGTTTTGTCTTTCTCTAAAGGTTTTGAGGGTTCCAGGATTAAACTATTTTTCTTCCATCTGAATTTGAAAGGCGATTCAGGCACAGGGGTGATAAAAATCGATTGCTCGGTTTTCTCTTTAGCCATTGGTTTGCTAAAAGTGATGGTGATTTTGGCAGAAAGGTCGACATTCAGGGAGTTATTGGTAGGAAAGACCTCTAAGATTTGTGGAGGGGTCACATCCACTGGCCCACCTGATGGAAATTCCCTTTTGGCACAGTTGATTGAAAAAATGCTTAGGCTAAAGGTAATGATGATGATACTGAATTTTAATTTCATCTCTGCCGTTTGGATTGTAAACCTTCAGGTTTACATTGTTTCTTCTTTTTTAAATTGAGTGTAGTTGCTCGATTTATCGAGCTAATTAATGCCCAATGAATTGGGCAACTACAGAGAGCGAAATTCCGCTCCCTTGGGGGTCCCCTCCCGTTTTTTTACTCCACAGGCGACCACGCGGTTCGACAATTCGACAAGCTCCCTTCGGGTCTGAGCCTCAGGGTCGAAGACATTGTGTTGAGCTTTGCCGAAGCACAGGCTCACTGTCCTGACTGTTCGATTACACTCACAGTCCCTGAGCTAAGTCGAAGGGAGCGAAGTCGAAGGAAGGGTCGCCCCTACGTGTTTCTTTTCCACCACCCGGCGGGAGCCCACACGGTTCGACAATTCGACAAGCTCATTGTGCTGAGCTTTGCCGAAGCACACGCTCACCGTCCTGACTGTTCGACTATGCTCACAGTCCCTGAGCGAAGTCGAAGGGAAGGGACTACCCTACTTGCTCTCAGGCAGATGTTATCATCTGCCTATCTTCTCGTTGCCACAGGAGTGGCAACGCTACCTTTTTTTCTTTTGCTACCAGCTACCTGTTACAAGCTCCGAGCTTGGTTTACTTTCCCAATTTCTCTTTTATCTTCTCATTCTGCGGGTCAAGCTCTAAGGCTTTTTTCCATTCAGTTTTTGCCTCTTCTTTTTTCCCTGAGGCATCCAAGATGTCCCCTAAGTGCTCATATATTACCGCATCCTTAATTCTGATCTTCAGAGCTTTTCTTATCTGTGTTTCCGCCTCTTTTAATTTTCCCAGACGGAATAGGGCCCAGGCATAGGAATCCAGATAGGCACCATTTTCAGGTTGTTTTTCCAGTGCTTTTAGGATCATCTTCAGAGCCTCATCTAACCTGACCCCTTTATCTGCCAGCATATATCCTAAGTAATTCAAAGCCTCGTCATTTTCCGGTTCTAGAGATAAAACCTTTTCAAAAGTGGAGACCGCCTGGTCAAAGTTTCCGCTCTGCTCATAATCTGAAGCTAAGAGGAAAAGAATTTGAGCATTGTTCGGACTTAGAGAGTCAGCCCCAAGCAGAACCTCGATCGCCTGGGAAAACTCTTTCTGCCGGGAATAGACTACGCCTAAAAAATAATAGATTTCATCTTTTCTCTGAGCTTTAGGTAGTGCCTGGGTGAAGACCTCCTTTGCAGGAGAGAGACTGTCTTCCTCTAAATA
>MEWM01000053.1:8206-8370 GCA_001775355.1 candidate division Zixibacteria bacterium RBG_16_43_9 | reverse complement strand
GTCTATGGCTTTTTGGAGCATAAGTTTTGCCAGGGAGTAATTTTTATCCTCCAAATATGCTCTTCCTAAGAAGAGAAATCCGCTGGGGTCAGTCGAATCAGCTTTGATATAATCTGAGAAAAGGGTTTCTGCCTGGGGATATTTTTTCAGGGAGAGGTAGATTC
>MEWM01000053.1:7165-7931 GCA_001775355.1 candidate division Zixibacteria bacterium RBG_16_43_9 | reverse complement strand
TCATCCAGCTTACCCTGGAGTTCCAGAAGAAATCCCAGGTTCAGATAAATCCCCTGGTTTAAAGGCGAGGCTAAAGAGATTTTTCTCCAGGCATAGATGGCAGAGTCTAATTTACCTTCCTGCTGCCAGACCTGGGCTAAATAGAAATAAGGTGTAACTAAACTTGTATCAGCTTGAACTGCTCTAAAATAAGCTTCAACCGCCTCATCTTTTTTGTTCAGGCTCCTGTAACAATCGCCCAAAAAAGCCCAGACCCCGGCTGTTTGGGGCTGGATCCTGGAAGCTTCTTTTAAAGCAGATTGGTAGTCTCCGGTCTGGAAATAATCCTTGGCCAGTGACATTCTCAAGGTATAGGAGTCTGGAGCAAATTTCAAACCTTCATTATATTCCCGGATAGCTGATTTTAAGTCCCCTTCAAGCTCAAACAGGGTACCGTTTATATAATGATTAAAGGCAAGGTAATCATTCATACTTCTCTTGCTTTTATCCTGAGCAAAAGGGAGAGAAGAGGAGAAGAAAAGGACTAAAATTAGAAAAAAAGAAAATCTGCAGGTTCTATTTAGCATAAACCATCTCCCTCATCTGGACATCTTCAAAGAATTTATGTTTTCTCTTAAAGAAAGCAAGGAGAAAGTTGTATAGAATATCTGGAGTGTAAAGCCTCAAGGTCTTGAAACTTTAGCTTTACCAATGGATATACAGGCGGATGATAGCATCTGCCTGCGAGAGAAGAGATGAGGATTGTAGAAGGTAGTTGCCCAATTCA